>NZ_JAPEPI010000001.1:310849-621698 GCF_026340305.1 Streptomyces sp. NBC_01381 | reverse complement strand
CATGGTGATCATGACGACGGACATCACGAGGATGCCCGGCAGCAGGTACTGGATGTACTCGCTCGGCGATCCGGCGAGCGCCCCTCCGAAGAGGTACGTGTACATCAGCACCATCATGATCGGGAACGCCGTCACGTCGAAGAGCTGCTCCGGCACATGCTTGATCTTGAGCATGGCCCGCCAGCCGAACGTCAGGGACGCGGCGAACGCGCTGGGGCGCTGCGGCCGGTCACCGGCGATCAGGAGCTCGGCGAGGGACTCGGCCCTGACTGGCGCGAGGTCCTGGGCCTCGGAGGTGGTGGTCGCGGTGCTCATGCCGATGCCTCTTCCTTCGCCGTGCCAGTGGTTCCAGCCGTGTCCGTTACGTCGTGAGGGGCACCGGTCAGGGCGAGGAAGACCTCGTCCAGGCTCGGCTGGCCCAGGGAGAAGTTGTCGACGGTGATCCCGTTGTGGGCCAGTTCCGCGAGCGCGCGGGACGCCTTCTCGGCCGCGCCCCTGCCGTTGCGCTCGCCGTTGCCGACGCGGGCGGTGAGCGCGACCGGGTCCGGCTCCAGCTGGACCTCCGCGTCGAGCGCGATCCGCAGCACCTTCTCGGCCTCGGCCCGCTGCTCCGCGTCCCGCAGCCGCACATGCACGGAGCCCGCGCCGACCGACGCCTTCAGCTCGCCCTTGGTGCCCTCGGCGATGACCTTGCCGTGGTCGATGACGGCGATGCGGGATGCGAGGTGATCGGCCTCGTCCAGGTACTGGGTGGTGAGCAGAACGGTCGTCCCGTGCCCGACGACGGCCCGCACGATGTCCCAGACCTGGTTGCGGCTGCGCGGGTCGAGCCCGGTGGTGGGCTCGTCGAGGAACAGCAGATCAGGCGTGTTCAGGATGGATGCCGCGATGTCGATGCGGCGCCGCATGCCGCCGGAGTAGTTCTTCACCTGGCGGGCGGCCGCGTCGCTCAGCCCGAAGGCTTCGAGGAGCTGCGCCGACCTGTCGTACGCCGCTTTCCTGCCATGTCCCGTGAGGCGGCCGAGCAGCACCAGGTTCTCGGTGCCGGTCAGGTCCTCGTCGACCGATGCGTACTGACCGGTCAGGCTGACCCTGCTGCGTACGGCGTCGGCCTCGCGCACGACGTCATGGCCGAACACGTGGGCGTCGCCCCCGTCGGGCCGCAGCAGGGTGGCGAGCATCTTCACCGTGGTGGTCTTGCCGGCGCCGTTCGGGCCGAGCAGGCCGTACACGGTCCCGGCCGGGATGGTGAGGTCCACGCCGTCCACGGCGCGGGTGTCGCCGAAGGTCTTCACCAGGCCCGCGGTCTCGATGGCCACGCTGTTCATGTCCGTACGCCCTCTCCAGGTCAGTGCGTTCCGTTACGAGGTCAGACCGTCGCCGCGGCGCAAACTCATCGCCCGGTGGAGCGTTGGTCCGAACGGGTGTTTGCTGGAAGGTGGGGAGAAGGGGTGGAGGGGGAACGGGGGAGCGAGGAGGCCGATCATGCGGACCACTCCGGCCGTTCTGGGAACCCTTGCCGCCGCGCTCCTGACCGGTGGCACTCTGGCACTCGGGGGTGCTTCCCCAGCATCCGCCACAACAGCGGACGGCGACAACCACAACCGCCATCACGCCGTGATCTGGGGGAAGGTCGTCTCGCCCGGCGACCTGAAGGTGCGGGACGCGCCGTCCACCGGCGCCACGATCGTCGACCGTCTTTCGTCGGGCAGCCAGGACCGGGTCGAGTGCCAGACACGCGGTACGAGCGTCTTCGGCAATCCGCACTGGTACTGGCTCGGCGGTGTGCAGGGCTGGGCGAGTGCGGAGTACATCGACGTGGGCGGGAGGCATGTGCCGAGGTGTGCGGTGCCGCCGGATGATCCCTGCCCGCAGCACAAGCCGTGCTGTGACCCGTGTCCGGACGGCTGCAACCGCTACCACTGATGCCGTCGAGTTGCCTCTCGGCGGGTGCGGGTGTGCCCTGGTACTGGGGCGAAAGAGTCTGGAGGACCCGTCATGGCACATGCGGCACCGACTTCACCCACCTCACCCGCTTCATCCGCACCGCGGATCCTTGCCGGGTCCGGCACGACCTGGGCCGGGGTCTCGGCCGTGGTCATGGGCTTTCTGTACGGCATCGTGGTGGTCCAGCGGGACGCCGGTTCGGTCGCGGACGGCAACGCCTGGCTCGGCATCGTCACCGGTGTCCTCTTCGCCGCCCTCTTCATGGGCATGTACGCGATGGCGCCCCGCCTGCCGCGCGAACTGCGCGCGACGGCGTGGGCGACCTTCGCCGGTGTGACGTTCGGTTACGCATACAGCCAGGGGATGCCGGGCCCGTCCGTCCTGCGCTCCACGATCATGGCGCTCGGCATCGCGGTGGCGGTGTTCATGGTGACGTTCTACCGCTACTACACGCGCGAGACGGACTGAGCGGGCCCCTACAGCACTGCCAGGTCCACCGCCCGAGCCATCGCCCGGTACCCCGCGTCGTTGGGGTGCAGGTGGTCCCCGCTGTCGTACTCCGGAGCGATCCGCTCCGGATCAGCGGGGTCCGCCAGCGCCTTGTCGAAGTCGACGTACGCGTCGTACTCACCCGAACTCCGCACCCAGGCGTTGAACTCCTCGCTCACCGCGGCCGCCCGCTCCCCGTAGTGGTCGGAGCCCCCCAGCGGCAGCAGCGTCGCCCCCACCGCCTTGACGCCCTTCGCGTGCGCCGCGCGGATCAGCGCCCGGTGGCCCGCGATCAGCTCCGCCGCGCTGACCTTCGGCGCGGGCTTGTACGTCGGGGTGTCGCTCTCGCTGAAGCCGATGTCGTTCACGCCCGCGAGGACGAGCACCGTGCCCACCCCCGGCAGGTCAAGCGCGTCGCGTCCGATCCGCGCCGTGCCCCGCTCGCCGTACCAGGCGGAGTCGTTGAGGACGAGGTTGCCGCCGATGCCCGCGTTGAGCACGGGCCGCGGGGTGCCCTCCTGCGCGAGGCGTTCGGCGAGGGCGTCGGACCAGCGGCGGTTGCGATCGGTGGAGGAGGCGAAGCCGTCGGTGATGGAGTCGCCGAAGAGCACGATCCCGTCCCTGTTCCCGTCCCCGCGGCGGGACTTCTGCCCGCCCACATCCACCCCGGACAGGAAGTACCAGGACTCCGTCGACGCGTCGAACGCCGACGCCCCCGTGTCCCCGGTGTGCTCGCCCTCCGCCCGGTAGCTCGTCGCGAACGACTGCGCGTGGAAGGTCGCGGGACCGGTCGTCCGCGCCAGATGCAGCGTGACCGTCACCGAGTCGAAGGCCTTCAGGTCCAACCCGGCCTTGTCGCTGGAGAGTTGGCCGTGCGCCGGGATAGAGACCGACCGCCTCCCCTCGAAGGTGAGCCGCCGCAGCGAGCCCTCCTCGACCGCGGCCCCCTTCTCCGTACGGGCGATGGTCGCGCCCGCGATGTGCAGCGGGGACGTGCCGTACGCGTTGGAGAGCCGGATGCGCGCTCTGTCGCCGCCTTCGGTGACGCGGACGACCTGGCGCAGGGTCTGACCGGAGAAGCCGTCCTCCGACCAGTTCGGCTTGAATCCGGTGCTCGCGCGCTGCGGTGACGCGGCCCACGCGGCGGTCCAGGCCGCCTCCTTGCGGGGTTCGTGGCCGGCGGAGGCCTGCGCGCCGGTGACGGCGAGGCCCGCCGTCAGGGCGAGGGCGGCGGTGGCGGCGACAGCGGACTTGCGGGTACGCGAAAGCATGGAAATCTCCGGGGAGTTGAGGAAAGAGAAGCGAATTCGGTCCGTGGTGAACCGGACTCCTCAAAGATCCGCCGATGCCGCCCCCCGATCAACGGCGATCCATGAAACGATTACCGCGCTCAGGCTTATCGATGCAGGTCAGGCACGGTTCACCGGGAGGGCACGTGGAGCGGCAGGAGCTCGAAACCTTTCTCACGCTCGCCGAGGAGCTGCACTTCGGCCGCACCGCCGAGCGCCTCCTCCTCTCCCAGGCCCGCGTCAGCCAGACCGTGAAGCGCCTTGAGCGCAAGATCGGCGCCCCGCTCTTCGAGCGCACGAGCCGCAGGGTGCAGATGTCTCCCCTCGGCCGTCAGCTCTACGACGATCTCGCCCCGCTGCACAGCGAGATGGAGGCCGCGCTCGCCCGCGCCAAGGGCGTAGCGCGCGGCGTCGACGGCGAGTTGACCATCGGCTTCCTCGGCTCCGGCGCCGGCACGCTGACGAGCGCGATCCTGGAGACGTTCCGCGAGCGCCGCCCGCGCTGCGAGGTGCGGATGCGCGAGACCCAGTTCGAGGACCCGCTGGGCGCGCTGCGCGGCGGCACGGTCGACGTCCTGTTCACCTGCCTGCCGGTGGAGGAGCCGGACCTGACGGTCGGCCCCGTCGTCATCAACGAACCCCGCGCGCTCGCCGTACCGCTCGGCCACCGCCTCGCCGGGCGGGCGAGCGTCTCCCTGGAGGAGCTGGCGGGCGAGACGTTCTTCGGCGTGGTCAACGGCGCACCCGCCTACTGGTGGGACTTCCACGTCCCGCCGCGCACGCCGAGCGGCCGCCCGATCCGCCGCGGCCGCTCCGTCGCCGGCTTCCAGGAGCTGATGACGCTGGTGGCCACGGGGCAGGGGATTTCGCCGGTGGTGGCATCCGTGGAGAAGTACTACGCGCGGCCGGACATCACCTTCGTACCCCTGCACGACGTCCCGTCGGCGGACGTCGCGCTGATCTGGCGCACGGCGACGGAGGGCTCGAATCCGAGCGTCGACGCCTTCATCCACGCCGTCCGCGACACGGTCGAGGCGAACGGCGGCCCGGCCCCCTTCTAGCCCGTTCTGCGGCGATCATTCCGTGCGTGAACGCTCTGAGCTATTCCGCCGCATTCATCACCTTCTTCTCCGTCGTCGGCCCGCCCAAGGTGCTGCTCGCCTTCGGCGGCCTCGCGCACAACCATCAGGTCGCCGAACTCCGGAAGATCGCCCTCGTCTCGTCGGCCGCCGCCGTACTGGTGGGCCTGGTCGCGGGGTTCACCGCGCCGTGGCTGCTCGACCTCTTCCACATCAGTACGCCCGCGCTCCAGCTCGCGGGCGGCCTCATCTTCTTCATCTACGCCGTGGGGCTCGTCCTCGGAATCCACCTCGGCTCGGACGGCTCGGACCAGGACGCGTCCGATCTCGTCAGCGGCGTACGGCAGTTGCTGATGCCGTACATCGTGAGTCCGCTCGCCATGACGGCCGTGCTCATCGAGGCGGCGGCCCGCGACTCCTGGTCGTGGCGGTCGACGGTCGTCGGCGCGTACGTGACCGTGATCGCCATGGACCTGGTCTGCGTGATCGTCCTCGCCCGCCTCATGCGCGGCACGCACCACGCGACCGTCGAGCTCTTCGGACGGCTGCTCGGTCTGCTGCTCGCCGCCGTCGGCGTGGACCTGGTCCTCGACGGGCTCTTCGCACTCGGTGTTCCCGGCCTGGAACGCGAGTGACCAGCTGAAGAAGACCTGGACTCAGGGGGTCACCACGCCAAAGGACCTGTCCGGCTTTGTCGCGTACGACAGAAGGCGGGCAAGCAGCTCCGGATCGCCCTCGGTCACGATCCCGCCCAGGCCCTTCCCTGCCAGTACGCCCAGGAGTTGGGGCCTGGTGAGGGTCAGCGTGAGCCCCGCCGATGTGTGCGGGAACTCGCCGAACGGGGTGTCCCGGTGGGTGAGCGCGCCATTGTGCAGGGTCAGGCGGTGGCGGTGCTGTTCGTCGGTGAGGACGAGGTCGATGGTGAGGCTCTCGTCCCAGGCGCGCGGTCCGTCGATGGTGACCGCGATCGAGTCGATGAGCTGCTCGGTAGTGAGCGCCATCGCCACCTCGGGGTTGGACAGATCGACGTCGTTGGAGCCGGGCCCCTGGCGCAGTTCGAGGGCCGAGGTCAGATAGAAGTTGCGCCAGGTGCCGTTCTCGGCCCCGCGCCCCAGCCGCTCGTACACGCCTGCCAGGGCCTCGCGCGCGGCCGTGTTCCCGGCGTCGGCGAAGACGATGTGGTTGAGGAGCGTGGCGGCGAACCGCAGATCACCGGCGTCGATGTACGCCCGGGCCTTGGCAAGGGCCTCGTCCGCACCGCCCGCCAACTCCACGTACCGTTTGGCCAGTTCGACCGGCGGGTGCTCCCACAGGTGGGCGACATTGCCGTCGAACCACCCCAGATAGCGCTGGTAGATCGCCTTCACGTTGTGGCTGACCGAGCCGTAGTAGCCGCGCGCGTGCCAGGCCCGCTCCAGGGCGGGCGGCAGCTTCAGCTCCTCGGCGATCTCGGGGCCGGTCAGCCCCTGGTTGATCATCCGCAGCGTCTGGTCGTGCAGATACGCGTACAGATCCCGCTGCTCGGCGAGGAACCTCACCACGTTGCGCCGGCCCCACGTCGGCCAGTGGTGCGAGGCGAAGGCGACGTCGTACGTCTCGTCGAAGAAGCCGATGGCCTCGTCGAGGTAGCGGGACCAGACGCGGGCGTCGCGGACCACGGCACCGCGCAGGGTCAGGATGTTGTGCATGTTGTGCGTGGCGTTCTCGGCCAGGCACAGGGCGCGCTTGTCGGGGAAGGAGAAGTTCATCTCGGCGGGCGCCTCAGTCCCCGGCGTGAGCTGGAAGACCATGCGTACGCCGTCGACCACCTCCTCCTGACCGGTGCGGGTGACGTCCACGGTGGGCGGGATGAGGGTGAAGGTGCCGGTCGACGTGGTCATGCCCAGGCCCGCGCCGATCTGGCCGTCGGGCGACTTCGGCAGCCGGTCGCCGTACATGAAGCTCGCGCGCCGTGTCATGGCCGGGCCCGCGTAGACGTTCTCGCTGACCGCGTGCTCCAGGAACCCCTTGGGCGCCAGGATCGGTACGCCGTCGCCGATGCCCCGCGGCAGGACGCCGCGCGAGCCGCCGAAGTGGTCGGCGTGCGAGTGCGTGTAGATGAGGCCGGTGACGCGGCGGTCCCCGCGGTGCTCGCGGTAGAGCGCGAGGGCGGCGGCCGCGCACTCGGCGGAGATCAGCGGGTCGATGACGATGACGCCGCGGTCGCCCTCGACGAGGGTCATGTTCGACAGGTCGAGGCCTCTGACCTGGTAGATCCCCTCGGTGACCTCGTACAGGCCCTGTCGCGCGCACAGCTGGGCCTGCCGCCACAGGCTGGGGTTGGCGCTCTCGGGGCAGTCGCCCCTGAGGAACCCGTACGCGTCGTTGTCCCAGACGACCCGCCCGTCGTCCGTCCTGATCACGGCCGGTACGAGAGCGCCGAGGAACCCGCGGTCGGCGCTCTCGAAGTCGGCGGTGTCCTCGAAGGGGAGGTTGCTCGCGGGGTCGCTGGCGCTGGCACTCATGGTGCGGTTCCGTTCGACGGAGCGGCGGGGTCAGGGGGCGTAGGGATCGCTGCCGGTGTCGCCCGAGGTCGCGGATCCGCCTGCGCCTGCGCCGGTGCCACCAGGAGTGCCCCAACTGCCAGTGCTCCCACTGGACTTGGCTGTCGACTTGGCAGCCCTGCCCGCGTCGTTGCGGTCCGAGCGGTCCGAGCGGTCCGTGCACAGCGCCCAGATGACGAAGACGCCGATCGCGATGGAGATGAATGCCCACACGGGCTGGTACGGCAGCCACATGAACTGCATGAGCACCGAGACCGTGGCCACCACTACGCCGGTCACCTTGCCCCAGGACGTGCCCTTCAGGACCCCGTAGCCGACGACGGCCACCAGGATGCCGAGGACGATGTGGATCCAGCCCCAGGTGGTCAGATTGAACTTGTAGACGTAGTCCCCGATGCGCTCGTACACGTCGTCCTTCGCGACGGCCGCGATGCCTTCGAGGATGCCGAGGATGCCGTTCATGAGCATCAGGACGCCGGCGAACATGGTGCCGCCGGATGCCCAGAGATTCTCGGCGCTCGCACCTCGGCGGGGGGCGCCGCCTGCGCCTCCGGACGGGGGATTGCTGGACGCGCTGCCGCTGCTCATGGCCGCCCCTCTTTCTGTCTGTACAGGTGTGTCCGAGCCTGGGGCGGCCGCCGGGGCCCCGCGACCGGGCCCGGGCCGTTGGAGTGACTGGGCTGACCAACCCGGCAGTGGATGAGTTGCCGGGGCCGCCCGGTTGTCCCGAGGTTGGCGGTTCCGGGCCGGGAGTCAAGGGCGCTCCTTCGTCGCGTCGGCTGCGCCGATTCCGCTTCGCTCCACCCTTGACACCCACCCCTCCACCGCGAGAGGGAAGACGACCGGGCGGCCACGAAGCGGGGCTCACGGGACTGCGGGGATGGGTCATCCGGCTTCGCTGCCGGGTGCGGACTAGTTCGTAGCAGCGCAGCCCGCTGAAGGGGTGCGCGGCCGGTCCGGGGATGGGTGCCGGTCTCGTCAAGCGTCTGGCGGCCGGATCTTCTGGGGTGGCCGTCGCTTCCCGGTCGAGAGGTGGGGGTGGGGGACCTACTTTGGGAAAGTAGTGTTCTGGCACAAGGGGGGCGCGCGGCACTACGAAACGCAACTTTGCCGAAGTAGGTTCCCCACACCCCCCTCTCTCTGCCTCTCTCCCGGCCGGGGCCGGAAGATCCGGTCGGTAGACGCTTGACGAAGCCGGGACCCATCCCCGAACCGACCGCGCACCCCTCCCACCCGGCTGCGCTGATACGAACCAGTCCGCACCCGGCCGCGAAGCCTGATGACCCGACCGGCGGTCCCCGTGAGCCCCGCTTCGTGGCCGCCCGGTCATATGGCTTCTCGCGGTGGAGGGGTGGGTGTCAAGGGTGGAGCGAAGCGGAATCGGCGAAGCCGACGCGACGAAGGAGCGCCCTTGACTCCCGGCCCGGAACCGCCAACCTCAGGACAACCGGGCGGCCCCGGTGCCAATCAACTACCGCCCTGGGACGAGCCGCTGTTCTCCCGGACCTTCGCGGGGCCCGGGCGCACCCTGGCCAAGGGTGAGGTCCGGGACGCCGTGGCCGACGCCGTGACCCGTGAAGCCGAGCCCGAACCCGGAAGTGCCGCGTGATCGTCGTCCGTCCCGGGCTCAGGACACCTCGGCCACGACCCGCGTAACCTCCGCCGCCATCCGGCGGATGCCGGGTGAACGGGTCGGGCAAGGGCGGGACTTGGGCGTCGTCGGTGCCAGGCAGAAGTGCAGGTAGTCGTCCGCCCGGTGCAGGGCCGTTCGGTTGCCGGAGTCCGTGCAGTACTTCGGGTGTTCCCGCTCGTACGCCGTGCACGGCAGCTTCTCGACCCAGGTGTATCGGTCCGATGCCGGGGCGACCGTGCCGCCCGCGTCGGCCACGCGCCCGCCGGAGGCCCGCGCCTGCCTCTCGTAGATGCCGTTCACGCGCCGCACGCGGTCCGGCGTGATCGGGTCGGGGCCCTGCAGCACCCACACCACGCGGGGCCCGTCCGCCCCCGCCGCCGCGTCGATCTGCGCGGCCAGCGCCTCCGCGTCGGCCGCGTATCGCTCGAAGTACTTCTCGCGCTGCTTGTCGTACGTGATGCCGTCCATGCACGGCGTATAGCCCCACGCGTTGCCCCAGAACTGCAGCACCACGACATCCGGCCGCTCCGCGCGCACCAGGGCGGCCGCCTTGTGCTTGTCGGGGACGAGGGAGTCCTTGTCCGTGTCGTCGAGGTAGTCGCACAGGGTGGTGCCGGAGTAGGGCGCGCTGCGGTAAGTCGCGCCCAGTTCGTCGCGGAGGAGCTCGCCCAGGACGTTCTGGTTCTCCATGGCGAGGGAGTCCCCTAGGTAGAGCACCTTTGGGGCCTTCGGTCGGGGCTTTTCGGCGGCGCGCTGCTGGGTGGTTGACTTCGGCGGCCCGGAGGGTTCGGCCGGGCGCTCGGCCCGGGGGGCTTCGGCCGGCGCGGCCCCCGTGCCGGAACCCGGGTCGCCACATGCCCCGAGCAGCAGCACACCGGCGATGACTCCACCGATCCACGGCTTGCGCATACGTCAACTCCCGCCCCAGCGACCGAAAGGGTCCCCCAGGCAAGCACAGTCGCACCCGTGTGAGAAGACACGGGGCAGCGTCCTGGCGCGTTCGCATTACCCCGGACGTAATCGACCCTTGCCCGGCGGCCCGGCAAGCTCAACTCATCGCCACACCACGCCGGTTGGCCATCGAATCGCTGGAGGCTGATTTCCATGACTGCTCACGACACCGCCGCGTACGAGACCGCCGTCGCCCGCTACTTCGAGGCCTGGAACGCCGAGAGCGCCGACGTCGTCGCCAAGGCCGTGGCCGCCGCCTGGGCCGAGGACGGCACCTACACCGACCCGCTGGCCGACGTCTCCGGGCACGCCGCCCTCGCCGCCGTGATCGCCGGGGCGCACGAGCAGTTCCCCGGCTTCAAGTTCCGGCAGACGGGCGCCGTCGACGGCAATCACCACATCGTGCGCTTCTCGTGGGAGCTGGTCTCGGTGGCCGACGGGTCCGCCCCTGTCGCCGGGTTCGATGTCATCGCGCTCGCCGACGACGGCCGCATCCGCACCGTGCACGGATTCCTGGACCGCGTGCCGACGGACTGAACGGGCGGGATGAATGGCCTGAACGGATTGCAGTTCGTTCCGCGAACTAATATGGTTCGTGGGACGAACTACTTCCTCTTCGGGTCACCAGGAGCGAGAACCATGAGTCGCGCAACAACTGCTGGACAGGCCGGCCGTCGCACCGTCGCGGTCATCGGTGGCGGATACGGCGGCGCCTCGGTCGCCAAGGCCCTGGACGACGAGGTCGACGTCGTCCTCATCGAGCCCAAGGACGCCTTCGTGCACGCGGCCGGATCGCTGCGGGCCCTGGTCCGGCCCGACTGGGCGGGCGACAACATGTTCTTCCCGTACGACAGGCTGCTGCGGCGCGGCAAGGTCATACGGGAGCGGGCCGCGTCGGTGGACGTCGCCGGCGTCACCCTGGAATCCGGGGCGCGCGTGGATGCCGACTACGTCGTCCTGGCGTCGGGCTCCGGGTATCCCTTCCCGGCCAAGACGGATACGGATGTGACCAGCGAGGCGCTTGAGCGTATCCATGCCGCGCACGATGAACTCTCGCGTGCGGAGAGGGTGTTGCTCGTGGGGGCCGGGCCCGTCGGGCTTGAGCTGTCGGGTGAGATCAAGGCGGTGTGGCCGGAGAAGCGGGTGACGGTCATCGACCCGGCCGAGCAGCTCATGCCGGGATTCCTGCCGGAGGTGCGTGAGGAGTTGCACCGCCAACTGGATGTGCTGGGCGTCGACTTGCGGCTCCGTACCGCGCTCGCCGAGGAGCCGCCGTCGGAGCCTGGCCGTACGAAGAACTTCACCGTGGCGACGACCGACGGCGGTTCCGTCACCGCCGATCTCTGGTTCCGTTGCTACGGCGTACGTGTCAACGGTGGATACCTTGGGGACGAGGCCTTCGCCGGCGCCCGCACCCCGCAGGGCCAGATCCGGGTCACCGAGACGCTCAACGTCGTCGGCCATGAGCACATTTACGCGCTGGGGGATCTCACCGCCCTCGCGGAGGCCAAGATGGCGGGGTACGCGATGAAGCACGCAGAGGTGATCGCGGAGAACATCACCGCCCAGCTGCGTGGCGAGCGCCCCGCGGCCACCTATGTCCCCGCGCCGACCCCCTCCGTCCTGCTTCCGCTGGGCCCGGACGGAGGTGTGGGGCAGGTGCCGACGCCGGACGGGCCGACGGTTCTGCCGGCGCAGGCGGTCAGCGAGTACAAGGGCAAGGACCTCTTCGCGGGGCGTTTCGCGGAGCTGTTCGGCACGGCGTGACCCGCCGGCTCAGTCGGCGAAGACCGCGGGCACCTTGTTGTCCCGCACCACCCGGGCGAGGAGCTCCACGAGCTTGGCGCGCTCGGCCTCGCTGAAGCCGACCGGCAGCTCGTCGACGCGGCGGCAGGTCTCGGCGTAGAACGGCTCGACGACGCCGCGGCCCTTCGGGGTGAGCGCCACCTGGACCGCGCGCCCGTCCCGGGGGTCGGGCTCGCGCCGTACGAGCCCGTGCTGGGCGCTCCGGTCCACCAGGCCGGTGAGGCTGGACTTCGCGAGCCCCAGCATCGTGCCGAGCTCGCTCATCCCGAGCGGCCGGCCCATCAGGACGCAGAGCAACTGCCCCTGCTGAGCGGTGAGGCCGTACTCCCGGGCGGCCTCCGCGTACACGGCGTTCACCAGGAACGAGGAGCGCACCAGTGCGGTCGCGATCCTCATCTCTTCACCCTCGGAATTCCCCATTGCCTCAGAATACGGCAGGGCGGCGTGATGAGATTCGTACCACGAACTATTTAGTGAGAAGGGTGTGCGAGGGTATGGCTGAAAAGGTGCATTTCGGGATCGGTATCAGTACGGCCGTGGACGAGGTCGAGGAGACGTTGCGGCTCGCGGTCCGTGCGGACCGGGCGGGGCTCGATCTCTTCACGGTCTCCGACCACCCCTACTACGGCGCCCGTCTCGACGCGTACGCCCAGCTCGGCTTCGTCCTCGGCCGTACGGAGTCCATCGCGGGCCTGGTGAGCGTGACCAACCTGCCGAGCCGCCCCGCGCCGATGCTCTCGCGCACGGTGACCTCGCTGTCGGCGCTCTCCGGCGGCCGGATCGTGCTCGGCATGGGGGTGGGCGGGCTCTGGGACGAGATCACCAGACTCGGTACGGAGCGGCTTGGCCCCGGGGCGGCGGTGCGGGCCTTCGAGGAGGCGATCACCCTGGTGAAGCTGTTGTCGGGCGGTGGCGATCCGGTGACCTTCGACGGTGAGTTCTACCAGGTCACCGGCCTGGAGCCGGCTGCCGCCGCGGCTGCCCCGGTCTGGACGGGCTCGGTCGGCCCGAAGTCCCTCGCCGCGACCGGCCGGGTGGCCGACGGCTGGATCCCGGGCCACGCGGCGGACTGGCTCAGCCCCCGCTACCGCGAGTCCCGCCCCGTCATCGACGAGGCGGCGGCAGCGGCGGGCCGCTCCCCCGAGGACATCGCCACGGTCTACAACATCCCCGGCGTCATCACCGAGACCCCGCTCACCGCCACCCGCGACGCCGAAGGCCGCTGGCTCGGCGGCTCGGTCGCCCAGTGGACGGAAGAGCTGACCGGCGCCGTGCTCGAACACGGCGCGTCCGGAATCATCCACTTCCCGGTGGGCGACACCCCGCTGGACATCTCACTCGGCCGCTGGGCCGAGGAGATCGTCCCCGCGGTGCGAGCGGCCGTCGCGCCGGCGGCGGTGTGAGGCCGCGCCCCGAAGGGGCGCGGGGAACTGCGCGACCAGCCACGACGGACTCGCGGACGAGTACCGCACTCCCAGCGGAGCGCTACCGCGCCACGTACTGCGTGAGGATCGCCTGCACCTCGTAGATGTCGACGCCCTTGGTGAAGGTCTTCTGGATCGGCTCATGGCCGCCCGAGATCCAGATCTTGAGCTCCGCGTCGAGGTCGAAGTGCCCGGCGGTCTCCACCGCGAAGTGCGTGATGCTCCGGTACGGAACGGAGTGGTACTCGATCTTCTTGCCGGTTATCCCCTGCTTGTCGACGAGGACGAGCCGCCGGTCGGTGAAGAGCATGGTGTCGCGGATCAGCAGATACGCGGCCTGCACCTGCTCACCGTGCCCGAGCAGCCGCGCGTAGTCCTGCTGCGCCTTGCCCGGATTGATCGTGTGCGCGTTCCCGAACAGTGCCATGACGATCCCCCATGTGGTTGGCCCCGCTGAACCTATCCAGCGGGATCATCCGACTGTAACGCGGTGCCGGGATCAGCCCCGAAGGTCGCACCCCGTAGCCGACCGCGCGCCAACTGGCCTGGCTGGGCGCGGAGGTCATCATCCGCCCCTGGTCCCAGCTCGCCCGCCACGGCGAGCGGATCAAGCTGCCGATGTACGAGGGCGGAGCCTTCCGCGGGCCGCACTGGCAGGGGGAGGCGTGAACTCCCGTCACGCCCTCCACACTCCCGGTCAGAAGTCGTACGGCTTGGCGGTGTTCCAGTTGGTGACCTCGGCGGTGTCCCAGGTGAACTCCGAGGGCGCGCCCTTGCCGTCGAAGGCCTCGTTGTCGTAGCCCGGACCGCTGTCGCCGGTCTGGTCGCGCAGGGCGAGGGAGAGCTGCGAGGAGGTGTGGGTCTGGTCGCCGTCGGCGAAGAGGGCGACGGCGGAGTAGACCTTGCCGCCGGGCTTGATGGTGACCTTGGCCGTGCCGCCGTCGGCGTCCTTCGAGGTGTGGGGCAGGACGTCGGTGGTGTCCCCGAGCATGACGGACGGGTACGAGGTGACCCAGCAGGGCTTGGTGCCGGCGTTCACGGCGGTGATGAGGAGGTGCTCGCCCTGTTCCGCCGGGAAGCGGTGCAGTACGGAGTACGACATCTCGTCGCCCTTGCAGGGCTGGGCAGTTGCGGCAGTGGCTCCGGAGCCCTGGCCGCTGTCGGCCTGGACGGTGCCACCGGACGTCTCGGCCGAGGCTTCTCCGGAGTCCTGCGAGCCCTTCGACCCGTCGACGGTGGTGCCGGCGCCCTTGCCGCTGTCGGCCTTGGCTCCGTCCGAGCCGCTGTCGCTGCCGCCGCCGCAGGCGGTGAGGGACAGGGCGAGGGCGGTGGCGGCCGTGGCGAGGACGGTGGCGCGGATTCGGTTGGTACGCATTGTGAGGTTCCCCCGTGCGGTGGTCTGGGTCTCCGCGGCGGTGTCCTCCGCGGTGATCACCACACTGCCGGGGCCCGCTGACGTCCCACTTACGCCGGACTGACGTCCCGCTAACGTCCTCCTGTGAGGCCTCAGGGAAAGGTGAGTTTCCGCGCGTACCCCGACCGGGTCGTACTCTTCAAATTCCCTTGTAGGAATGGTGGTTGGAGAGGATGCTCTGCCTCACGGCGGACTCTGTCCGCTTCGGGGGAAGGGCTCATCATGGCCAAGCGCACGGTCATTGTTGTTCAAGTGGCCCGAGGAATTCTCTGGGTCGGTGGCGAGGCATATCCGCTGCACAACATCGCCCGGGCCACGACGATCAGGATCGAACCCGACCGTAAGGCCGCCGTGTGGCGTTTCATCAGGTACGCCGTGATCCTGGCGATCCTGACGGTGGCCGCCTTCGCCGCGAGCGACAGGATCGACTGGTCCGGCGGTGAGTACGGCAACGAGCAGGACGTCATGCGCGGCGTGACCATCGTCGTGCTGGTCCTGGCTGCTGCCTTCACGATCCAGTTGTGCCTGGTCCTCGCGATGCGTACGTACTACGCGTTGGTCATCGAGACTTCGGGGACGCCGCGGGCCGTGCTGGTCAGCGCGGACCCGCGTGAAGTGGGCGGGCTCGTGTATCAGATCACGGATGCGATATCGAATCCGCAGGCCAACTTCCGTACGGAGATCACTAACTTCTACAACAGTCACATCGGCGACAAGATCAATCAGATCGGCGGCGTCGGTAATACGGGGAAGCGGGTGGGAAGTTGAACGGCGGCAATCACTATGGGGACTCCGTCACGCAGACCGGCGGTATGGGAAATGTCGGAATCAACAAGAATCAAGGGCCAGTTGACCCGCAGGCGGCCTTCAGGGAAATGATCCAGGCAATTCAGGTGCTGCGGGGTCAGGTCTCCGCCGAGGACCGGCGCGTCATCGATGATTCCCTGGGCGCCATAAGCGCCGGCCGCGACGTCGATCCCGGAACCCTGCGGCTCGCCCTGAGCGCCATCGGCGGGGTCGCGACGGTCGTCGGCGAGGTCGGGGCCCCCGTGGTCGCGGCGATCCAGCGGGTCCTCGCGCTCATCGCCGGATGAGACGGACAGACAGAACAGGCGTACCCCGATCCGGGGCGTGAACTACGTTTGGCCCATGTCCACGCCCATGCCCAAGCCCGAGGAGTGGCCCGCCCGCAGTCTGCTGGGGATGCTGTCACCCGCGGCGCGGCTGGAACTCCTCGGCCTGGGCACCGAAGTCCGGTTCGACGCCGGTGACGTACTGCTCCGCGAGGGCATGGACGACCGGCACGTACTGCTGCTCCTGTCCGGCTTCGTCAAGGTCACCGCGAGCGTCGAGAACGGCGAGACCTCGCTCCTCGCGGTGCGGGCCGCCGGGGACACCGTCGGCGAGATGGCGGCCATGAACGGCGCCCCCCGCTCGGCCACCGTCACCGCCTGCGGTCCGGTCACCGCCCGAGCACTGCGGACCGGCGAGTTCCGGGAGCTGCAGCTGCGCCGCCCCGAGGTCTCCATCGCGCTGACCGGCATCGTCGCCGACCGGCTGCGCTGGGCGAACCGGCGGCGCCTCGACTTCCGCGGATATCCGGCGAAGGTGCGCCTTGCCCGGCTGTTGGTGGAGTTCGCCGCGTCCTATGGATCCGCCCGCAGCGGCGGAGTCGTCATCGGCTGCCGGCTCACGCAGCCCGAGCTGGCCACGCTGGTCGGTGCCGCCGAGACGACCATCCACAAGGTGCTGCGTGAACTCCGCGACGAGGGCCTGCTGGAGACCGGCTACCGCTCCACCACCATCCGCGACCTGCCGAGCCTCAGACAACTCGGAGATCTGGCAGGTGAAACCCCTTAGCCGGTCGGTCCGGGCTCACAGCAGTGCCGGCTGCAACGTCACGCTCAGCCCCGCGCTGACGCCCATGACGGCCGTGCACACCACCGCCGCCGTCAGCCAGCGGTACTTGCGTACGGCGACATGGGCGAGGAACCGCACGGTGTGCGACAACTCCCTCCGGTCCGCGGCCTCGTCGGGCCGTGCGTCCTCGGTGCTGGTGGGCAGGATGTCCGGGCCCGATGCCAGGTGCACGAAGCTGTACCGGTTGACGTCCGTGCCCCGCAGCAGCCGCGGGCTCAACGCCGCCGCCAGGCTCACCGCGCCGCCGATCAGACCGCAGACGAAGAGGGTGAGGAGTGTCCCGGCGACCACCGCGGCCACCCCGCCCCGCTCCCAGATCTGCACCGCTCGGCCGCTCCACGAGCCCGCCGTGACGGCAAGGCCCGCCTGCGCCGCCGAGAGGATGCCTGCCTTGGCGTCCGCGTGCTGATGGGTCGTCTGCAGCGCGGTGAACATGTACTGCGCGGGGCGGTTGCCGGTGATGACCTGCCCGGTCCGTGCCATGGACGTTCCTCCGGTCGGTGAAGGTGTGCTCCTTCCACTACAGGGCGAACTCCCTTACAGAACCAGTCACTTCTGTGGGTTCTGCAATCCGTATTTCCACAGGGTTCGACGGCGGGCGGGGGTGTACGAATGTGTGTAACCCGAGAGGTGTCATGGCAGGGAACGGTCAGGATGGGCGGGGCGGCATGGGAGAGTTCGGGCGCAGACTGCTGCTGGCGGTCGACGCGGAGGGATACGGGCGCGCCGATGTGCTGACGCAGCGCGAGTTCCAGGAGGCGATCGCGCGGCTGTCGGGGGAGGCGGCCGACGCCGCCGGGCTCGATCGCGCGCGATGGGTGACGCAGGAGGGCGGGGACTCGCTGTTCGCGGTCCTGCCGGCGGACTTGGGCGCCGCAGAGCCCGTCCTGGTCGACGCGTTCATGCGTGGCCTGGACGCCGGGCTGCGGGCCTTCAACCACAACCGGGTGCGGCAGGCCTGGCTCCGGCTGCGGGCTGCCGTCCACTTCGGCCCGGCTTCGCTGGGCGCCAACGGATTCGTCGGCTCGGCCCCGGTCGAGATCGGACGCATCCTCGACTCCACGGCCCTGCGCACCGCCCTGGCGGAGGCGTCGGACGCCTGCCTGGCCGTCGGGGTCTCGGCTGTCGTCTTCCACGACGTCGTACGCGGGGAGGCGTACACCAGCCTGCGGAAGGACGAGTTCCGGCAGGTGCGTGTCGAGGAGAAGGAGTATCGGGGGGAGGCGTGGATCTGGGTTCCGGGGGGTGGCGGCGTACGGGAGTTGGCCCCGAAGCCGGGCGCGGAGCCAAAGCCGTACTCAAAGCCGTACTCAAAGTCGTACTCAAAGCCGGACACCGATCCGGCCGTCGTCCGCGTCAAGCTAGTCGCAGATGAAGTGGCGGGATACGCCGCCGGCGTCCGCACCGACCAGGCCGGCGGCACCATCGAGAGCACCGCCGAGATCGGCCGCGTAGAGGCCGGCGGAAGCGTCGTCGGCGTGGACATCCGCACCGCCGGAGGCGAGAAGTGACCGCCGACCGCGCCCGGACGGGCGGCGGCCGCGCCTTCGAGGACGTGGTGCGGTCCCGCACGGAGGCGGACTTCGTCGAGCGCCGGTGGCTGTACGACGAGATCGAGCGGGCCCTGGAGTCGGAGCGCGGCCAGTACGTCCTGGTGACGGGCGAGCCGGGAGCGGGCAAGACCAGCCTGCTCGCCGGTATGGCCAAGGCCCGTCCAGAGCGGCTGCGCTACTTCTTCCGGCGGGACAGCCGCACCGCGCTCACCGGCGGTGACATCCAGTCCTTCCTCCTGGCCATCGGGCATCAGCTCGCCCGGGTGCACCCGGATCTCTTCGAGCCGGAACGCCTCGCGGTGGCGGTCCAGCAGCACATCGACTCCGTCGAGGCCGAGGGCCGCGTGGTCGGGATCAGGATCGAGGACCTGAAGGTGTCCCCGTTCCACCGCACCGCCACCCTGGAGGTGGAGCAGCGGATCGGCGCCGTCGAGGGGACGGCCGTCGGCGTCGAGATCGGCACGGCCCATCTGGAGCCCCGGCTCCTCGACCCCGACAACCTCGCGCACCTCGCGCTGATCGGGCCCGCACAGGTCCTCGCCGCACAGGACCCCGACGCCAGGATCGTCATCCTGCTCGACGCACTCGACGAAATCGCCGACGACGACACGACGGAGCCCAGGAAGGGGCTGCTGCGCTGGCTGGCCCGTTCTCCCGAGCTGCCCGCCAACGTAAAAGTGGTCATGACGTCGCGGCCGCACTCCGGGCTCCGGCTTTTCCGCTCGGCGCGCGAGGAGCGGCTCACGGATGTCGTCATCGACGCCGGATCGCCGCAGGTCGTGCGCGACCTCCACACGTACGCGCAATGGGTCCTCGAGACGGACGCCGTCATCGCCGCCGAGCGGGCCAGGGGCAACCTCCCCGGCAGTACGAAGCGGTACGCCGTGCGCAGGGCCGCCGGGAACTTCCTGTATCTGGCCACCTACGCACGGGCGTTGAACGAAGCCGCCGCCGAACGGGACGAGGAGCTCGTCGACAGGCTGCTCGTCTTCAACGGCGTACCGGGGCGGCTGACCGGCCTCTACGGATTCTTCGTGGAGCTGGTCCGCGAGGAGCTCACGCCACGGCCGAGGGGGAGAGCAGGCGAGCCGGCCGGTTGGGAAGGGGTGGGGCTGCCGATCATCGGCACCCTCACCGTGGCGCGCGAGGCACTGACGGAGGGGCAGCTCTCCGCCCTGTCCGGTACGCCCGTACGGGAGGCGCCCGCCCAGCAGGTGCTCGGCAGCCTGCGCTGGCTGCTCGACCGCCGAAGCGACCGGATCGCCTTCTTCCACACCTCGATCGGTGAATTCCTCGTAGGACAGGAAGCCCGCGACAAGCACCCGGAGTGCTGGATCGACGAGGCGAGATGGCACGAACAGATCGCGCGGCACTACCGCGGCGCCGCGGGGAACTGGGCGGAGGTGGAGTGGGCGCGGGTGGACCGCTATGGCCTGCTCCACCTGGTCGCGCACGTGCTGAACGCCGGGCCGCGCCTGTCCGCCGAGGCCGTCGACCTGGTCTGCCCCGGTCTGCGGCGGGCCGTGAGAGCCGAGTTCGGGGCTGAGGCCAGGTTTCTGGAACTGGTGGACGGAATAGCCCACCACGTGGCGGACAGCGGTTCCGTCGCCACCGGGTTGTCCGTCCTGACGTATCTCGGCGTCGTACGTCACCAGGCCGCGCAGTCCAGCAACGCGCTGCCGCCCCGCGTGATCGGCCTGCTCGCCCGGACGGGACGCCTGAAGGAGGCGCTGGAGCACGCGGCCGGAATCGCGCCGTCGCTGTGGCAGTTCACGGCCTTCACAGAGATCCTGCGGTACGCGCGTCCCGGCCCCGATGACCCCTCGTACGACGAACTGCTCGACCTCCTTGTCGAGTGCGCGCTGACGATCCCGCTGAGCGGCACCGGCGACCACCGCGACCTCGACGCAGGGACAGGGATCGCGGTGGCCGCACGGCTGCTCGCGCCGCACGACCTCGAACGCGCCCTGCGGCTCTGGCGCCACGGGCAGGAGATGTCGCCGCGGCGGTCCGGCGCCGCGCCGGAGCCGGCGCCGGACGACGTGTACCGCGCCGCCGCGTTCGCCGCCGCAGGGCAGGACATGGACAGGGCCCGCACCCTCATCGGCCGGATCGGCGGCGGGCGCTGGGCGGACTGTCTGGACCTGGCGGAGCGCGCCGACGACCCCGCCACGGCTCTCAAGCTGCTGCGGGCGGCCGAGGCGTCCTTGCAGGGCGTGGACGCGGCGGACCGCCTCCTGGCACTGGCGAGACTGGCCGCGGCGTGGTCGGCCCATGATCCGGACACCGGCCGGTGGTTCGTCGCCGAGGTGCGCGCGCAGGTCTTCGATGCCGGTGCGGAGGACAGGTTCGGCACCCAACTGGTCAAGGCTGCAGGGGTGTTGGGTGATGTGGACCGGGCCGCCGCCCGCTCTCTGCTGGCGCGCCTGGACACGATCGTGATGAACGGTCATGTGGACCGGGCCGTGCTCGACGGTGCGGGGCTGTGGACCCGTTGGGGGGAGCCGGAGCGGGCGCGGGCTCTGGTCGACCGGTATCGCGCGTGGGCGAACGGCAACTGGGTGCAGCTCGATGTCATGAGGGCCATCGGGCAGCCGGACCCGGCGGAGGAACTGCGGATCGTCGAGCGCGTCCATGCCGCGATCCCGGCGCCGCCCGCCGATCCACGGGCGTACGGATGGCGCAGCGACGAGCGTGACGACCAGCTGGCCGCGGTGGCACGGCGCATGGCCGGGCACGATCTCGGCCGGGCGGCGGAGATGGCGCGGGGGATAGCCCGGACCGCCTGGTACAACGACTGGATATGGCGGGGCGACGCCAGGGACGGGACCGCGGGCTCGGAGCACCTCGGAGCGAGCACGGAGCAGGAGGTCGTCGGACGCGACCGGTACTCGCTCCTCGCGGACATCGCCCACGTCCACGTCGCCCGAGGCGAGAGTGCCAAGGCCGCCGCGCTTCTGGAAGAGATGCTGAGGAGCGGGGAGCGGCCCGTACCGCTCGGTGGCGGCGGCGGCGACGGTGCGACCTTCGTGAGTTCCTCGCCCGAGTCGCTCGAACCGGCTCCCAGGCACGATCTGGAACGGGTGAACATCCACGGCTTCACGGCCCTGTTCAACCTGAGCCACGACTGGGCCGCCCGCGCGCGGGCCCACTTCTACCGCGATCCGGCCGACGTCGTACGCGCCGTCGAGATCGGCTCGTACAGCAGCACGGCCCGAGCGATACGCCGCCTCGCGGTGCGCCTCGCACAGCGTGACCTCCCCCGGGCGGGCGCCCTCATCCAGTCGATCGCGGACCCGGGGGAGCGAGCCATCGGCTTCGCCGACCTGCACCGGGCCGCGCACGGCCCCGGCAGCGCGTCCCACCACGGCCCCGATGCGGAGGCGTTCTCCAAGGAGATCGATCGCGCGCTCAGTGAACTGCCCCGCTACCGGTGGACCGTTCCCGGCGGGGACGACACGGACACCAAGGCGTGGGCGTACGCGCGTCCCGACCACCGTGTCCGCTTCGAGCTCGCGGTGCGCGCCCTGGGCTGCCGGGAGTCGGACATGCTGGCCGTCGAGGAACTGTCCTACCTGTCCATCGCCCACCAGCACGCCATGCGCGCCTGGGCCTCCTCGGTGTACGCCGCCGACCTGATCGACGGGCGGCGCCCCCATCAGATCTTCAGCGAGTTCCATCTCCAGAACCTCAGCCCCGTACGAGAACTGAACCAGGCCGACGAGATGGCCAAGAGCGCGGCGGCCGCGGCCGCGCACCACGAACACCGGGTCGCCCGCGAGGTGCCAGGGCACGGCTTCCGCGCGGCGACCGTGCGCATCGACGACCCGATCTACGCCGCCGCGATCGACCTCGTGACGCCGGCCCCCGGAGCGCCCCTCAGCCCGGCGTTCACGCGGCGGCTGCGCGGGATGCTGGACTCGGGGCCGCTGCCCGCGGCGGCCGAACTGCTCGCCTTCGGCGCGGAAGCCAGGCCGGAGAACCGGAACGAACTCCGTGAGCTGGCCGCCGAGGTCGTCGCGAAGGCCGGGGACGGTTCGGCGATCGGCCTGGACGCACTGGCCGCCCTGGTGGCCGCGCCCGGCATCGGTGAACTGGTGGATCCCGTCGGCCTGTTGCGTGAGGCCGAACGCTGCGAGTTCGCCTGGCCGGGCGAGACGTGGATTCCCCGCGACGCCACGGTCCGCCTGTTCCCCGCTCTCCTTGAGTGCGCCCCGGCGGTCGCGCTGCGCAAGTTCTACGAGATCACTTCGACGAACTGGTCCTACGCCATGGCGCTCTTGGAACACGCTCCGGACGCCCTGCTCGACGCATGGGACGCCGACGCGGGCGCCACCCTCGGCGCGGCCATCGCCCGCGGGCTCGCCTGCACCTCTCCCCGGGGCACGGCACCCGAAGTCGTGGACGGCGTACGGATCGGGCAACTCGCCGCCACGGGCCCCGCGGACGGGGGGCGGGCGTCATGACGCATCCCGTCGACCCCGCGGTGTCGCAGGCGCACGCGGACGTCATCGGCCTGTTCCGCGAGAACCCGGCCGGCGATCCCGCCGAACTGGCAGCCGTATGCCGCGCGGCCAGGGATCGGCTCGCGGCGCTCCCGCCCCTCGACAATCAAGATCCGCGCACCTGGAGCTCGTACGCACTGATCACGAAGGATGTACAGACGCTCATCGGCTACCTGCGCGAGGCGGGCGTACCGAGCAGCGAGCCGGAGCGCTTCCGCGCGTTGCTGATCCGGGTCCTCTGCTACCTCTACGAGGCCGACGACGCGGCGCCGGGCATCCTCCTGGCGGAGATCGTCCACCGCGACTGGGAAGCCAGGATCGGAGAGACGCACCACGACACCCTCAGGGCCTTGGAACGACTGGCCGCGTGCCTGTTCGCGGCGGGCGAGGCGAAGAGGGCCCGGCCCCTCTTCGAGAGGGTGCTGCACCTGCGGTC
The DNA here is from genome assembly GCF_026340305.1 of Streptomyces sp. NBC_01381. Lineage (NCBI taxonomy): Bacteria > Bacillati > Actinomycetota > Actinomycetes > Kitasatosporales > Streptomycetaceae > Streptomyces > Streptomyces sp. NBC_01381. The sequence goes on along the minus strand of NZ_JAPEPI010000001.1, from coordinate 598,709 downwards.
GAGTACCTTCGGCGGCGACGATCCCGCCACTCTCCTCGCGGCCTGCAACGTAGGCGCGTGCCTGATTGAACTAGGCGACCACCGTGCGGCGTTCCGGCTGAACGAGGACACCGTACGGCGATGTGAGCGACGCCTGGGCAAGGACCACGAGACGACGATCCTGGCCGGCGGAAACCTCGCGAGCAGCCTGCTCCGGCTCGGCGAACTCCGCAAGGCGCTGGCCCGCTTCCGGGACATCCACAAGCGGCGCCGACGGACATCGGGCGAGAACTCCCTGCTGACGCTGGGCGCCGAGGCCAACGTCGCCATGACCCTCGACAAGCTCGGCGACCACGAGGCGGCCCGCGCCATCAACGCGGACCTCCTGCCGAAACTCCAGCGCACGGCAGGAAAGGACCACTCGTCGACCAAGCGCACGCGCAGCCGCCTGGAGGCGAACCTGCGGGCGCTCGGACGGGACGAGGAGGCCGACGAGGTGAACGGGGGAATCCCGAAGTTCTGACCCCTCTGACCTCTCCGGTGCTCGCCCCGCCGCCGCTGCCTGCGCCCGTCAGGCGGGGAGCCGGTCGAGCAGCGCCGCGAAGTCCGTGCCGGGCGGCAGCGTTCCAAAGGCGAGGCCCCGGTCGCCGGCGAGGCGTGAGGCGCAGAACGCGTCGGCGACGGCGGGCGGTGCGTGCCGGACGAGGAGCGAGCCCTGGAGGACGAGTGCGGCCCGTTCGATGACGCGGCGGGCGCGCAGGGGTGCGTCCTCGGTGAGGACGAGTTCGCTCTGCAGCTCGCGCCAGGCCGTGTCGAGGCGCTGGTCGGCGCCGGACGCCGCCTCGACCTCCGTACGGAAGGCTTCGAGGGACTCGGGTTCGCGGGTCAACGCCCGCAGCATGTCGAGGGCGTTGACGTTGCCGGAGCCCTCCCAGATGCCGTTGAGCGGGGCCTCGCGGTAGAGGCGCGGCATGCCTGACGCCTCGTCATATCCATTGCCACCAAGACATTCGAGGGTCTCGGCGACGAAGGCGGGCTGCCGCTTGCACACCCAGTACTTGGAGACGGCGGTGGCAAGGCGCAGAAACGCCCGCTCGCCGGTGTCCCCGCGCTGGGCCCGGTCGGCGGCACCGGCGAGGCGCAGGCCGAGCGTGGTGGCGGCCTCCGACTCCAGGCCGAGGTCGGCGAGCACGTTGCGCATCAGCGGCTGGTCGATGAGCTTGGCGCCGAACACCGAGCGGTGCCGGGTGTGGTGCGCGGCCTGCGCGAGGGACTCGCGTATGTGTCCGGCAGATCCGAGGACACAGTCCAGACGCGTCATCGTCACCATGTCGATGATGGTGCGTACGCCCTTGCCCTCGTCGCCGACGAGCCACGCCACCGTGTCGTCGAACTCGGGCTCGCTGGAGGCGTTGGAGCGGTTGCCGAGCTTGTCCTTGAGGCGCTGGATGCGGAACGTGTTGCGGCTGCCGTCGGGCAGTACGCGCGGGACCAGGAAGCAGGACAGGCCGCCGGGTGCCTGCGCGAGCACGAGGAACAGGTCGTTCATCGGCGCGCTGGTGAACCACTTGTGTCCGCGCAACCGCCAGGTCCCGTCGGCCTGTTCGACGGCGGCTGTGGTGTTGGCGCGGACATCCGTACCGCCCTGCTTCTCCGTCATGCCCATTCCGGCGAGCAGGCCGCGCTTGCCGGCTGGGGTGCGCAGACCGGGGTCGTAGACCTTGCTGGTGAGCAAGGGCTCGTACACCTTGGCGAGGTCGGGGGCGCGCCGCAGGGCGGGGACGACGGCGTACGTCATGGAGACCGGGCACATGTGGCCCTGCTCCAGCATGGTCGCCACCATGAAGGTCGCGGCGCGCGCCACATGCGCGCCGGGACGCTGGTCCGCCCAGGCCGTACCGGCGGCGCCCGCGCCGACCGTGGCCTCCATCAGCGAGTGGTACGCGGGATGGAAGTCGACCTCGTCGACGCGGTTGCCGTACCGGTCATGCGTCCGCAGCTCGGGCTCGTGGCGGTTGGCCTGCTCCGCCCAGGCGCGCGCCTCCTCGCTGCCGGCGAACCGCCCGAAGCGGTGCAGCTCGTCGAGGTGCCACTCGGCGCCCTCCCTGCGTACGCCTTCGAGGAGCACCGGGTCATCGGCGGCGTCGTGCCCGGTCAACGGCGGCGCCTGGTTGGTCACTTCGTGGGTCACGGCAGTGGGGCGACTGGTCACGGGCATCGGATCTCCTCCGGGGCGGCGGGGCGGCGGGCGGCGGGTGGATCAGGCGGTGGGGCAATCGGTCGGGGCCGTGGGGCGGATCGGTCGGTTGGGTCCGTGGGGCGGATCAGTCGGTTGGGTCGGTCGGGTCGGTTGGTCGGTCGGATCAGTCGGTCGGGTTTGTTGGCCGGGTTTGTTGGTCGGGCCTGTCGGTCGGGCCTGTTGGTCGGGCCAGTCGGTCGGATCAGTCGGTCGGATCAGCCGGTCGGATCAGCCGGTCGGATCAGCCGGTCGGGTCGGTTGGCCGGGTTGGTCGGTCGGGTCCGTCGGTCGGGCCTGTTGGTCGGGTCGGGCCGGTCGGGTCGGCCTGTCGGGCCTGTCAGTCGGTCGGTCGGTCCGTCGGGCGGATCAGTCCGTCGGGTCCGTGGGTCGGGTCCGTCGGCCGGGCTGTCGGTCGGGCCAGTCGGTCGGTCTGGTCGGTCGGGTCGGGTCGGCCTGTCGGGCCTGTCAGTCGGTCGGTCGGTCCGTCGGGCGGATCAGTCCGTCGGGTCCGTCGGCCGGATCAGCCGGCCGGATCAGCGGCCGGAACGGCGGCCGGAACGGCGCCCGCGCAGCGCAGCGCCGTGGCCGTGAGTTCGGTGAGCAGTTCGTCGGTGGCCTTCTCGTCCGGGGTGCCGAGCGGGTCGACGAGGACCTCGCCGATCGCGCCGGTGAGCGCGGCCGCGGTGATCTCGCCGTCCTGGGCGGGCAGTTGGCCGCTTGCGATGCCCTCTCGCACCACCTCGGCCCACAGCGCGCGGTAGCGGCGGCGGAAGTCGAGGCGCTCGGCGCCGACCGCCGGTTCGGCGGGGGCGGCGAGCAGGGCGTAGGCGAGGCCGCGGTTCTCCAGGGCGCGCCGTGCGAACACCTCGACGCCGCGGACGAGGCGCTCGACCGGGTCGCCGGGGCCGTGCAGCACCTCGCCGAGCACCTCCACCTCGCGTCCCGCGGCCCGCCGGAACACCTCGACGGCGAGCGCGGCCTTGGACGGGAAGTGCTGGTAGACCGAGCCGGCCGCGATGCCGGCCGAGTCGGCGACGGCGGTCACGGACGCCTGTGACCAGCCCACCTCGGCGACGACGGAGGTGGCGCAGGCGATCAGGTGCTCCCGGGCGGCTTCGAGCCGACGGAGCTCGGCAGGGGTCTTGCGGTAGGCCATGCAAGGAGTGAACCAGCATTCAGAATTTCCCGCCAGGGGGCGGTGCGGTACGAGACGGCCGACACGGTCGTGCGGCGGGGCGACGTCATCGTCGTGACCGGCCGGATCGACGCGGCGGAGGCGTTCGCCACCCTCCCGTGAGCGACTCCGCCCCCATAATTCGCCCGCACGGTCCGCCCCCACATGCGGTACGCCGCCGCCACCCCGACGCTCGGACCATGCGCATCCGTACCCGTACCCGTACCCGTACACGTCTTGCCGTCGCCCTCGCCGCCACCCCGCTGCTGTCCACCGCGTGCGGCGACGACGAGGTCGACACACCCGTCCTGGTCGTCGGCGCCAGCGACCAGGACGGAAAGCCCGCGGACTTCTCCAACTTCGGTGCGCAGCAGGCGGTTTCGGCACCCGGCGTCGGCATCCTCTCCACCCTGCCGACGTACCGGACGAAGGAAACCCTGAAGGACGAGAGATCATGAAGGCCATCCGTGACACGGCGAAGAACCCGGCCGGCCTCGCCAAGCTGGGCGTCGGCATCGTCGACGCCAATGCCGCTGCCGCTGCCGCCGTCGGCAAGGACTGACCGGCAGCGGCATGGACTATCCCGGAACCCTCATCCTGATCATGGCCGTCGCCGTCCTCGCGCCCCTCCTCGCGTACGGCGCCGGCCGCTGGGTCCGCATCCCCCTGGTCATCTTCGAGATCGTGCTCGGGATCCTCATCGGCCCCGACGTACTCGGCTGGGCGCATCAGGACGATCTCATCGAGGTGCTCTCGGAGCTCGGCCTCTGCATGCTCATCTTCCTCGCCGGGTACGAGATCGAGTTCGCGGCGATCCGCGGCGACACCCTGCGCCGCTCCGTCTGGGCCTGGGGGTTCTCCCTCGGCCTCGGCCTCGGCATCGCACTGGCCCTCTCCGGCCTCGACCTCTCCAAGAGCGTGGTCATCGGCACCGCCCTCACCAGCACGGCCCTCGGCACCGTCCTGCCGATCCTGCGCGACAGCGGCGATCTGCGCGGCCGCTTCGGCACCGTGATGATGGCCTTCGGCGCGGTCGGCGAGTTCGGGCCGATCATCGCCATGGCGGTGCTGCTCAGCGGCCGCGACCCGGGAGTGTCCACCGTGGTCCTCGCCGCCTTCGCGGTCATCACGGCGGCGGCGATCTACTGGGCGCTTCGCCCCCACCCGCCGTGGTTCGCCCAGATCATCCGTACGACGCTGCACACCAGCGGCCAGTTCGCCGTCCGCTTCGTGATGCTGCTGCTCGTCGCGATGCTCGCCCTGTCGCACGCGTTCGGCCTCGACGTGCTGCTCGGCGCGTTCGCCGCGGGTCTGCTGACCCGGCTCGTCTTCCAGGGGGCCGCCCCCGAGAGCGGCGATGAGGTCCTCGGCAAGGTGGAGGCGATGGGATTCGGCTTCCTCGTCCCGCTGTTCTTCATCGTCACCGGCATCAACTTCGACCTCGCCTCACTGCTCGACGGCGGCCGCGCCCTCCTGCTGCTCCCGGTCTTCCTGCTCCTGTTCCTCGTCGTACGAGGACTTCCGGCGTACGCACTGGCACCGCGCGACCTGAACCCCGCCGACCGCAGGGCGCTGACCCTGTACTCCTCGACCTGTCTGCCGCTCGTCGTGGCCATCACCACGATCGGCCTGGACGAGAAGGTCCTGGAGAAGGGCGAGGCGGCCGCCCTGGTGGGCGCCGCCATGGTCTCCGTCCTGGTCTTCCCGCTGCTCGCCCTGCGGGTACGCGCCAAGGAGGGCAAGGCCACGACCCGGGAGGGGCCCGCTTCGGAGTCGGAGGCGTGGTGAGGCTTGAGGCAGTCAGGCGAGCAGTTTCTGCTTGGCCGCCTGGAACTCGTCCTCGCTGAGGGCGCCCTTCTCCTTCAGATCGGCGAGCTTGGCCAGCTCGTCGACGTGGCTCGCCTTGCCGTCGCCCTCGGCACTGCCGGCCGCCTTGCGGACGTAGTCCTTGAAGGCCGCTTCCGATGCCTTGGCCTGCTCGACGTCTCTGCGGCCCATGCCCTTGCCGCGGGCAATGATGTAGACCAGTACGCCCAGATACGGCAGCACGATGCAGAAGACCAGCCAGACCGCCTTCCACCAGCCGTTCAGTTCGTGGTCCCGGAAGATGTCGGCGACGACCTTGAACAGCAGGAAGAGCCACATGATCCAGAGGAAGAACCAGAGCATGGTCAGGAAGACGTCGAGGAGCGGGTAATCGTCCATGTCTAAATTTTCCCGCTAATCACCCGTTTCGTCCTGTTGGTGATGCATGTGCAGGGCGCGCGCATGGCGCACCACCTCACCGTGGCCTTATCTGGATCTGTCCCTTCCGGATCACGGTCAGCGAGGACAGGTGCCATGACCGATGCCGATGCCGATGCCGATGCCGATGCCGATGCCGATGCCGATGGCGATGCCGCCGACGCCGGCCCGCTGTCCGCCGCCGAACGGGCCGAGCTCGCCGAACTGCGGACCAGGCTCAGCGCGATGGAGGCCAGTGCCGCACGGCCCAGGAAGCACCACACCCGGTCGTTCTTCGCCGTCGTACTCATCACCGTCGCGGCCGTGCTCGCACCGCTCGGCGTCGTCGCCGTATGGGCGAACGGCATCGTCGGGGACACGGACCGCTACGTGGCGACCGTCGCCCCCTTGGCCTCGGACCCCGACGTACAGGCCGGTGTGACCAAACGGGTGACGGACGCGGTGATGGAGCGGGTGGACGTGGAGCTGCTCCTGCAGCAGGTCGCCCCGGCCGACCGCCCTCGCCTCGAAGCCGCGCTCGGCAGGCTCGAAGGGCCTCTCACCAGCGGACTTCGCGGCCTCGTCGAGTCGGTGACCGCCCGCTTCGTCAGCAGCGACGCCTTCGACACCCTGTGGACGGAACTCAACCGGCGGGTCCACCAGACGGTGGACGAAGCCCTCACCGGCAGCGGCGACGGCGCGGTGCAGCTGAAGGGCGACAAGGTCACCGTCGATCTGGCCCCCGTCGTGGAACAGGTCAAGGACCGCCTGGTCGACAGCGGACTGACTGTCGCGTCGAGGATCCCCGAGGTGCACACCGACTTCACCGTCATGACCTCCGACCAGATCGGCAAGGCCAAGACCGGCTTCCGCCTCCTGCAGCTGATGGGCGCCTGGCTCCCGGTCATCGCGGCCGTCCTGGCGGCCGGCGGCGTCCTGCTCGCCGTACGCCGCCGCAGAGCACTGATCACCGCGGCCCTGGCCGTCGCCGTCGCGGTCGGCATCCTCGGCATCGGCCTCGCCGTCTTCCGCGCGTTCTACCTGGACGCCGTGCCCGCCTCGATCAGCCGCCCGGCCGCGGGCTCGGTCTACGACGCCCTCACCCGCTTCCTGCGCTACACCGTCCGCGCCGTCGTCACCCTCGGCGCGCTCGTCGCCCTCGGGAGCTGGCTCAGCGGCCCCGGCGAGTGGGCGGTCAAGGCGCGCACCATGTGGCGCTCGGGAATCGGCGCCGTACGCGGGGCGTCCGGCGTACGGACAGGTCCCGTCGGACCGTGGGTCCACGCCCACAAGACCTGGCTGAACTGGGCGGTGGTCCTCCTCACGGCCCTCGCCTTCGCCCTGTGGCACCACCCGACGGGCATGGTCACCTTCTGGCTGGCCCTGGGCCTGCTGGCACTGCTCGCCGTCATCGAGTTCCTCGACCCGGAGGACGAGGCCCCGCTCGACGAGCCCGCGGCCCCCGGACAGAACGGAAACCCCACCCCAACCTGACTCGACCTGACCGAGCACGTGCCACGTTGGCCGAACACCGGCCCGATCGAGTGGACTCGAAGGGGCGTGCACGCCAGGAGGACCTCCCACCGGACTCCGGATGGTGCCGTTGACGTTGCCCCTCGGCCCCGATCCGGAAGAAGCGCCCCGACATGCGACGTACTCACTCCCGACGCCTGTTCGCAGCCGCGCTGCTCGTGGCGTCCGTACTGGCCCCGATGGCGGCGACCCCAGCCACGACCGCGACGGCGGACAACCTCGCGGGCGCCGCCGTACGCGACAAGGCCGCCGGGCACGACCAGAACGACTGCCCGCCGGACAAGCGCCTGGGCCGCGGCCTGACCGCCCGCCTCGACAAGGCCATCGCGGGCGTCCGCAAGGAGGCCGGCATCCCCGGTGTCGCCGTCGGGCTGTGGATGCCGGGCAAGGGCTGCTACGTCCGCGCGACCGGTGTCGCCGACAAGCACACCCGCCAACCGATGAGCACCGACCTCTACTCGCGGATCGGCAGCGAGACCAAGACCTTCACGGTCACGGCGCTGCTGGAGCTCGTCGACGACGGGAAGATCGGCCTCGACGACCCGATCGCCCGCTACGTCCACGGCGTCCCGAACGGCCACCGGATCACGCTGCGCCACCTCGCCGAGATGCGCAGCGGCCTGTACCCGTACACGGACGACAAGGACTTCGTGCACGACCTGCTGAGCGACCCGAGCCGCTCGTTCACCCCGCACGAGGTCCTCGCGTACGGCTTCAAGCACCACAACACCTTCAAGCCGGGCACCAAGTTCCAGTACTCCAACAGCAACTTGGTCCTCCTCGGCAAGGTGATCGAGAAGGTGACCGGCCAACGCGCCGCCGACGTCATCAACGAGCGGGTGCTCCACCCGGCCCACCTCGACCACACGCTGTTCCCCGACGGCGCCGAGTTCCCCGAGCCGCACGCGCACGGCTACACGAACCAGACGCTGAGCGGCAAGGTCGCGGACTCCACGCACTGGAACCCGAGTTGGGCCTGGACGGCCGGGGCGATGATCTCGAACATGCACGACCTGCGCCGCTGGGCCAAGGTCGTGGCCACCGGGACGCTGCTCAGCCCGGAGACCCAGAAGCAACGCCTCAAGATGCTGCCGACCGGCTACCCCGGCACGAACTACGGCCTCGGCATCTTCTCGAGCGGCGGCTGGATCGGCCACAACGGCTCGATCCCGGGCTACGAGAGCGTGACGGTCCATCTCCCCTCGAAGAAAGCGACGTTGGTGGTGCTGATCAACACCGACATCACCCACGAAGGCCAGGAACCGTCCTCACTGGTGGCCCGAGCCATCACAGAGATCGTGACCCCCGACAACACCTACGACCGCCCGCTCCCGCTGCGCTAGAAGCCTGAGCGTGCTGGAGCGGCTGACGAGAATCGAACTCAAACCGTGGTGGGGGCAGCCAGAGTCGGGTCCTGACCGGAGTGGCGCAGGGCCTCGGCGACGAATCCGGACGCCACCAGCTCGGTCACGAGTTCGATGAGGAACTGCGTGGTCTTCGGACGCCGCCCCTTCGTGGTACCCATGGCCTGCCGGATCGTCATGAACGCGGGCTCCAGCAGGCGCAGTTCGGCCCGCCGGGAAACGTGCGCGGTCAGCGGTTGGCGGATGCCGGCCGCCACGTCCAGGCCCTCGGCGTGAAAAACGTCGACCCCGTCGTCGCCGCGCACCACGGTGGCGTGACGCAGGGTGCGGCTCAGGTAGAGGTCGTACGCGGACCCCTTCTTGACGCCGACGCGCACCCCGTCCCGGTCCACGTCATCGGCAGATACGAACGCCGAGTTCACCGGAGCCGCGTACACCCCCTCGATGTGCACGTACGGCGCACTGAACGCGACGTCCTTCTCGCGCTCCGGATCCACGGCCAGGAAACACAGGTCGGCGCGGCCCTCGGCCATCGCGGCGTACGACTTGCGGGCCGCATCGAAGCAGCTGAACCGCACCGGCAGAGCCAGCCGTGCGGCAACCTCGCGGGCAAGCTCGACCGTGACTCCGGACGGCTCGTCGGGGGTGCCCTGGGCGAGGACCGGGTTGCCGAGGTTGATGGAGGCGCGCAGCACTCCGGTGGGGGCCAGGTCGTGCGCAAGCTCCGCGTCTATGGGCGTCATGGCCCGAGCCTAGGCGGCTGTGGCTGTCCTGCAGCCACTGAGCCTGGACAGCAAAGAACCCCCGGGTCCAAGACCTGGGGGTTCAAACAAGAGCGGGTGACGAGAATCGAACTCGCACTCTCAGCTTGGGAAGCTCAGGCGATCTACGGACGGTTGCAGGGCTGGCCTGGGGCGGGACCGCTGTCAGCGCCGGACCGCTCGTCGGCTTGGTACCCGGTGTTCCCCGTGGTTCCCCGCAGGATCTGGCACGGGTGTGGCACGTCTACTTGCACGGGAGCAGACGCACGCTTTCCAACTGGGGTATTGGGGTGCGTGCGTGCGCGGGCGTTCACCTGGGTTCATGGGTGACCCGCTGCCGACCGGGGCGCGAAGTGATGACAATCGCTCCGTGGTTTCTCCGTATCACTTCTCGCGAAGGTGTGGTGTAGGTCACACTGAGGGCTGGTCGAAGCAAGGGGGGACCATGAGCAGTTCGCACCTCAACGCTCCTATCCAAGCCCGCATGCACGCGAAGCCCCTGCACAAGGTGCTTTGGGTCGTCGCGATCGTGGTGTCAGCCGGCCTTCTGACGCCGCCGCTGTTCTTCATCGCGGCCAAGAAGCGCGTCGTCAGTATGGCTGTGCCCGTGATCTACGCGGTGATCATCTATGGCTCGGTCATCGTGGCGACGATCCTCGGCAACTCGAAGAATTGGGAGGGGCTCGTCCTCGCCATCACCATGATCGTCGCTGCCGTACACGCTGCCATCCTCGATACGGAATGGAAGCCGGGTTGGTGACCGCCTAGGTGGCGACGACCGTTTGAGCGTTCGGGCTGTCGCTCCCGGTCGCGTGGTTGGCTGTGGGTTGTTGTGTCCGCCGCAGGTAGGCGTGACCACCGCATTGGGAGTTCGATCAACAGGCAGAGCCGGAGCCACGTCTTGGCGTCCTGGATACCGGACAGGAGTGTTCGTGTGCGCACCTGTCCGGCGCCGTTGATGTCAGCCGTGGATGTCAGTCACAGCACTAGTTTGGAAGATCGCGTACGCGGGTGGCGGCTGACCCGGGAGTCGGCTGACCTGGGGATTCGTCGGGTTGGGGCCGAGAGTCCCCGTTGGTCCCCGCCAGGTGCCGAGCTATCGGACACGCGGGGGGCACGAATGCCCCCCGCCTGCTACCAGACCTTCGTGATCACTGCCACAGCGATCGGGGAGACCACCGCAAGCAGGTTTGTTGCGTCGCGAAGCCGTTGCGGCCACCTCGACGGCTCGCTTGCGCATCGCGCGCACTCGTAGCTACAGTCCTTGCGACTCAACGCATCGCATTGCCATGCGTTGAGCGGGACTGGTGGATCGTGCTCCTTGGGCACGTAACACCTCCTGTGACCATCGGGCGCTTGCCGGCCCTGGAAAGTGGGCGAGCGTCCCTTTGGCATGCCATTGTTCGGTTGTCTGCGAGGCGATACGCTTGCAGCGCCCCATCTCAACTGGCCTTGCAGCACGAGCCGTTGGGCATCACCCCAGGCCAGACGGGTTGCGCGGCGGTTGGCTCAACACCCTTAGTGTGCGCGCGAGTTTGAGTCTGCCTTACGGTGGCAGTCCACCGCAACTTCCTCGGTGAATCGAGGATCACATCTTCGATTGCGCCAGCAAAACCAAGGTATGACCCTTGAAGTGCAAGGGTCATACCTGCGAATCAAAGGTAGATCTGCGGGTCGGTTCCGGTAGTGGGTGTGAAGGCCAGGTCAGGTGGGGTTTCCGATCCAAAGGCGTGCTGACCGCGCCTGATTCTGATCTTGGATTCAAAGGTGCACGAGCGCCTCCTCTGTCTCACCCCACCTTCCCCAGCTCCCATCCCGTCCGCCGTCGACCCACACACCCACACCGTGGAGCGGGCGTGGTTCATGGCGTCCAGGTGGAGCGCACCACTGTACGAACGACCTGCGCCATGGGCCGTGTTTGCTCGCCTCTGCCTGGGTCGATGGTGGACGCGATGGGAGCCCCAACGCACGCCACGATGGGCCCGCAGTCGCGTACGGCGCCCCCTCCATCCCGGTGCCAGCTGATCCCCGCCGGAGGCATTGCCTTGCCCCTAGGCCGGTTCGTCAGGTGCTTGCCTTATGGCCTCGGCCTTGTCCATGTGTGGGCGGGCGTCGGCGCAGCAGGGGGCGGAGCCGGGAAGCCCTCCCGGCGGAGCGGAGCGCAGCCGGGTGCCTTGAACCAGTAGAGAAGGTTGTAACTCGGTTGGTTGCGTGGCCGGGTGCACAGGAAGAAGGTTCTAGGGTGTGGCGCCTGCTTGGACCCGCTGCCTAGGGGGAGGCGCCTTCGTCGGCAGTGGCTGTCCTGGTTGTTGTCAGAAGTAGATGGCGAAGGCTCCGGACCAAGCTTGGTCCGGAGCCTTCGTGCTGATTCCCCGCCAGGATTCGAACCCGCGACATCTGCTTTGGGAACGTGACGGAATCCATGAGTGCACACCGCCAATGCCCGTGACCCCGCCGCACGTGATTCAGCGCAGGGCGCGCAGCACTTGGTCCCGCAGGGGCACATCGGTGATGGTGTCCGCAGCGTGCCACGCCGCAGCCGTGACCTCCTCGGTCTGCAACTCGACTACGTCGGCGGAAGTGCGGAAGAGGAAGCGGAAGTCGAAGTGGTGGTGCTCAGGCTCCTCTTTCGCCTGGTTGGCGGGGATCCGGTGGGCGTCGATGTGGATCGGGAGGTGACCGGCCGGGGTGACCACGGAGGCTGGAATGCCGGTCTCCTCGGTCAACTCCCTTTGGGCTGCCGTGAGGAGGCCGGTGTCCTCGGATTCCAGGTGGCCACCGGGCAGCAGCCAACGGTTCAGGGCGCGGTGGCGGATGTGGAGGATGCGCCCGTCAGGGTCGGCCAGGATGGCGCCGGCGGTGACGTGGCCACGGAACTCCTTGCGTGAGGTGACGTCGGCCTCGGCGTCCAGGAGTTCGGTGAGCGGTGCGAGGAGGGGCTTCTCGTCGGGGCGGGCATCGAGGTAGTCGTTGAGCATGGTCCTGACGTGGGCCGCGGTGACGGGCACGGTGGAATCTCCTAGCGGTTGAAGTAGTCGAGCCAGGTGGCGGCGATGGTGGCCCGGTCGGCGGGCGGCAGTTCATGTAGTCCGGGGGCGAGGCCGCCGCGGGCGAGGGCGGTGGAGGCGGCGAGTATCTCGGCCTGGACGAGGAAGATGAACGGTCCCACGCTGGCGCCGTGCAGGAAGTTGACGGCGTTGCCGCCGTTGAGGAGATAGAAGTAGTGGCCGGTGGTGAGGTACCGGGTGACGTGGTCGCCGATCGTGGCCCGCTCGTAGACGTTGGGCAGCCCGGCGAGTTCGAGTTCGTCCTCGCTGCTGGTGACGGTTGCGACGTACGCCCCATTGCGCAGGCGGGCGAAGTCCTCGCCGCGCAGGGAGAGCGATCCGGTGGCGCACAGGACGAGGCCGGCGTCCTCGAGTCCGCCGGCGCGGTCACGAGCGACGGTGAAGCCTTGTGAGAGTGCCTGCGTGCGGCGCACGGGATCGATGTCGTAGACACTGACGCGGATGCCCTTGGCGTGCAGCAGGCGGGCGATGGAGCTGCCCAGCTTGCCGAAGCCGATCACGAGAGCGGTGCGGCCGTGCAGAATGTCGCCTCGGCCACGCATCAGGGCCTCGGTGGAGAAGACGACGGACTGGCCGACCAGGAAGTCCTCGGGGTCCTTGAGCGGGGATCGGGCTACGGAGAGTACGGGGCAGGGGAGTTTGTCGTGGTCGGCGTAGCGGCGGTGGCCGTTCTCGGTGTCCTCGACGACGCCGAGGATCTGGCCTGAGAAACGGTCGCACAGGGCGTCGAGGGCGGGGGTGAAGTAGCCGCCGACGTCGAGGAGGACGACTTGGCGACCGGCAGCGCGTGCCTCGATGTAGCGCAGGGCCCGGTCGGGGTCGGCGGACAGCTCGCGGGTGAGGTTGTCGCAGGCGTATCCGTCGCCTTCGAGCTGGCGTACCGCCTCCTCGTGTACCGACTTGGGCTTGGGAAGTACGGCGCGCAGCTCGGTGACGGCGCCCACTCCTCGTACGAAGGCGGGCCGCTCGGGCAGCAGGTGAGTGATCAGGAACGCTGCAGGGCGCTCGGTTGGGGTGAATCGGGAGGCGATGCGGCTGAAGTAGGCATCGAGGCAGGCGCGTTCGAAGGTTTCCATGACGGGCTCTCTTCGGGAGTGGCGGTGGTGGCGGCGTACTTATGCAGGGCATGACGGAGCTTCTCGGGGTCGGTGAGGGTGTCGTCGTCGGGCAGTTCGCACCAGCCGCCGAAGTACTCGTGAGCCCGGTAGGGGCTCGGAGCGACCAGCCATGAGCCGTGGGAGAGCAGCCGTACGGGCAGGTCCTGCCAGCTGTCGGTCGTGCCCGAGGGGATGGCGAAGTACAGGCGGGCGCTGGGTCGGTCGTAGAGCACGGGGCCAATGGACTGACCGGTCGTTCGCAGCATGGCCAGCGCCAAGAACCCGGGCTCCGCGGTCACGCGGAGGAGATCCCAGCCGCTGCCGACTGCCAGAAGGTGTAGGCCGGGCAGATCGTCGATGAGTGGTGCCCTGCGCAGAGCCTCGCGGACGTGCATCACGCACCGCCCTCCGCTTGTCCGCCGGCTCCCGCAGGCGTGCGAGTCCGCCTTGCCTGCGGCGGCCGGATCATCATCAGGCGTACGTCGAGGCCGGCTATCTGCCGCTCGCGCTCCGCGGCCACGTGCTTGGGCCCGAGGTGGCTGAGGGTGGGGATGACGAGTCCGTACGTATCCGGCAGAGCGAGGACGTCGAGAGCTCCTGCGAACGCCGGTGAGCGGAGGCCGTGGGCCGTGGCGTCGGCGTCGGCTTCGGTGAATACATCGCACAGGGTGAGTTCGTGCTGGACGCAGTACAGAGCCAGCGATTCGGCCAAGGCCTGGCGGCGCCCAGGGTGGGCCCGGCCCTGCCGCAGGTAGCCGTAGACGTAAGGCCCGTGAACCGGTCGGTGTTCCGTGAGGGGTTCGGATGGCATGTCAGCAGCGTCGCGAGAGCCGAACGGCCGTGAAATGACCGGCTGTTGCACTTCCGATGCACTTTCCGCTCCGCCTGGTCACTCTGCGTGCTTCCATGCGTTGCGGAGGGAGGCTGCCCGTGGTCAACGTGCAGGAGTGGACCGGCCGAGAGGCGAGTGCCCTGCGTGCCGCGCTGCGCATGAGCATGCGGGCCTTCGCCGAGCACCTCGGGGTCGCCCTGCGCACCGTGGCCAAATGGGAGGACCTCGGCGAGACCACCCGGCCACGCCCGGACACCCAGGCCATCCTGGACACCGCCCTGGCCCGCGCCGATGCGCTCGCGCAGGCCCGCTTCGAGCGACTGGTCTTCGGCGGCAGTCAGGCCGACGGGCGGACGCCGGACCACGAGACGTGGACCGAGGACATCGACCGTGCCATCGTCTGCCTCAGCCGCCAGAACTTCACCTTCGCCGCCAGCCTGCTCAACCGTTGGCTCGGCTCCCACAACCCGCGCACCTTTGACCTCAAAGGCAGGTACCTGTACGGGCGTTCACTGGCCCTGCTCGGCGATCTGCAACGGGATCAGGGCGTGATCTCGGCCCGCTCTCGGCCAGGCAGTCGTACGCCACCGCACGCGGCCTGTTCGCCGAACTCGACATCCCGCGCCGAGTCGCACAGATCGAACTCTCCCTGGCCGTCGTCAACGAGATGGCCGGACAGCTGGACCACTCCGCCCGCCAGTACGAGCAACTGGCCACAGACGAACGCCTCAGCCGCCGCGACCGGGCCCGGGCCCGTCTCTGGGTGGGCACCGCACTCAGCAAGGAGGGCGACAACGAATATGCCAGCACCGTCATGGCTACCGCCACCCGCGAATTCGAGGAACTCGGCGAGCCGGAGGACTGGTCGGTCGCCCACCAGAAGCTCGCCCTTGCCCACCGTGGCGCCGGCGACCTGACCCGAGCCCTGCACTACATCGACATCGCCCGGCAGAGCGGCACGATCGACTCCCCGATGCAACGGGTGCGCCTGGATACCGCGCACGGGCACATCCTTCTGTCCGACCCGGCGACCCGGAATGATGGGCTGTCCGTCCTCGACCAAGCAGCACAGGTGGCTCAGCAGTACGGCCTGAGCCATCAGCTGCGCAGCATCGAGGGCATCCGAATGGGCCAGCGAGGATGAGGCAGGGAGTCGTAGTGCCGGACCGTGCGCAGCGCACCATCACCGACGAGCAGTTTCACGACGCCGAACTCATCTGGGACTACCACCAGATGGGCCACGAACTCCGCCCCTGCTCTGCGGCGATCGGTCTGGGCAGCCACGACCTCGGCGTGGCCACCGCCTCCGCGGACCTCTACCGCGCCGGTCTCTTCCCGGTTCTGGTCTTCAGCGGCGGCAACAGCCCCACCACCCGTGCCCGGTTCCCGCGCGGCGAAGCCGTGCACTACCGCGAGCACGCCCTGTCCCTCGGCGTACCGGACGAGGCGATCCTCGTCGAGGCGAACGCAGCCAACACCGGTCAGAACGTCACGCTCTCCCGCGACCTGCTCCAGCGGGCCGGCGTCCAGGTCGACTCCCTGATGCTGATCTCCAAGCCGTACATGGAGCGCCGCTCGTACGCGACCTGCCGCAAGCTGTGGCCCGAGGCCGACGTCATCTGCGCGTCCGAGCCGCTGGAGCTGGACGACTACATCAAATCGATCGGTGACGAGAAGCTCGTCGTCGACATGCTCGTCGGCGACCTGCAGCGGATCATCGAGTACCCAAGGCTCGGCTTCGCCGTCGAGCAGGACGTACCGGACGACGTGCACGCCGCTTACGAGCGCCTGCTGGGCTCCGGCTTCGACAGCCGCCTGATCAGCTCCTGACAGCAAAGAACCCCCGGGTCCAAGACCTGGGGGTTCAAACAAGAGCGGGTGACGAGAATCGAACTCGCACTCTCAGCTTGGGAAGCTGATGTTCTACCACTAAACTACACCCGCGTAAGACGCCGTCCGAGACGGTGTCGTAATGCCGCACACTCTACCTCATGCCAGGCCCCGGGTGTTTTCTCCCCGGGGCTTCCTGGTGTCCCGGGGGGTGTTCGGGGCGTGGATGGCGCTGCGGGGCGCGGGAGTTGGGGCGTACCGTGGGGGACCGGAGTGCCGCCTGGAGGGGCGCCCCTTTCGTCCCGTAATGTGGCCCTTCGTCGTCAGCTCGCGTACGAGCACCGCGCGTGCACCGTGCGAGGAGCTGCGAGCTCAACTACGGCTTTGGGGAAGGGACTCGAGGACTTGATGGAGCGCACCGTCGTCCGTTGTGCCGAAGGGCACGTGTTCAGCACCGCTTCGTTCCCGATGCAGAAGGCCGACCGGCTCGGGCCCGGCCGTCTCATCCGCTGCCCACGATGTGCCCGGCTGCGGCATGCCGTGCCGGTCATGGCGCAGAAGCGGTAGCGGGGCGCGACCGGAGACGGTCGCAGGCGGCAGCAGGGCGACAGCAGTGAGGCGCGCGGGAACCGTCCGATTGGGGCGGGCCCGCGCGCTCTGCGTATCCTCGGTGCGTGCTTCTCTCAGACAAGGACATCCGGGCCGAGATCGACGCCGGACGGGTACGGATCGATCCGTACGACGAATCCATGGTGCAGCCCTCGAGCATCGATGTGCGGCTCGACCGCTACTTCCGGGTGTTCGAGAACCACCGGTATCCACACATCGACCCCTCCGTCGAGCAGGCCGATCTGACGCGGCTCGTGGAGCCCGAGGGTGACGAGCCGTTCATCCTCCACCCGGGGGAGTTCGTGCTCGCCTCTACGTACGAGGTCATCAGCCTGCCGGATGACCTCGCGAGCCGGTTGGAGGGCAAGTCCAGCCTGGGACGCCTCGGGCTCGTCACGCACTCCACCGCCGGGTTCATCGACCCGGGGTTCAGCGGGCACGTGACCCTGGAGCTGTCGAACCTCGCCACGCTGCCGATCAAGCTCTGGCCGGGGATGAAGATCGGGCAGCTGTGCATGTTCCGGCTGACCTCGCCCGCCGAGTCGCCCTACGGGTCGGAGCGGTACGGGTCGCGTTATCAGGGGCAGCGCGGGCCGACCGCCTCCCGCTCCTTCCTCAATTTCCATCGGACACAGGTGTGACATCCAGCATGAGTGACGTGCGCGAGAATCTTTCGTACGAGAAGTTCGGCCGTGCTGTGCGCGAGCTGGCGCAGACCATCGCCGATGACGGGTACCAGCCGGATGTCGTGCTCTCCATCGCGCGCGGCGGCGTCTTCGTCGCCGGCGGGCTCGCCTACGCGCTCGACTGCAAGAACATCCACCTGGTGAATGTGGAGTTCTACACCGGGGTCGGGACCACCCTGGAAATGCCCGTCATGCTCGCGCCCGTGCCGAACGCGATCGACTTCACCGACAAGAAGGTCTTGATCGCTGATGATGTCGCCGATACCGGGAAGACTCTGAAGCTCGTCCACGACTTCTGCCTCGATCATGTGGCTGAAGTGCGGTCCGCCGTCATCTATGAGAAGTCGCACTCCCTCGTGAAGTGCGAGTACGTGTGGAAGCGGACCGATGAGTGGATCAACTTCCCGTGGAGTGTCGAGCCGCCCGTCGTGAAGCGTGCGGGGCAGGTTCTCGACGCCTGAGCACGTGAACAGAAGGGCCCCGGTGGACTTTCGTCCGCCGGGGCCCTTTCTCGTGTCCGTATGTCCGTACTAGAACGTGCCCAGCTTGATGATCGCCAGGATCGCCAGGAGCTGGATCGACGCCGCGCCCAGCGCCTTCGGCCACGGCAGGTCGTGCGACTTGCTCACCATCGTGGTGAGCAGCGCGCCCGCCGCGACCCAGGTCACCCAGCCGAGGAGCTGTACGAAGGGCTGGCCGCCGCCGAGGAACATCGCGACCACCACGCGGGGCGCGTCCGTGATCGACATGATCAGCATGGAGAGGCCGACCGTCGGCTGCCAGGCGCCGTCGCCGCCGAGCTGGCGGGCGAGGGTGTGTGTGACCACGCCCAGGATGAAGGTGCTGATCGTGATCGCGACGCCGGTCGTCAGGACGAACGGGACGGCCGACGAGAGCGTGGCGTTGATCGCGTCCTCGCGGGCCGCGTCGAAGCCGAAGATCGCAAGCAGGCCGTAGAGGAACGTCACGATGACGGCCGGGGCCCACATCGCGTAGTCCCGCATCTGCAGGAAGGTCGGGCCCGGGCGCAGCACGATGCCGCGCAGCAGGTCCTTCCAGTGCAGCCGCGGGCCCATCGGGGCGCTCGCCTGGCCCGCGCGGTAGGTGTCGCCCTGGGTGTAGGGGTCCTCGCCGATGGAGAAGGCCTGGGTGTGACCCGGGTTGTTCGCGGCGTACGGGTCGTAGCCGCCCTGTCCCCCTGGTCCGCCGTGAGCGGGGTCATCCGGTCCGCCGAAGTACTCCGGCTCCCCGTGATTGCCGCCCGCCTGCGGCCACTGCTGCCCGCCAGGCCCGCCGGGCCCGCCCGGCCCCTGGCCGTAGGGCTGACGCCCGTACTGCTGAGGGCCCGGAGGCGCCTGCGGATAGCCGTACGGCGGCTGCTGGCCCTGGGGGGCCTGCTGCCCGTACGGCTCCTGCCGCGGTCGTTGTTGCGGTCGCGCTTGCGGGGCGCGGTTGTCCCGGCCGCGTCCGATCCTGAATCCAGCCACGAATCGAACGTACCTGGTCTGAAGGCGCGGGGGCGTCCCTCCCCAGGAGGAGAGGGGCTTTGCCGCCGACCTGTGACAACCCCTAGGGGGATCCCCGAGGGGTCAGTGGCCGAGCACCGCTCCGTAGGCCAGTGGGTCCGACGAGGCGGGCAGGGAGAGGGACTTCGGGGTGATGACCGGGCCGGATGAGAAGGAGCGCAGGTGCCAGACGCCGCCCGCCGCGGCGTTCTCGCCGGGCGCGCCGGCGTTCAGGTCCGCGTAGGTGTCGCCGTTGTAGTCGTTGATGGTGAGCGCCGCGCCGAAGGTGTCACCCGTTTCGGCGACGCCCGGGACACCCTCGGAGTTCTGCTGGTATCCGACACCCGTCGCCGACCCGGACGCGTCGAGGAGGCCGATCTCGCCGCCCTTCAGGACGGTGAAACTGCCCGCACGGGCCGCGCTGCCGACCGCCTCGCCGGGGGCGCCCGCGATCAGGTCGTCGTGGCCGTCGGCGTCGATGTCCGCCGCGGCGAGCGCGTCGCCGAAGCCGTCACCGGTCTCGGCGACGCCGGGCACGCCCGTGGTGTCCTGGTTGAGCGTCTGCTGCTCCCAGCCGAAGCTGCCGTTGGCGCCGCCGAACCGGATGTGGATGCCGCCGCCCTTGGTGAGCTGCTCCGGACCGCACGGGTCGTCGATGTTCTCGTCGGCGATCTCGCGGCAGTTGCCGACGGCGAGGTCGTCGTAGCCGTCGCCGTTGAAGTCGCCGGAGGCGAGGGCGTTCGCGGCGCCGTTGGAGTTGTTCCAGAAGTTGCCCATGGAGCTCTCGTCCTTGTTCCAGCCGTAGAGGCGGAGGTGGGACTGGGTGTAGGGCTGGTTCTGCGTGTAGTAGCCGAGGGCGAGGTCGGGAAGCCCGTCGGTGTTGAAGTCGCCCGTCGTCATGACGGGGGCGCGGCCGCCCATGCG
Source organism: Streptomyces sp. NBC_01381 (assembly GCF_026340305.1). NCBI lineage: Bacteria > Bacillati > Actinomycetota > Actinomycetes > Kitasatosporales > Streptomycetaceae > Streptomyces > Streptomyces sp. NBC_01381. The sequence goes on along the minus strand of NZ_JAPEPI010000001.1, from coordinate 578,885 downwards.
GTCGGCCATGAGGGTGCTGGTGCCGGCGGTGAGCGGGTTGTAGTTGGCGACGACCTTGTCCTTGCCGCCGATCGCCAGGTCGACGTCCGTGTCGCCGGTGAAGTCGGCGGCGACGATGGCATTTCCGTACGTGTCGCCCGACGCGGCCCCGCGGGCGGCGGTCCCGGCCTCGGAGAAGCCGTCACCGGCGCCGTACAGGACGGTGACGGAACCCGCGTCGGTCTTGGCGTCGATGTCCTCGCCGGGGGCGCCGATGACGAGGTCGGCGTACGGGTCGTCGTCGATGTACGCGGACGTGACGGCGACCCCGAAGCGGTCACCGCCCTCCGGGGTGCCGGGCACCTCGACAGTGGCCTGCGTGATCCGCCGCGCGCCGTGCCGTCCGGGACCGTCCTCACCGCCGAAGACGACACTGACGTAACCGGCCTTGGCCTTCCCGTCGACGCTGCCGCTGGGCACGCCGACGGCGAGGTCGGCGTAGCCGTCGCCGTTGAAGTCGCTCTCCACAGGGGTGGGTTCGGCGGCGACGGAGGTGCCCGCGAAGGGCAGGGCGAGGCCGGTGGCGGCCAGGGCGGTGGCCGTGGCGGCGATGGTGGTGACGCGTGCGCGCAGGGACACAAGGACTCCAACTCGTATGGGAAAACGGGAACTTCGGTACGGGTGATGCACAAGTCCGGGCGCTGTCTCAGTCATTGACCGCCTCACCCAGATGCGAGCCGGCGGCCAGGCCGTAGTACACACGCTTGCCGGTCAGACCCGAGGCCGAGCCGAAGGTCACCAGGATCGCGCCGGCCCGCTTCTTGCCGTCGACGGTCTTCGACGGCATGCCCACGGCCAGGTCGCGGTGGCCGTCGCCGTTGAAGTCGTCGGCGTACCGGGCCGGCGCGGCCGTGGCCGGTGCGGGCAGTGCCAAGGGTGTGAGGGCGGCCGTGGCCAGGGTGGCGACGGCGGCGATGATGCGTCTGCGCATGGGTCGTGTCCCTCGATCAGCCCGCGAGGTCCGACCCGAAGGCCGAGTACGCCGTGGAGAGGCCGAGCCCGCTCGGGCCGAAGCTGGTGGATGTCGTCGTGGAGTAGAGGGAGCCCGCGGTGCCGGGGAGATGCCATACGGCGCCCGCGTCGTCGTTCTCCTGGGAGGCCGTCGCCGTGAGGTCCTGGCGGCCGTCGGCGCCGATGTCCGAGGAGAGCAGGGTCGCGCCGAAGCCGTCGATGGACTCCGCGCTGCCGGGGACGCCGGGGCTGTCCTGGGTGAGGTTGAGCGCGCCGGTGGTGGTGAGGCCCGATGCGGAGCCGCGCAGGACGGTGACCGCGCCCGCGCCCAGGATGAGGTCCGGTTCGGCGCCGAGGCTCTCGCCGGGGGCGCCTGCCGTCAGCTCCGCGTGGCCGTCGCCGTCGAGGTCGCCCACGGCCACCGACGCGCCGAAGTTGTCCCCGTACTCGGAGGCGCCCGGCACGCCCGCACTGCTCTGGGTCAGGGTCGTACGGCGGGTGGAGCTCGGGCCCGACGAGGTGCCGTAGATGACGCTGACCTCGCCGCCCTTGGAGCCGGACGGTTCGTCGCCGGGCTCGTCGGGGTTGCCGACGGCGATGTCTCCGTAGCCGTCGCCGTCCAGGTCGCCGATGGCCGCCGTGGTGCCCGCGCGCAGGCTCGCGCCCTTGGTCAGGCCCGCCGATGTGCCCTTGTAGTAGACGGCCGCCCCGAGGTGGTCGCTGTTGGTCTTCCTGCCGGTGACCACCAGGTCGGCCTTGGCGTCGCCGTTCACCCGGCCCGCCGTGAGGGTCGGGCCTTCGAGCGGTGCGGCGTACGACGTGATGGTGCCGGTCGAGCCGGACTTGGTGAACGGGCCGCGGATCAGGCGGATCTTGAAGGGATTGGTGCCGGTGTCGCCCTGTGCGGACACGGCGAGGTCCGGCTTCCCGTCTCCGGTGAAGTCACCTGTGGCCAGGCCGAGCCCGAAGTAACTGCCGTGCAGCGGCTGGGGGTTGTCGACGGTCGTGCCGCCGGACAGGCCGCCCGCCGAGCCCCAGACGATCACCACCGTGCCCGCGTCCGGGTGGCTGCCGACCTTCTCGCGCGAGGAAGTGACGACGAGGTCGCTGTATCCGTCGCGGTTCAGGTCGGCCGCCGCGATCCGGTGGCCGAACTCGTCGTCCGTCTCGGCCTCGCCCGGTACTCCGGGCGAGTTCTGGCTGATGACCGTGCGGCGGGCCGGGTCCGGGCTGCCGGAATCCGATCCGTACGCCACGGCGACATGGCCCGCCCAGGACTTGCCGCCGACCGTGGCGGCCGGGGCGGAGATCGCCAGATCGCGGTGGCCGTCGCCGTTGAAATCTCCGGAGAGTCCGGACGGCGCGGCCGTGGCCGTGCCGGGCAGGACGGTGAGCAGGGCGGTGACCAGGCCGGTGGTCGTGAGGGACGCGGCCAGGGGGATGGTTCGGAGGCGCACGGGAGCTCCGGGGTGAGAGATCGGGGGAGCCGGGCCCGCACGGGGGGAGCGTGCGGGCCCGGCGGCTTGGGGGGAGGGGTGAAGCAGCGGGTCAGTCCGCGAAGTTGGAGCCCAGCCGCGGGGTGCCCGTCGCGGAGATGCCGACCGTGGACGTGTAGATGCCGGTGCCGGAGGCGAGCGTGCCGTCGGCGTTGGAGTCCAAGACGTAGAAGGCGCCGTTGGCACCGTTCTCGCCCAGTGCGCCGATGGCGACCTCGCCGCGGCCGTCCGCGTTCAGGTCGTCGATGTGGACGTCCGAGCCGAAGTAGTCGTTCGTCTCATTGGAGTTGGGGACGCCCGGGGTGTCCTGGCTGAGCAGGACCGCGCCCTGCGTGGAGAGGCCCGAGCCGTCCGCCGCGCCGTAGATGAGGGTCGCCGAGCCCGCGTCCGCGACGCCGTCCAGGTCCTCGCCGGGGGAGCTGACGACCAGGTCGAGGTGGCCGTCGCCGTTGATGTCCCCGAGGTCCAGCTCGGCGCCGAAGTTGTCGCCGTTCTCGCTGCCGCCGGGGATGCCCGGGGAGTCCTGGGTGATGGTCTCGCTGCCGCCGTAGGGGCCGTTGGCGTTGCCCTTCACGACGTACACCGTGCCGCCCTTGTTGGCGCCGTCGATGCCCTCGTCCCAGGTCAGGCCGATGATGACGTCGCCGTAGCCGTCACTGTCCGTGTCGCCCACGTCGGTGATGTAGCCGGCGGGCAGCCGCTGGACGCCGGTCGTGGTGATGCCGTTCGCGCTGCCGGGCAGCCAGAGGTTGGCGTTGTAGCCGTCCGCCGTGGAGTAGCCGTCGACGATCAGGTCGTCGCGGCCGTCGCCGTTGACGTCGCCGGAGTGCAGGTTGAAGGGGCCCGCGCCTTCGCCGCTGTGGATGGGCGGCAGGACCGTGTAGTGGTCGCCGGGGGTGCCGGTGCGGGTGATGCCGCCGTCGAAGAGGTCGATCGTGGCGGCGCCCGAGCTCGCGCCCACGGCGAGGTCGTCCGTGCCGTCGCCGTCGAAGTCGCCCGCCTGGAGGGGGCCGCCGAACTTGTCGTGCTTGGTGGGGCGCGGGTCCGTGAGCGTGCTGCCGCCGGACAGGCCGGCCGCCGAGCCCCACAGGATCTGTACGGTGCCGCCGTCCACGTCCGTGCCGACGTCCTCGCCGATCGCGGCCACCGCGAGGTCGTCGTAGCCGTCGCGGTCGAAGTCGCCGTACGCGGTGTCCGCGCCGAAGGCGTCGCCCGCCTCGGCGGTGCCGGGGACGCCCGCGCTGTTCTGGCTGTACGTGGTGTGCCGCCGCTCGGCGCCGCCGTACGTGACGACGACCTGGCCCGCCTTGTCCTTGCCGCCGATGTTCGCGTGCGTGGCGGAGGTGGCGAGGTCGGCCGCGCCGTCGCCGTTGAAGTCCGCGTCGTCCGGCTGGGTCGCCGCGGGGGCGGCGGTCGCGGTCGTCGCGGTGAGGGTGAGGAGGCCGCCTGTGAGGGCCGCGGCGGCGGCGGTGGCCGCGGCGAGGCGGCCGGGTCTGTGGGTACGGGGGGTGGGGCGCTTGTGCTTGGGCATGCTGTCGGGCTCCTGTTGTTGTTTGCCAATGCGTGAGTGGGGGGTGGGGAAGGCCTCGCAGGGACCGCTATCGGCCCAGCACCGCCCCGTACTCGCTCGCCCCCGCCAGGCCCAGCTTCCCGGGGGTCACGGAAACCACCGCCGGGTTCGGGCCCTCCTTGGGCGTCGCGGAGTACCAGACGCCGCCGGACCGGGCGTCCTCGCCCGGCGCGCCGACGGCCACGTCGGGGTACGCGTCCCCGTTGTAGTCACCGGCGGCCACCGCCGCGCCCAGGCGGTCGCCCGCCTCGGCCGTGCCCGCGACGCCCGCGGAGTTCTGGCTGTAGGCGGGCCCCACCAGGGGCTTGCCCGTGCCGGCCGATGCGAGGATCCAGTACGTTCCCGCGCTCGCCGCGGTGCCGACCGCCTCGGCGTCACCGCCGACGATCAGTTCGTCGATGCCGTCCCGGTCGAGGTTGGCCACCGCGAGCGACGCGCCGAAGTTGTCCCCGGACTCCGCGCTGCCGCCGACCTCGGGCGTGCTCTGCGTGGTGCACGCGGAGCCACCGCCGAGCACGGCGCCCTGCTTGCCGTACACGGTGAGGACCGCGCCGCCGAGCCGGTCCTCGCAATGGGTGCCGTCCGCCTCCGGGTCCGCCGTGACGCCGCCGAGCACGAGGTCGGCCGTGCCGTCCCCGTCGAAGTCGCCCGCGGCGACCGACGTGCCGTGGTCGCCGGTGGCCCAGAAGTTCTGCCACTCGCCGGACGCCTTGCGGACGATGTGCGTGCCGACGCTCTCCATGCCCTTGTACGTCACCGCGAGGTCGTCCTTGCCGTCCCCGTCGAAGTCGGCGGAAGCGTAGGCGCGCGGGCCGCCGAACCGGTGGTTCTCGACGAGGGCGGGCCTGGTGTTCGTCGCCGACGTGATGGGCCCGGGGCGCATCATTGTCGCCGTGCCCTCCTCACCGGCGATGGGGAAGACGAGGTCCTGCGTGCCGTCGCCGTCGTAGTCGCCGGTGCTGAGCGCGCCGCCGATCCTGGAGTCCTCGGAGCCGCCCTTGGCGGCCGTGATGCCGCCCTTGGCGAAGCCCCCGGCGGAGCCCCACACCACGGAGATGGTGCCCACGTCGGGGGTGGTGTCGATGGCCTCGCCGGGCGCCGATGCGATCAGGTCGCTGTAGCCGTCGCCGTTCAGGTCGGCGGAGTGGACGGCCGTGCCGAAGCGGTCGTCGGCCTCCACCGTGCCGGGGACGCCGGCCGTGCCCTGGCCGACGTTCATCGAGCCGTGCTTCCCGAGGCCAGAGGCGCCGCCCCACACCACATTCACGTACCCGGCCTTGGTCTTGCCGCTGACCGTCGCGCCCGGCACGCCGACCGCGAGGTCCACGTACCCGTCGCCGTTGTAGTCCGCCCTGAGCTTCGAGGGCTCGGCGGCGGACGCGCCGCCCGCCGTCAGTCCTGCGAGGCCGAGCACGGTGGCGGCGCCGAGCGCGCCCGCAGCCAGGATCTTGTTCCGCGCGGGTCTGCGCGCGTGGTCAGCCGTCGAAACCACTGAGGCGTCTCCAACTCACGTATAGGGAGGGGCAGTTGAGGAACCAGCGAAGTGCCAGCCGGTATCAGCGAACCGTCCGGCCGAAGCCCGCGCCCGCCGTGCCGACCCCGAAGTCCGAGCCGTTGAAGGACGCCGCGTACGACGACGTCAGGCCCGTCGCCGTGCCGCGCAGCACCCACACCGCGCCGACGTCCCGCGTCGTGCCGATGTCCTCGCCGGTCGCGCCGGTGGCCAGGTCCGCCTTGCCGTTCTTGTTGATGTCCTTGAGGCGTACGGAGGTGCCGAAGCCGTCGTCCGGCTCGGCGGTGCCGGGTACGCCCGCGGTCTCCTGGTGCCAGGCCTGGCCCGAAGTGAAGCTGCCCGCCGAGGACTTGAGGAGGGTGACGCTGCCGGTCCCGGCCACCGTGCCGACCGTCTCGCCGGGCGCGCCCACCGCGAGGTCGGGCAGGCCGTCGCCGGTGACGTCGCCCGCCGAGACGGAGGCGCCGAAGCCGTCGCCCGACTCGCCGGTGCCGGGGACGCCCGCGCTGTCCTGGTCGTACGTCACCGGGGCGCCGAACGCGCGGTCGCCACCGAACCGGACGGTGACCGAACCACCCTTCCCCGCACGGGAGTTGCCGGTGACAAGATCGTCGTAACCGTCGCCGTTGACATCACCGGCGGTGGCCGCGTCGCGCGTCGCCGTCGGGTCGTCGCCCTCGCCGAGGACCTCGGCCTGGTAGCCGTAGTCGCCGAAGCCGCCGTTCATGTGCGCGGTGTAGGCGCCGCCGTCCGCGCGCTCGCCGTACAGGACGAGGCCGCTGCCGTCCTTGACCTTGAACTTGCCCGCGATCATGCCGTCGAGGCGTGCGCCCTCGGGGATGAAGTCGACCTCCAGGCCGTGTACGCGGCCGTCCTCGCCCGCGCCGGAGTAGTACCACCAGTTGTCGCCGCTGATCACGCTCAGCTGGGGCGAGCCGTCGCCGTCGAAGTCGGTCCAGACCGTGGCCTCGCCGTAGCGGCCCGTGGTGTCGGCGGGGGAGTTCAGGACCCGGCCGCCTGCGGTGAAGCCGCCCTGGCCGCCCCACAGGATGGTGACGGAGCCGGACGGCTTGCCCTCCACCTTCTCGCCGGGGGCGCCGACGATCAGGTCGGCGTAGCCGTCGCGGTTCACGTCACCGCTGGTGATGTTCTCGCCGAACTCGTCCTCGGGCTCGGTGACTCCGGGGACCTGGGTCGAGTTCTGGCTGAGGGTGACCGCGCGGTTGGCCGCGACACCGGATGCCGAACCGAACGTCACCGTCACGGAGTTGCTGCCCGGGATGCCGATCGCCAGGTCGCGGTAGCCGTCGCCGTTGTAGTCGTCCTTGAGGGTGGACGCGGCGCTGGCCGTTCCGGCGAGCGGCAGGCTCAGGCCCGCGGCGGCGAGGGCCGCGACGGTGGCGGTGACGGCCAGATTTCTTACACGCACGTAGAACTCCCGGAAGGGGAAGTGGGGGCAGAGCATCTGCGGGCTCTGAGTGAGCCTCTGGGTATGACTTCCGGGTGTGTGACTCGTGGAGTGCGCGAAGGGTTGTGCGCCGGGGTCGAAGAGGTGGCCGCCAGGTGAACGCATCGGCTGCGCCAATGGGGATCATTCGCCCCAGAGTTGGACACCTACGTCGTCGGCCGTGAAGTGCTGGATGCCCTCGGTCTCGAGACCATCGCCGGTGCCGCCGAGGACCAGGAAGTAGCCCTGTTCCTTCTTCCATCGCTGGGAGAACACGACGACGTCCTGGCGGCCGTCGCCGTCGACGTCGAGCAGGTCGAGCTCCTGCAGCTGGTGCGGCGCGATGCCGTCGGGCAGGCCTTCGTCCCCGCCGGTCACCGTCTGGGCCCTCTCCGTGGACGGTCCGTGGGGCCCGCCGCGCAGCAGCAGGATCTTGTCCGGGTCGATGATGTGGAAGCCGGGCCGCCCCGCCACCAGGTCCGCGCGGCGGTCGCCGTCGACGTCCCCGACCATCGGACCGCTGCCCCAGGTGGAACCGCGCCCCTCCAGGACCTCGGCGGGGCGGTCGCCGCCGAGCCCTGCCCTGGACCCGTGGATGACGGTGAGCATGCTGCCTGACCCGGTCGCCTCGCCGTTGGCGACGAAGTCGTCGATGCCGTCGCCGTCCACGTCGCCCGCGCCGCCGCCGCGCGGCCCGTCATAGGTGGACATGCTCGATACGAGCTCGGCCTGCGGGCCTTCGTCGCGGGCGAGCCCCTTGGCCCCGCCACGGAAGTAGACGGCCTGGTCCGGGGCCTCGGGCGGATCGTCATTCTGCTCGTAGTCGTCCCCGTGGTACGCGTTCGTCATCACCACGTCGGTGCGCCCGTCGCCTTCGAAGTCGCCGGTGACGACGTCCAGGGACGCGGGGTTGGGCTTGTCGACACGCGTGGCGCGGGCCGGCTGGCGCTTCTTCCGGTCGAAGGGGCCGAACAGTGTCTGTTCGCCGTCGAAGAGGTCCGTGGCGCCGTCGCCGTCGAAGTCACCGGCGGCCACCGGCGGGAGGTGACCCGCGTCGAGGCGCTCGGCGCCCGAGAGCCCCCGGGCGCCGCCGAACATCACGAAGACGGGGTCACCGGGGCCGGCGTCGCGCGAGGAGACGAGGTCGGTGAAGCCGTCGTTGTCCAGGTCGGTCCGGAGCAGTCGGCCGAACTTCACGTCGTCGTCGCCCGCCGGGAGACGCGTGGACCAATCGGGCCGCAGGCCCTCCGGGGAGCCGTACACCACGGTCAGCGTGTAGGTGCTCCGCTCCACTCTCCCGTCATCGGTGCGACCGGACTTCAGGACGGTGGCGTAGTCGTCGTACCCGTCGCCGTTGAAGTCCTTGGGCGACGGGTTCTTCGCGGCCTCGCCCGCGGGCGGACGCCCGAACCGCTTCGTCTCACCGCCGAAGACACCACAGCCGGCGAGCGCCGCAGCCGTGCAGCACACGGTCAGGCCGGTGATCGCACCGACGCGTGCGATGGAGGTCCAACTGTCCTTGCCTGACGGCGGGTTCACTGTGCATGTCCTCCGAGGTGTTCGCCGGCGGCAGCTACTTGCCACAAGCCGCCGTCAGCCGTCGCCCAGGGAGGCGAAATCCGCCGTGGAGAAGGTCAGTTGCGGCTTGCGCGCGACCAAGTCGCCCTTCATGCCCGGATACACGCCCACCGTGTCCTCGCCGTCCCCGCGATACGTCCGCAGAGCGAGATCAGCGAGCCCGTCGCCGTCGAAGTCGGCGATGCCAAGGACCTGGGTGGTCCCCTTCGCGGAGGGAACGACCAACGCCGATGCGTTGGCGGCGAGGCCTCCCGCGCGCCCCCGGAAGACGCGAACCTCCCCCGCGCCACCCCCACTCCCGCTGCCGCCCCCGCTCATGACCAGCTCGCTCAGCCCGTCACCGTCGAGATCACCGGCGTCCACGGAAACCCGCCGCGCCTCCAGCGCGGCCCGCCCCGTGCCCGGCACGTCGTACCGCAGAGCCACGCCCCGCGGCCCCGCGACGGCCGCGTCCGTCGCCGCCTTGCCCTTGCCGAACCGCCCGAACGCGACGTCCGTGCCGGAGGGGAAGAGCACCCCGGTCTCGGCGGGACCCTTCGGCCCGCCGAGGACGAGCGCGCTGGTGGCGGCGCCCGTCGCGTCGGCGGCCTTGCGGACGAGGAGGTCGTCGTAGCCGTCCCGGTCCACATCGGTGGCCTCGCCGGTGACGAGGTCGTTGCCGGGCGCGGCCAGCGGCTTCCCTGCGGCGCGCGCGGCGCCGGTCCGCTTGAACGGGCCGCGCAGGAAGGTCAGCCGGGCGCCGCTCGCGTGGAGTACGAGGTCGCTCGCGCCGTCCCCGTCGAAGTCGCCGCAGACCGGCTGGTCGGACCAGTCGTTGCCGATCCGGGCCTGCGCGGGCACCTTCACCTTCACGGCCTTGCCGGTCAGGCCCTTGGGGGAGCCGAAGAGGATCTGCAGCGGCACGGGCGGCTGGCCGAGGCCGTCGTACGGCGGGTCGGTGGAGACCAGCAGATCGGTGAAGCCGTCCTTGTCGAGGTCGCAGGAGGCCTCCGACTCGAAGGCGGCGGGCAGCTCGCCCTTGGTCCGCGCCCCGTTGGCCCGCGCGCTCAGCAACTGCCGCGCGCCGGGCCGCAGTCCGCTGCGCGATCCGTAGACGACGCCGATGCCCGCGTCGTCGCCGTGGCCGCGGTGCACGAGATCGTCGAGTACGAGATCGGGGGCGCCGTCACCGTTGAAGTCGTCGGCGGTCTTGCTGCCGTCGCCCCGGGGGACGGGCAGCGGCGCGGACGCCTTGCCCTGGTCGGCCATGCCGCCGACCGGGCGGTGCTCGGGGGACGCGTCGCCGTCACCGCCGCTGCCGCAGCCAGCGAGCAGCAGGGCACAGCCGAGCGTGGCCGCGGTCAGTCGTATCCAGGCGCGGCGTGCACGGCGTACGCCGCGTGTGCCGTCGGGTCTGCCGCCGCGTCTGTCGCTCCGTATGCCCACCATCAACCCTGACCTCGACCGCCCCTTGAGACAACAACCTGCACATGATGCTCCCGTTCCGGCAGGACGCAACAGGCCGGTCCCGCCTGCAAGGGCGGAACCGGCCTGAAACGCTGGCAGCGGGAGCTACTTCACCGGCTCGGGCTCCGGCTCGTCCGCGGTCTCCTGCGAACCCTCCGGGTCCACCGGCGTCTTCACGGACTCGAGGAGCAGCTGCGCGACGTCCACGACCGTGATCGACTCCTTGGCCTTGCCGTCGTTCTTCTTGCCGTTGACCGAGTCGGTCAGCATGACGAGGCAGAACGGGCAGGCGGTGGAGACGATGTCCGGGTTGAGCGAGAGCGCCTCGTCGACACGCTCATCGTTGATGCGCTTGCCGATCCGCTCCTCCATCCACATCCGCGCACCACCGGCGCCACAGCAGAAGCCGCGCTCCTTGTGGCGGTGCATCTCCTCGTTGCGCAGGCCCGGCACCTTGCCGATGATCTCGCGCGGAGGCGTGTAGATCTTGTTGTGGCGGCCCAGGTAGCAGGGGTCGTGGTACGTGATGATGCCCTCGACCGGGGTGACCGGGACCAGCTTGCCCTCGTCGACGAGGTGCTGGAGCAGCTGCGTGTGGTGGATGACTTCGTAGTCGCCGCCGAGCTGCGGGTACTCGTTGCCGATGGTGTTGAGGCAGTGCGGGCAGGTCGCGACGATCTTCTTCGCCGTCTTCGGCTTGGCCGACTCGGGCGTGACCTTCCCGTCGTCGTCGAGCTCCTCGCCGAACGCCATGTTCAGCGCCATCACGTTCTCCTGGCCGAGCTGCTGGAACAGCGGCTCGTTGCCCAGGCGGCGTGCGGAGTCACCGGTGCACTTCTCGTCGCCGCCCATGATCGCGAACTTGACGCCCGCGATGTTGAGCAGCTCGGCGAAGGCCTTCGTGGTCTTCTTGGCGCGGTCCTCAAGGGCACCCGCACAGCCGACCCAGTAGAGGTACTCGACCTCGGTGAGGTCCTCGATGTCCTTGCCGACGACCGGCACCTCGAAGTCGAGCTCCTTGAGCCACTCCAGGCGCTGCTTCTTCGCCAGGCCCCAGGGGTTGCCCTTCTTCTCCAGGTTCTTGAGCATCGTCCCGGCCTCGGACGGGAACGCGCTCTCGATCATCACCTGGTAGCGGCGCATGTCGACGATGTGGTCGATGTGCTCGATGTCCACCGGGCACTGCTCGACGCAGGCGCCGCAGGAGGTGCAGGACCACAGGACGTCGGGGTCGATGACGCCGTTCTCCTCGGCGGTGCCGATGAGGGGGCGCTCGGCCTCCGCGAGAGCGGCGGCGGGAACGTCCTTGAGCTGCTCCTCCGTCGCCTTCTCATTGCCCTCCATGTCCTTGCCGCCGCCGGCGAGCAGGTAGGGGGCCTTGGCGTGCGCGTGGTCGCGCAGCGACATGATCAGGAGCTTCGGGGAGAGCGGCTTGCCGGTGTTCCAGGCGGGGCACTGCGACTGGCAGCGGCCGCACTCGGTGCACGTACTGAAGTCGAGCAGGCCCTTCCAGGAGAACTGCTCGACCTGGCTGACACCGAACACGGCGTCGTCGGCCGGGTCCTCCCAGTCGATCGGCTTGCCGCCGGACGTCATGGGCTGGAGCTCACCGAGGGTCGTGGAGCCGTCGGCCTCGCGCTTGAACCAGATGTTCGGGAAGGCGAGGAAGCGGTGCCAGGCGACACCCATGTTGGTGTTGAGCGCGATGACGATCATCCAGATGAAGGACGTCGCGACCTTCAGCCCCGCGAAGAAGTACGTGAGGTTCTGCAGCGTGGAGACATCGAGGTCCTGGAGCGCCGAGACCACCGGGTACGAGATGAAGAACGACGCCTCGTAGCTGTCCACGTGGTGCTGGGCGCCCTCAAGGGCGTGCAGCATGAAGATGCAGACGCCGACGATGAGGATGACGGCCTCGACGAAGTACGCCTGGCCCTTCTTGGAGCCCGCGAAGCGGGACTTGCGGCCCGGCTTGTTGTCGGGCTTGCTCAGCTGCCGGATGACGATCAGCGTCGCGATGCCGAGCAGCGTCATCGTGCCGAGGAACTCGACGAAGACGTTGTACGGCGCCCACTCGCCGATGATCGGCAGCATCCAGTCGGCCTGGAAGAGCTGGCCGATGGCGTTGACGATCGTCAGGAGCAGCGAGAAGAAGCCCACCGCCACGAACCAGTGCGCGACACCGACGATGCCCCAGCGGTTCATTCGGGTGTGGCCGAGGAACTCCTTGGCCACCGTGATGGTGCGCTGCACGGGCTGGTCGGTGCGGGTGCCGGCGGGCACGCTCTGACCGAGCCGCATGAACTGGTAGATCTGCACGATGGCTCGGCCGAACAGCGCGAAGCCGACCGCGATGAGAACCAGCGACACGATGATCGCGGCGAGTTGCATTTGGGGGCTCCTCGGGCCTGCGAGGCGAACTATTACTAAGCGGTAACTTATGCAGTCCGTCTGAGACTACCCACTTACTCCGCCGCACTGTAGCCAGCCCAACGGTGATCTGCGTCGCTCAGGCAACCCTTGCCGCGTCGCGCCCCTTGAGGTGCCGCAAGGGAGGCCCCGTCAGGGGCGCGGGGAACTGCGCGACCAGCCACGTCGGACCCGCAGACAACGAGCTGCCGGCACCGAGTTGCGCGTAAGCACGGGATAAGAGTTGAGCGGCCTCGACTCAGCTCTGTTGACTCCAGCGAAGCGACCGTGCATCCTTGAGCCAGATCCACTCAAGTAGTACCTCTGGAGGAATCGAAATGGCACGTGCGGTCGGCATCGACCTGGGCACGACTAACTCTGTCGTCAGCGTTCTTGAAGGCGGCGAGCCCACCGTCATCACCAACGCCGAGGGCGCCAGGACCACGCCGTCCGTCGTCGCCTTCGCGAAGAACGGCGAGGTGCTGGTCGGCGAGGTCGCCAAGCGCCAGGCGGTCACCAACGTCGACAGGACCATCCGGTCGGTCAAGCGCCACATGGGCACCGACTGGAAGGTGGACATCGACGACAAGGGCTTCAACCCCCAGCAGATCTCGGCGTTCATCCTGCAGAAGCTGAAGCGCGACGCGGAGTCGTACCTGGGCGAGAAGGTGGCCGACGCGGTCATCACCGTCCCGGCGTACTTCAACGACTCGGAGCGCCAGGCCACCAAGGAGGCCGGCGAGATCGCGGGCCTGAACGTCCTGCGCATCGTCAACGAGCCGACGGCCGCCGCCCTGGCGTACGGCCTCGACAAGGACGACCAGACAATCCTCGTCTTCGACCTCGGTGGCGGCACCTTCGACGTGTCCCTCCTGGAGATCGGCGACGGCGTCGTCGAGGTGAAGGCCACGAACGGCGACAACCACCTCGGTGGTGACGACTGGGACCAGCGCGTCGTCGACTACCTGGTCAAGCAGTTCAACAACGGCCACGGCGTGGACCTCTCCAAGGACAAGATGGCGCTCCAGCGCCTGCGCGAGGCGGCCGAGAAGGCCAAGATCGAGCTGTCCTCCTCCACGGAGACCACGATCAACCTGCCCTACATCACGGCGTCCGCCGAGGGCCCGCTGCACCTGGACGAGAAGCTCACGCGCGCCCAGTTCCAGCAGCTCACGTCCGACCTTCTGGAGCGCTGCAAGACGCCGTTCCACAACGTCATCAAGGACGCGGGCATCCAGCTCTCCGAGATCGACCACGTCGTTCTCGTCGGTGGCTCGACCCGTATGCCCGCCGTCGCGGAGCTCGTCAAGGAGCTGACCGGCGGCCAGGACGCCAACAAGGGCGTGAACCCGGACGAGGTCGTCGCCATCGGCGCCGCCCTGCAGGCCGGTGTCCTCAAGGGCGAGGTCAAGGACGTACTGCTCCTCGACGTCACCCCGCTGTCCCTCGGTATCGAGACCAAGGGCGGCATCATGACGAAGCTCATCGAGCGCAACACGACCATCCCGACGAAGCGCTCCGAGATCTTCACGACGGCCGAGGACAACCAGCCGTCCGTGCAGATCCAGGTCTACCAGGGCGAGCGCGAGATCGCGGCGTACAACAAGAAGCTCGGAATGTTCGAGCTCACGGGCCTTCCGCCGGCCCCGCGCGGTGTCCCGCAGATCGAGGTCGCCTTCGACATCGACGCCAACGGCATCATGCACGTGACCGCGAAGGACCTGGGCACGGGCAAGGAGCAGAAGATGACCGTCACCGGCGGCTCCTCGCTGCCGAAGGACGAGGTCGACCGCATGCGCCAGGAGGCCGAGCAGTACGCGGACGAGGACCACAAGCGCCGCGAGGCCGCCGAGTCCCGCAACCAGGGCGAGCAGCTCGTCTACCAGACGGAGAAGTTCCTCGCGGACAACGCGGACAAGGTCCCCGGTGACGTGAAGACCGAGGTCGAGTCCGCCGTCGAAGAGCTGAAGGAGAAGCTCAAGGGCGAGGACACGGCGGAGATCCGCACGGCGACCGAGAAGGTCGCGGCCGTCTCGCAGAAGCTGGGCCAGGCCATGTACGCGGACGCTCAGGCCGCCCAGGGTGCCGAGGGCGCTGCCCCCGGTGCCGAGGGTGCCGAGGCCCCGAACATGTCCAAGGAGGACGACGTGGTCGACGCCGAGATCGTCGACGACGAGAAGCCCGGTGACGCGAAGGGCGCCGCCTGATGACTGAGGAGACCCCGGGCCTCGGCGGCGAGAGCGCCGAGCAGCCCGACGTCCCCTCCGGCGCCACCCCTGATGACGCGGCGCCGAAGGCCGCCGAGCCCTCCATCGCGGAGGGCCCGGCGGCCCCGGCCGGGGACGCAGCGAGCAAGACGTCTGCACAAGACGTGGGTCTGACCGCCCAGCTGGACCAGGTGCGCACCGCGCTCAACGAGCGCACGGCGGACCTCCAGCGGCTGCAGGCCGAGTATCAGAACTACCGCCGTCGGGTGGAGCGGGACAAGGTCACCGTCAAGGAGATCGCCGCGGCGAACCTCCTGGGTGAGCTGCTCCCGACCCTCGACGACATCGGCCGCGCCCGTGAGCACGGCGAGCTGGTGGGCGGGTTCAAGTCGGTGGCCGAATCCATGGAGACGGTCGTCGCCAAGCTGGGCCTGCAGCAGTTCGGCAAGGAGGGCGAGCCCTTCGACCCGACGATCCACGAGGCCCTGATGCACTCGTACGCACCGGACGTCACCGAGACGACCTGCGTCGCGATCCTGCAGCCGGGCTACCGGATCGGCGAGCGCACCATCCGCCCCGCGCGGGTGGCCGTCGCCGAGCCGCAGCCGGGCGCGCAGCCGGTCAAGGGGGCCGCAGAGGACGCTGCGGCCGCTGCTTCCGCGGACTCCGCCGATGTGGCGGAGGACAAGGAGACCGGTGGCCCGGACGAGGGCTGACCTGACCGTGTTGGTGAAGCGAGAGGAGGGACGTCGGGGATGAGCACGAAGGACTTCATCGAGAAGGACTACTACAAGGTCCTCGGCGTCCCCAAGGACGCCACCGAGGCCGAGATCAAGAAGGCGTACCGGAAACTCGCCCGCGAGAACCACCCGGACGCCAACAAGGGCAACGCCAAGGCGGAAGAGCGCTTCAAGGAGATCTCCGAGGCGAACGACGTCCTCGGGGACCCCAAGAAGCGCAAGGAGTACGACGAAGCGCGTGCTCTCTTCGGCAACGGCGGCTTCAGGGCCGGCCCCGGAGCGGGCGGCGGCGGCTCGTTCAACTTCGACCTGGGCGACCTCTTCGGAGGCGGCGCCCCGGGCGGCGGTGGAGCGGGCGGTGCCGGCGGCGGCTTCGGCGGCGGTCTCGGTGACGTCTTCGGGGGCCTGTTCAACCGGGGCGGTGCGGGTGCCGGGACCGGCACGCGTACGCAGCCCAGGCGCGGCCAGGACATCGAGTCCGAGGTCACGCTGAGCTTCACGGAGGCGGTGGACGGGGCCACGGTCCCGCTCCGCATGTCTTCCCAGGCGCCCTGCAAGGCCTGTTCCGGAACCGGCGACAAGAACGGCACACCGCGCGTGTGCCCGACCTGCGTCGGCACGGGCCAGGTCTCGCGGGGCGGCGGCGGCGGTTTTTCGTTGACCGACCCCTGCGTGGACTGCAAGGGCCGCGGCCTGATCGCCGAGACTCCTTGCGAGGTCTGCAAGGGCTCGGGCAGGGCGAAGTCGTCGCGCACGATGCAGGTGCGCATTCCGGCGGGCGTCAGCGACGGCCAGCGCATTCGCTTGCGAGGCAAGGGCGGCCCCGGTGAACGGGGCGGTCCGGGCGGCGACTTGTACGTGGTCGTCCACGTCGACGCCCACCCGGTCTTCGGCCGCAAGGGCGACAACCTGACGGTGACGGTTCCGGTGACGTATCCGGAGGCGGCGCTGGGCGGCGAGGTCAAGGTGCCGACGCTCGGCGGGCCCCCGGTGACTTTGAAGTTGCCGCCGGGGACCCCCAACGGCCGTACGATGCGGGCGCGTGGAAAGGGAGCGGTCCGCAAGGACGGCTCGCGAGGCGACCTGCTGGTGACGGTGGAGGTGTCCGTCCCGACGTCGTTGAGCGAGTCGGCGAAGGAAGCCCTGGAGTCCTACCGCAAGGCGACTGCGGACGACGATCCGCGGGCAGAACTGTTCCAGGCCGCGAAGGGAGCATGAGATGGACGGCCGTCGTCGAAATCCCTACCAGTTGACCGATGAGACGCCGGTCTACGTCATCTCGGTCGCGGCACAGCTGAGCGGGCTCCACCCGCAGACGCTGCGCCAGTACGACCGCCTCGGCCTGGTCTCGCCCGACCGCACGGCGGGCCGGGGCCGGCGCTACTCCGCCCGCGACATCGAACTGCTGCGCACCGTCCAGCAGTTGTCGCAGGAGGAGGGCATCAACCTCGCCGGCATCAAGCGCATCATCGAGCTGGAGCACCAGGTGGCGGCCCTCCAATCCCGTGTCGCGGAGCTCTCCGCGGCCGTGGAGGGAGCCGCCGTCGCCATGCAGCAACGTGAAGCGGCGGTGCACGCCTCGTACCGTCGCGATCTCGTCCCGTACCAGGACGTGCAGCAGGCGAGCGCGCTGGTGGTGTGGCGCCCGAAGCGGTCGCCGGAGCAGTAGTTTTTCTGTGCCGTGACTTGTCGGGGCCGGGAGGTGGGAACCTCTCGGCCCCGACGCGCGTTGCGCCGGTCGACCAAGATCTGAACATTTGCGGGGAAGTGGATTTCCATGGCCATGGTGGGGCTGTTCTGGATCGCCGAGGGCGATGTGTACGTAGGCGCGAAGCCGTCGGGTCTGGCTCCCGGCGCGCGGCTGACGCCGGAGGGCGTGATGGCCCTGGGGGACGGGCAGGAGGCCTTCTTCCCCTGGGAGGACGTACACACGCTGACGGCGGCGGGCGTCCCGGTGAAGTCCATGAGGCGGAACGTGGGCGCGGTGGGCCAGACGGTGAAGCGGAACGTGGGCATGCTGCTTGACCTGGCGCTTGGGGTGGGCCTGGGTACGGAGGAGGCCCCGACCATGACCTTGCGGGTTACGGACGCCGAGGGCGGCGACACGGAGCTGACGGTGTACACGGCGGCGGCGATCGGCTACTCCCAGGCGGAGCACGACCTCTCCCTGGAACTCCTCACCCGCCTGACGGAGGGCGCGGGCACCCTGCACACGACGCTGGCGGCGATGGCGGACTGGGGCCGGGGTAATGGGGGGAGCACGCCGCGGGCATCGGACCGCGAGGGGCTGCTGCGCACGTGGACGGAGTCCTGATGCCGACGCTGCCCGAGCTGTCCGACACGGACGTACGACACCTGCGCCGCTGCGTGGCTCTGGCGAGGGAGGCCCTGGAAGCGGGCGACGAACCCTTCGGCTCGCTCCTGCTCTCGGCGGAGGGCAAGGTCCTGTTCGAGGACCGCAACCGCGTGGCGGGCGGCGACCACACCCGCCACCCGGAGTTCGAGATCGCCCGCTGGTCGGCGGAGCATCTCTCCGTGGCGGAGCGCGCTTCGTCGACGGTCTACACCTCGGGCGAACACTGCCCGATGTGTGCGGCGGCGCATGGCTGGGTGGGCCTGGGCCGGATCGTGTACGCGGCTTCGTCGGCGCAACTGGTGACATGGCTGGAGGAGTTCTCGGCCCCGGCGGGGCCGGTGGCGGCGCTGCCTATCCAGGAGGTCGTACCGGGCGCGGTGGTGTCGGGGCCTGCGCCGGAACTCTCCGATGAGATCAGGGAGTTGCATCGGGGGTTGCACGCGGGGGGCTGAGGTTGGGTGCGGGCGACTGAGGCTGCGTGCGGCTGAGCTGCCGGGGTGCAACCTCCCTGCGCTTTGGGGCGCCGCCTCGTCCCCACCCACCCGCCCCCACCAGGCCGGGCGTCCTGCCCGAGGGCCGGTGGCCGGCTCAACCTTGACGCGGGGCCTGGTGCTTGAGGTGGGTGAGGAGGGCGGTCAGTTGGGCGTGGGCGGTGGTCAGGATCTCGTCCGGGGCGTCGCTCTCGCGGAAGCGGACGGTTCCGCCGGGGACGGCCGCAATGTAGAGGCAGTTCGCCTGGTCTTCGCTGAAACTCGACTTCTGCCAGTTCAGTTCCGGCATCCGATCCTCCCTAGTGGGTGTTGAGCGGGCTCAAGGAGCAGGTCGACGAGGCTCCCGCTTGATGTGATCCAGTAGAGCGGTCAGTTGGGCGGGGGCCGCAGTGAGGATCTCGTGCGGGGCGTCGCTCTCGCGGAGGTGGATCGTTCCGTCCGACTCGGCGGCGACGTAGAGGCAGTTGCCTTCGGGGCCGCCGCTGTATGACGACTTCTGCCAGTCCAGTCCGGGCATCTGGGCCTCCCTAGAGGGTGTAGAGGAGGTGCTGGATGAGCCCCAGCGAGTCCTTCACCGACTGTGCTTCCGGGGCCAACGATACGTTGACGGGGGCGAGGGAGTTCTCGGCGAGCCGGTCGAAGAGGTCGCTGTAGTGCTGAAGCTGGGGCTGCTCGGTCAAATAGCCTGCACCCAATGGCTGTTCGAGTACGACGGTGCCGAGTCGTGGGGTACTCGGGATGATGTGGGCGAAGTTGCCGCTGATCGCCGCGTAGGCCTGTGCGCTGAACGGATAGATCTGGATGGTCACGTTCGGCAGGCGTGCCAGCTCGATCAGCCGGAGCAACTGGTCGCGTACGACCTGGGGGCGGCCGAACCGCATGTGTAGCGCTGCCTCATGGATGACGGCATGCACAGACGGCGGGTTCTCGCCGGTGAGGATCTGCTGCCTCTCCATGCGGAACTTCAGGCCCGACTCGATGTTCTCGAAGCCCAACTTGGGGCTGCTGAAGATGGCTTGCGCGTAGTCGGCGGTCTGGAAGAGGCCGGGGATGAACAACGACTCGTGCGCCCGGATCGCTCGGGCCTCCGACTCCAACTCGGCGAGATTGAGCGCTCCGGGGCCCATGAGCTTCCTGTACGCGCTCCACCAGCCCTTGCCGGATGCTTCGGACATCGAGACAAGCGCCTCGATATGGGGTTTGTCTGTGCAACCGTAAGTGCGGCAGAGGTCTAGCAGCCGCTCGGTCAGGATGGACGTGCGGCCCAGCTCGATGTGGCTGAGCTGCGCACGGCTCATGCTGATCCGTACAGCCGCTTCGCCCGCGGTCAACCTTGCGTGTTCGCGCAGCTGTTTGAGCTCAAAGCCGAGGCGTCGCTGGCGTTCGCTGATCGTCGTGCGCAGTCCCACGTGGTCTCCTTGCCGGTTCGCCCAAAGTCTGCCCTGGCCAACGGAGTTGGTCCACCAGAAGTAGCGAATGGGTTGAGATTGAGAGCCCTGCACCTCTACCGTAAGTGTGGCATCGGTAACTCACCGAAGTCATTCAACTCCCCCTGCCCACAAGCCGATCAAGCCGAAAGGCACCCGAGGTCCCTGCCAGGGACCCACGGGCAACGCCATCGCCCGGCAAGGGCCCCTCACCCTCCCGACGGGAGAATCCGCCATGCCCCCTGCCCCGACCCGCTCAGCGCAACTCACCTACGACTACAGCCTCTTCACCCCGGCGGACGCGACATCCCCCAAGATCTGCCGGGACTTCGTACGCACAGTCCTCCGCACCCTCGACCGCGAGCCACTGGTGATGCCGGCGACCCTCTGCACGTCGGAGCTAGCTACGTCTGTAAGTACGCTCGATTCATGGAGACTTCGAGTAGCCGGAAGCCGCAGCACGCAGGTGGGTACGTACGGATCTCGCTGGACCCGACGGAGGAAGAGAAGGGCGTCACCCGGCAGCGGGAGGACGTAGAACAACTCGCCAAGCGCTTAGGCTGGACGGTCGGCAAGATCTACCCGGAGAACGACACGTCCGCCTACAAGCGCAAGCGGATCGAGCTGCCGGACGGCCGTCACGTGTGGCGAGTGATCCGGCCGGAGTTCCGACAGATGCTGAAGGACTACCAGGACGGCGCCATAGACGGAATCATCGTCTACGACCTGGACCGCCTGGCCCGCCAGCCACGCGACCTTGAGGACCTGATCGACCTGGTGGACCACTACCGGCGGCCGGTCGCCGGGGTGACGGGCTCGCTGGACTTGATGACCGAGAACGGCAAGGCCATGGCGCGGGTGCTGATGGCGATGGCCAACAAGAGCAGCGCCGACACAGCCCGCCGAGTCTCGCGCGAACGCCTCCAGCGCGCCCAGGAGGGGCTGAGCCTGCCACCGACCCGTGCCTTTGGCTGGCAGGTAGACCGCCGCACTCGCGAGCCTGGCGAGGCCGAGCTGATACGCAAGGGCATCGTTGGATTCACCGACGGCGAGAGCTGGTCCAGCGTGACCCGCATGTTCACCGACTCCGGTATTGCTCCGGTGCGCGCGAAGCAGTGGTACCTGACCACGGTCCGCAACATGCTGCTGTCGCCGAGGACGGCGGGGATCGTGCCCTACTGGGGGCGGGGCCGCATCAAGGACGGCGAGCAGGACGGGGCCGATGCAGTCCTGCGGCGTTCCCCGATCTCCCGATCACCGAGAGATCTCGCCCTGCGGGATGCTGATGGCGCCTTTGTAATGGGCAGTTGGGAGCCGATCGTCACCGTCGAGCAGTGGGAAGCCTTCGTGACGGAGTACGAGCGCCGCAAAGAGGGTCTTGAGTTCACCCCGAGTCACACCAAGAAATACCTTCTCTCGGGGCTGCTGAGATGCGCACGACCCAAGGAGGACGGAACGCCGTGTGGCCGGGCCATGGTCGGAAAGTCCATCAAGCATCACCGCTCCGGAAAGCAGACGAGGATCTACTGCTGTCCGGGCAAGAACCTGGGCGGCTGCGGTGGCTCGCAGCGCGGCATGGCACAGGTCGATCAGCTCATCGAGGATCTGTTGTTCCTGCATCTGGAGTCGAACCAACCCGACGCGAAGGACGACCAGCCCGACCGGGACTGGCACGGCGATGACGCGGTCATCGTCGAACTTGCGGATGTGCAAGGACGGTTGAAGATGATGCGGGAAGGAATGCGGGACGGAAGGGTCAGCCCGGAATCGTTCTTCGCGGTCGTGCCGGGTCTGGAAACCCAGGAGAGGCAGCTCACCTCCGCTCTGAACAAGGCGCGCCGCGTCCAGGTGGACCGGGACCAACGACTCAAGAGCCCCGATCAAGTGCGCGCCGACTGGGAGAGTGCGACCGTTCCCGGGAAGCGGGCCATCCTGGGCCAGTTCTTGCAGGCAGTCATGGTGCATCCCGCACGGCCCTTGGGGCACAAATTCGATCACGAGGCGTTCGCGCCGGTATGGAAGCCGATGCCGCACTGATTCAGAGAATGGCGGCATACAGACGTGAGCCCCGATGGCCTTCGCGGTCACCGGGGCTCACGCCTATTCGGAGGCTGTGCTGTCCCGGCCACGCAATATGGCACGGGTCCTTCGCCACTGCTCGGGCGTGATCTTGGGAGCCCGGCTCACATGCAGGGACAGCCACTGCTCACGCGTGAGATGCGGAGCACAGGGCGGACGGCGACGAGTACGACGCTCAGTCACTGGAACTCTCCTCTTCCAGGCAGACGGTCAGAGTGGCGTCTCGTCTGGGGCCGTTCCCGACGCGCCAGGCCGGGGCAGCGAACGTCTCGTCTCTGAATCTGAGGAAGAGGAAGAGTGTGAGAGATAGAAGAGTGAGTTGATGGGGATGGCCCAGCAGCTCGACCACCCACTATCCCGGCCAACGCCCGGACAGGTCCACTGAGTTCCTGTACGCGGCACCACGCCCCGCCAGAGAGCTGCACTCAAGCTTCGCGCGGACCGGATCGGCGTCAGGCCACAACTCGGCACCCCAGTCAGCGCCGAGCCGCGCCCTCTCGGCGACCAGAGGAAGATCGAGCAGGCCGCCGAGCCGAATCGGAGTAACTTCTCTTTACTTGCTCAAGGGCGCGCCTGCGGCGCGCCGGGCGGCTTCGGCCGTACCGGCCGGGCGTGCGGCCTTCGGCCGGTCCCGTCCGGACGGCCACCGCCCGGCAACCGCATGTAACCCTGAGCGTGCGAAGGCCACTCCGACCGGATCGGCGTAACTCTTCTTCTCTGTTCTTTAAGGGCGCGACCAGGCGCTGAGCGGTACCACGATGTGGCTGGGGCGCCGCCGGCCTCCGAGGCTTTAGGCAGCCACCATGGGGCGAGCCTCTAAGAACAGGGGGCCGATCGGGCTCTTGCGGGCAGGTCCCAAGGACTACCCGATCCGCTGGCGAGCGTAAGGCCCCCTGTTCACTCGCCCCATGGCAGCTCCCGCCCAAAGCCTCTGCGGCAGGCGGCGCGATCGCCGCGCACCATTACCCCTGCTCAGGCCCACACTCCGACGCAACGGAGAAGCCACCACAGTCACTAGGCATGGCACGACCCCGGCTCTCTCACAGAAGAGAGAACCGGGGTCGCAGCGGCAGACCGGGGGAACTAGCGCCTACCACTCTCCCCTTCCAGGTCGGGGGAGTCGAACGAGCGGGACTGGCGGAGTGAGGCCACGCCAGCCCCGCCCTGCTCTATGTCAGCGAGCCCGCCTCACCCACCGCAGGATCAGTAATTGTGGCGCTGAAGAACTGAAACGCCGACAGCTCATAGCCGCTATGGCGCGTCATGCCCGCGTGCCTGAGACACCACAACTGCGCCTCATCCGGATCAGCCGTATCCAGCGAGTGATGGCTACAGACGAGGCACTTGCCGACATGCCGCACGGTCATCCCAGGCATGGCCGCCAGCGTCCATTCGAGCGGCACGTAGCGGCCCCGCGGCAAGCTGCCCTCACTCATCCGAAAGCCCCCGCCGGAAGCTGCGGGCCATCGTCGTCACCCTCGGCCGTGTCGTCCCAGTCGAGTTCGGACAAGCGGTCTCCCCGGCTCTCTGCGATCCGTTGAACTTCACGGAGCGACTCGGTCAGCCGGGAGGCCACAAAGCGGACTTCCTCGGGCGTGGCCTTGGGGTCGGCGAGCAGATCGCCCGCATGCCCCAGAAGGTCACTCGCCATCCCGAGTTGGACGCTCTCGATGTTGTCAGCCACCTTGGATAGGAACCCGGTTGCACTGCCGACCAGGTAGCAGGGATTGCCTTCCAGCGTCGACCACGGCAACCGTCGTGCTACCTGCATGTGAGACGTCATGCCGTCACCTCCACCCCGTGAATCAGGCGAGGGCCGATGTCCACGCCATGCATGGCCAGCCACAGCGCACGCCGCCGTCCCCTCTGCCGACGTCCTTCCTGTCGCTGCTCGAAGGCGACCAGGTACGGGCGGACGAGACCGATGTCCTCGCCCCGCAGCACGGGCACGCGCGGCAAGGGCCTGGTTGGCGCGTCGACGGACGGCATTGATGAGGGCGGTTCGGGGGATCGATGGCGTCCCGGAGCGGGAAGCAACAGCCGCAACAGCGGCTCGATGAAGCGGGCGATACCGTGATTCATGTCGACCTGCACTTTCAGGTTGTCCATGCCCCCGGGCCGTTAGCGCGGTCGCGGGGGTCTGTCGAAGACAGAAACCTCATCGAACCGTTTGGGGCAGGCCTGGCAGAGGAGCCGGACAGGGGGCCAGGGAGGGGCCACACTGAGGGGAGGGAGGGGCCAGCGGATGAGCGATGACAGGCGACAGCAGTTCGGCGCGTACTTGGCACGGCTGCGGCGGGACGCTCACAAGAGCCAGCGCCAGCTCGCCGCGACGCTCTGCGTGCTGTCCGGCATCCAGTCCGTGACACGCAACGAGGTCTCACGCTGGGAGCGTGGAGAACGCCTCCCGGAATCGTGGCTCCCATTCATCGCCGACGCTCTGAAGGTCCCAACGAGTGACCTGGAGCGGGCCGCCGCCTACGCACGCGGAGACACCGCAGGGCCTCTCGCGGGTCCGGCCGCCACCCTCGCCGAACTACTTCCGCCCGGCGACCCCTTGGAGCCACCCTCGGTGTGCACGGGCCGTCACATCGGCGCCGACGAGGTATCTGCTCTCGCTGCACGTGTCCACGGCTTGCGGCTCGCCGATGATGTGCTGGCCGGGGGCGACCTGATGGGCGCCGCCTTTCGGGAACTCAACTCGGCGTTGCAGCTGTACCGGGAACGCGCACACACTGAGGACATCGGCCGTGCACTACTCGTGCAGGTCGGCGAACTGGCCCAGATCGCAGGCTGGATCGCGAGCGACGCCGGACAGCACGGCCAAGCCGAACGGGCCTACCGCATTGGGATCGCAGCGGCGAGGCAGGCCGGTGACACGACTCTGGTCGGCAATCTCGCGGGCAGCCTCGCCTACCAGTTCAGCAACACCGGACAGGAGCGCGCGGGCATCGACCTCGCCCGCGCAGCACTCGACGAAGCCGGACCGGACGCACCGCCCAAGACCCGCGCCCTGTTCTTCGACCGCCTTGCCTGGGCACACACACGCGCAGGCGAGGCCCAACCTGCCGTGCGCGCCCTCGGAGAGGCACACGACGCCCTGTCCGAGGCGAGTGACGACGCAGCGCCCCAGTGGGCGTACTGGGTGAGCCGTGAAGAGCTTGAGGTGATGGACGCCCGAGTCTTCACGGAGCTGCACCGCCCCCTGAGGGCCGTCCCGCTCCTGACGGACGTCCTCGGCCGGTACGACGCCACGCACGCCCGCGAAGTCGCCCTGTACCGGTCATGGCTCGCTGTCGCCCTGGCCGACGCCAATGAGCCCGAGCAGGCCGCGCAGGAAGCCCGGCGTGTCGTATCGCTGTCCTCGCAGGTGACCAGCGACCGCACCGCCGAGCGCTCCCGCGTTGTGCTCCGGCGCCTCCAGGATTTCCAGCAAGTGCCTGAAGTCCGCGATCTGCTGCACGATCACGGGCACCTGATCAACGCCTAGGGCTTTCGCGCAGGTCAGCGGAGTGCTCAAGACGTACTTTCGCAAGTAGCTAGCGAACTCATCACGAACGTCCACCTGCACACCAAGGGCTCCGCGATGCTCCGCATCCTGCTGACCCTCACCCGCCTACGGGTAACGGTCTTCGACGAGAGCCCGGACCCACCGGTGG
The DNA here is from genome assembly GCF_026340305.1 of Streptomyces sp. NBC_01381. Classification (NCBI taxonomy): domain Bacteria; kingdom Bacillati; phylum Actinomycetota; class Actinomycetes; order Kitasatosporales; family Streptomycetaceae; genus Streptomyces; species Streptomyces sp. NBC_01381. The sequence continues at coordinate 553,477 of NZ_JAPEPI010000001.1, read as the reverse complement.
TGACCCATCCGGCAGCGGGCGCGGCCGCCTGTTGGGGCCGGGGCATGGCCCTGGTCGTGGAACTCGCCGACACGTGGGGCGTGGCGGACGACAGGGCGGGGCGGTTTGCGAAGGGGGTGTGGTTCGAGCTGGGCGGGGCCGAGGGCGGGGGACCGTTCCGCCCTCACCGCATCGGGTGACCGGGGGACGTTTCCCTAGGTCGGCGCCTCCGACGTACCTACCGTGGCGCCAAGTCGCCAACCCCAGGAGAACTAACCCATGTCAGTTGCCGACGTGCTGCGACAGGCATGGCAGGCGATGACCCTCCCTGAGGGCTACCGCGCCGAGATCATCGAGGGAGCCATCGAGGTGTCGCCCACCGGACGCTATGCGCACAGCCAGATCGTTCACTTGCTGAGTGAGGGCTGGGGGAGTACCTCCGGGGCGGGGATTTCGCGGCGCGGAACGGCACGCACGTCCTGCATGAAGGGAGCGTGTGGGTGCCCGACTTGTTCGTCACGACGCGAGATGCAGAGCGATACGTGACGGACGACAAGCTGGGTATCAGCACCGCCGGAGTCCGTGTCATCGCCGAAGTGATCTCACCCGGAGCGGGTGACCAGGACCGCGACCGAGTGCGAAAACGGCGGGAGTACGCCCGTGCCGGGATCCCGGTATACGTGATCGTCGACGACACGGCGGGAACCGTCACCGTCCTGACCGACCCGCAGCCGGAGAAAGCCGACTGGGTCGGCGTCCACCGCGTCCCGTACGGGACCGAGGTCACGATCCCCGAGGGGCCGGCGAAGGGGTTCACGATCGGTGAGGCGATCACGGGGGCGCGGCGGGGTTGACGGCTCCGAATCGCTCGCTCAGTTGGGTACATCGCAGTCGGGAGACCTCAGCGGTTTCGGTCGAGGATTCCTGACTGGCCGATGAGGTAGCCGAGTTGAGCTCGGCTCTCGCTGCCGAGCAGTGCGGCGAGTTTGGCGATGTGGACGCGGGCCGTGCGGACGTTCAGGCCGAGGCGGGTGGCGATCTCGGTGTCGGTCAGGCCCTCGATCAGCAGCGCGGCGATGGCGCGTTGGCGGGTGGTGATGCCGTCTTCAGAGGGCTGGGGCGCGGACTGGGGCCACATGGGGGTGGCCAGTTGCCACAGTCGCCAGAAAGTGGTGGCGAAATACTCGACGAGGGCCGGGTGCCGGATTGCGAGGGCGAGGCTGCGGTCCTTGCTCGCGGGGATGAAGGCCACTGTCCGGTCGAAGACGAAGAGGCGCTCGGTGACTTCGTCGAGGGAACGGGCCTCGGCGTCCCCTTCCAATCGCTCGAAGTAGGCAAGTACGGGCAGGGAATGACGCGTTGTGTGCTGATAGAGCGTCCGCATGCGGCAGCCTCGGCTGAGGATCGCCTGATCCCGGGGGAAGGCCTCGGCCAAGGTCTCCGGCGGGCGCGTGCCGCCGGGCTGGACGGCGAGAAACTCCTCGGTGACGTCGAGCATGGCCCGGTCGATGGCCGCGTTGATGCTTTCGAGGCCGTCGAGGACGGTGATCGCGGGAACCTCTCCGGTGGAGGTGAGTGTCGCATCGAGAGTGATGAACGGATCGGAGGGGGCAGCGGGGCACAGCCACCGCATGTCGTCGAGGTCCGGGTGGAGCAGGCCGAAGTCGATGAGGCAGGGGGTCTGTTCGACGTCTCCGGAATGGACGCGGCCGTCGCGCAGGGCTCGGGCGTACAGGGCAACGCCTGCCTCGCAAAGCTCTTCGACCGTGTGCGGCACGTGCCCCTGCGTCATGTACGCCCCTCCCGCTTCGTTGAAGCGCGGTGATTCTATGCAGGGTGCATACGGTCGACGATGAGGGCCACGGTTGAAGTGGCTACTCCCGGTGGCGCCGTCTCATCTTGGGCGCTCCGGATCGAGAATTCCGGACTGGGCGATCAGATAACCGAGTTGAGCGCGGCTTCCGCTGCCCAGGGCGGCGGCGATCTTGGCGATGTGGGCGCGGCAGGTGCGGACGTTCATGCCCAGGCGGCGGGCGATTGCCTCGTCGACGTGGCCTTCGATGAGGAGTCTGGCTATGGAGCGCTGTACGCCGGTGATCCCATTGGTGGTGGGGGCGTAGGGCACCTCTTCGAGGAGCGGCGTCGCGCGGCTCCAGAGCTGCTCGAAGACCTTGGCCAGGTACTCGACCAGGCCGGGCTGGCGGAGCTCCAGAGCGACTTGCCGATCATCACGTGCCGGTATGAACGCGACGGTGCGGTCAAAGATCAGCAACCGGTCGATCACTTCTTCCAGGGTCCGTATCTCCACGTTCCCCTGAGCGATCCGTGCCGCGTAGGCGAGCGTTCCCTGACTGTGCCGCATGGTGTGCTGGTACAGGGTGCGCATCGTGACACCACGGTCGAGGACGGCCTGCCCGCGCTTCAGCGCCGCGTTGAGCGTGTTCTCGCTGCGCCCGCCTCCGGGCTGGACGGTGAGTACTTCGTGGCGGCACTCCGCAGTGGCGCGTTCGATGGACTCCTCGATGCGCGCATCGCCTTCCAGGACGGTCATCGCGTGCGTCGCGGGCTCCGGACGTGCGGTGATCGCCATGAACGGCTCGAAGGCATCGGCCAGCTCGACTGCGATCCGACGACGTTCCTGGATCTCCCGCTCGATGGGGTGGAGGCGCTGAGCGAGAGCGGCGGACGGGGAAACCGGGCGGAGCCACTTCGGATCGTCCGGGTCCGGATGCAGCAGGGCCGATTCCACCAGGCAAGGCGCGTTCTCGGCCTCGGTACGCGCCAGCCGGCCATCGCTCAGGGCGGTGGCGTACAGCCGTGATCCCTCATCACAGAGTGGGGTTGAGGGGTGCGGATGTGCCGGTTTCGCGTGTGTTGTGAGCAAATCTCCACCCCCCAGGGTCCTGAACGTGCAGGAACATGATGCATCCACTCTGTGGCTTTGACGTGCTCGATTGAGACATCGTCTTGTTGGAGCCGGGGGAGTGGAACCTATCAAGTGAGGACGAAGCCGACCATGTTTAAGAACATGCTTCGCTCGGTGCTTGTCGCCGTCTTCTCCGCCGGGTTGGTCGTGGGCGGGGTGAGTACGCTCGCGTCTGCCTCGCAGGGTGAGCCAATGCTCAGGAACTCCATATCCCCGGCGCCCGGCGATATTGGCTGGAACGGACCCCCAGCGTCCGTTGGGGCCAGTGATATTGGCTGGAACGCTGCACCGGCAGGAGCTGACGCATGAGCACCCCTCCCGACGACCGCACCTTCCGCCGAGAAATGGCCACCGCCTACCGCTCCGGTTGGCACTTCATCGATCTCGCCACCGCGATACCCCACGCCGGCGACTCGTTGATGGTCACTCTTCTCGGCGAGCCCATCGTCGTCACCCGGGACGAGGAAGAGGAGATCCGGGCCTACCGGTGCCTCCGGAGGCCGCGCGGTGCGCCACAGCCCGTGCGGTGTGCCATTCGGTACGGGATGGTCTTCGTCAATCTCGATCGGCGTGACCATCAGCTGGTCGGCGAGCCGGAACAGCCGGGTCAGCGGAAGCAGCAGCAACAACAGCAGCAGAGTTCCACCACTCGTTCCACCAGCTCGACCAGTTCCACCACTACAAGAGCCATTACAGCCACCCCCCGCAGCGCCTGACGCGATCCCCCGTCGTTGTAAATCGCGCAGGTGCTTCCCCCAGCAGCGGCGCCACCGTGGACCTGAACACGGTGGCGCCGCTGTGGTGTGTGCGGACCCGGAGCGGCCGTTATGCCTTGCCCATCGCCCGCGTCAGCGTGATCTCTATCAGCACCCGGTCCGGGTTGGGGCGCGGCACCCTGCCGTAGCGCTGCTCGTAGCGCCGCATCGCCTCGGCTATCGCCGCCTCCTCCGTACGCACCGTCGCCACCCCCTCCAGCGTCGCCCAGCGCCGCCCCTCCACCTGGCAGACCGCCACCCGCGGCCCTGGCCCGTCCACGCCCGTCGCCGCGAGGATGTGGCCCACCTTCGCGCTCGACTTGTTGGCCAGGACGCGGGCCACCCCTGCCTCCGGGTCGTACGTCACGCCGACCGGGACCACGTGCGGGGTGCCGTCCGGGCGTGGGGTCGTCAGGGTGCAGAGGTGCCGTTCGCGCCAGAAGCTGAGGTACGCGGGGGTCGGGTTCAGGGGGTCCATGGCCATGGGGTGGAACCTAGCCGCCGGGCGACCGGGGCCCGGCCCCACCCCCGGCATCTCCCTTGAGTGGGATCGACTCAACTTTATGTACACTTACAAAGTCACAGTCGGAAAAGGACCGCCAGTACGCACCTAAGGCAGTACGCAGCTGAAGTAGTACGCAAGGAGGAGAAGACGCACGTGGACGCCGAGCTGACGAACCGGAGCCGGGACGCGATCAACGCGGCCACCAGCCGGGCCGTGTCCGAGGGGAACCCGGACCTGACCCCCGCCCACCTGCTCCTCGCGCTGCTTGAGGGGCAGGACAACGAGAACATCACCGACCTGCTCGCCGCGGTCGAGGCCGATCAGGTCGCCGTCCGCAGCGACGCCGAGCGGGCGCTGAGCGGCCTGCCCCGCGTCACGGGCTCCACCGTCGCGCCGCCGCAGCCCAACCGCGAGCTCCTCGCCGTCATCGCCGACGCCGCGCAGCGAGCGAAGGAGCTGGGCGATGATTACCTGTCCACCGAGCACCTGCTGATCGGTACCGCCGCCAAGGGCGGCACCGCCGGTGAGGTCCTGGGCAAGCACGGGGCCACCGCGAAGAAGCTGCTCGACGCGTTCGAGAAGGCAAGGGGAGGACGCCGGGTGACCACACCCGACCCGGAGGGTCAGTACAAGGCCCTGGAGAAGTTCGGGACCGATTTCACCGCCGCGGCCCGCGAGGGCAAGCTCGATCCCGTCATCGGGCGGGATCAGGAGATCCGGCGGGTCGTCCAGGTGCTTTCCCGGCGTACGAAGAACAATCCCGTCCTCATCGGCGAACCCGGCGTCGGCAAGACCGCCGTCGTCGAAGGGCTCGCCCAGCGGATCGTCAAGGGGGACGTGCCCGAGTCGTTGAAGAACAAGCGGCTGGTCTCCCTCGATCTCGGTGCGATGGTCGCCGGCGCGAAGTACCGCGGCGAGTTCGAGGAGCGGCTCAAGACCGTCCTCTCCGAGATCAAGGGGAGCGACGGGCAGATCATTACGTTCATTGATGAGCTGCACACGGTTGTCGGGGCCGGTGCCGGTGGAGATTCCGCCATGGACGCCGGGAACATGCTCAAGCCCATGCTCGCCCGCGGTGAGCTGCGGATGGTCGGGGCCACCACCCTCGACGAGTACCGCGAGCGGATCGAGAAGGATGCCGCCCTGGAGCGGCGCTTCCAGCAGGTGCTTGTCGCCGAGCCGTCCGTCGAGGACTCGATCGCCATTCTTCGTGGGCTCAAGGGGCGGTACGAGGCCCATCACAAGGTTCAGATCGCCGACAGCGCACTCGTCGCCGCGGCCGCGCTCTCCGACCGGTACATCACGTCGCGCTTCCTGCCCGACAAGGCCATCGACCTCGTGGACGAGGCCGCCTCCCGGCTGCGTATGGAGATCGACTCCTCCCCCGTCGAGATCGACGAACTCCAGCGCGCCGTCGACCGGTTGAAGATGGAGGAGCTCGCCCTCAGCAAGGAGACCGACCCGGCGAGCAAGCAGCGGCTCGAGAAGCTGCGGCGCGATCTCGCCGACAAGGAAGAGGAGCTGCGTGGGCTCAACGCCCGCTGGGAGAAGGAGAAGCAGTCCCTCAACCGCGTCGGCGAGCTGAAGGAGAAGCTCGACGAACTGCGCGGCCAGGCCGAACGCGCCCAGCGCGACGGGGACTTCGACACCGCGAGCAAGCTGCTCTACGGCGAGATCCCGACCCTGGAGCACGACCTGGAGGTCGCCTCCGAGGCCGAGGAAGAGGTCTCGAAGGACACCATGGTGAAGGAAGAAGTCGGGCCGGACGACATCGCCGATGTGGTCGGCTCCTGGACCGGCATCCCCGCCGGGCGGCTCCTCGAAGGCGAGACGCAGAAGCTGCTCCGCATGGAGGACGAGCTCGGCAGGCGGCTCATCGGGCAGACCGAGGCCGTGCGGGCCGTGTCGGACGCCGTGCGGCGCACGCGGGCCGGGATCGCCGATCCCGACCGGCCCACCGGGTCCTTCCTCTTCCTCGGGCCCACCGGCGTCGGCAAGACCGAGCTGGCCAAGGCCCTCGCCGACTTCCTCTTCGACGACGAGCGGGCCATGGTCCGCATCGACATGAGCGAGTACGGCGAGAAGCACAGCGTGGCCAGGCTGGTCGGTGCCCCTCCCGGGTACGTCGGGTACGAGGAGGGCGGCCAGCTCACCGAGGCGGTGCGCCGCCGGCCGTACAGCGTCGTACTCCTCGACGAGGTCGAGAAGGCGCACCCGGAGGTCTTCGACGTCCTGCTCCAGGTGCTCGACGACGGGCGGCTCACCGACGGGCAGGGGCGGACGGTCGACTTCCGCAACACCATCCTGATCCTCACCTCCAACCTCGGCAGTCAGTACTTGGTAGAGCCGCTGACGAGCGAGGAGGAGAAGAAGCAGCAGGTTCTGGAAGTCGTCAGGGCCTCTTTCAAGCCGGAGTTCCTCAACCGGCTCGACGACCTCGTCGTCTTCTCCGCGCTCGGCAAGGACGAGCTCGCGCACATCGCCGAGCTCCAGATCGGCCGGCTCGCCAAGCGGCTCGCCGAGCGGCGGCTCACCCTGGACGTCACCCCCGACGCCCTTGCCTGGCTGGCCGACAAGGGCAACGATCCGGCCTACGGCGCACGCCCGCTGCGGCGTCTGATCCAGACGTCCATCGGCGACCGGCTCGCGAAGGAGATCCTCGCGGGCGAGGTCAAGGACGGCGACACGGTCCGGGTGGACACGTTCGGTGACGGTCTGATCGTCGGACCCGCGGCACCGGATTCAGCTGCGGCGTCCACCGGAAAGACGCTGTAAGCGGACAGAAGCCGGACACATGCGGGGCGGGGGTTGCGGGCCCCCGCCCGACATGGGGGAGGATGGCGGAATCCGTACGAAGGGACTAAGCACGTGAGCATCGACCCGTCCTCGATTCCGAATTTCGGGGGACAGCCCGAACAGCCGCAGGGCGATGGACCGGCGGGCCCCGTTGTCCCCGACCAGGACCTGGTCAAGCAGCTTCTGGACCAGATGGAGCTCAAGCACGTCGTCGACGAAGAGGGTGACCTCGCGGCGCCGTGGGAGGAGTTCCGCACGTACTTCATGTTCCGCGGCGAGGGCGACCAGCAGGTCTTCTCCGTCCGGACGTTCTACGACCGCGCGCACGGGATCGACGAGAAGCCCCAGCTCCTCGAGTCGATCGACGACTGGAACCGCCGCACGCTGTGGCCGAAGGTCTACACCCACACCCACGACGACGGCACCGTCCGCCTCATCGGCGAGGCGCAGATGCTGATCGGCACCGGCGTCGCGCTCGAGCACTTCGTCTCGTCGACGGTCAGCTGGGTGCGGGCCGCGATCGAGTTCGACCGCTGGCTGGTCGAGCAGCTCGGCCTGGAGGCCGACGTCGACTCCGCCGACGGCGACGAGAAGCCGGGCGACGACGAGGCCTGAGCCCGCACGCTTCACCTACGTACGCGAGAGCCCGGCCGGGGTGCATCACCTCGGCCGGGCTCTCGTGCGTGACGGGACCGGTCGGCGTAAACGGGACCGGTCGGCAGCTACAGCGACTTCAGGCGGGAGACCGCCTCCGCCAGAACCTCGTCCTTCTTGCAGAAGGCGAACCGTACGAACGGGGCCCCCGCGTCCCGGTGGTCGTAGAAGACCGCGTTCGGGATGGCCACCACGCCGATGTGCTCCGGCAGAGCGCGGCAGAAGGCGAAGCCGTCGGACTCGCCCAGGGGGCGGATGTCCGTGGTGATGAAGTACGTGCCCGCCGGACGGTAGACGTCGAAGCCCGCCGCGGTCAGGCCCGCGCCGAGCAGGTCGCGCTTGGCGCGCATGTCCTCGCGGAACGAGGAGAAGTACGTGTCGGGCAGGGCAAGCGCCTCGGCGATCGCGTACTGGAAGGGGCCCGACGCGACGTACGTCAGGAACTGCTTGGCCGAGCGGACCGCCGTGACAAGCTCCGGCGTCGACGTCACCCAGCCGACCTTCCAGCCGGTGAACGAGAACGTCTTGCCCGCGGAACCGATCGTCACCGTGCGCTCGCGCATGCCGGGGAAGGAGGCGAGCGGGATGTGCGTCGTGCCGTCGCCGTCGTCGAAGACGAGGTGCTCGTACACCTCGTCCGTGATGACGAGGAGGTCGCGTTCGACGGCGAGCGCCGCGATCTGCGTCAGCTCATCGCGCGTGAGGACCGTGCCGGTCGGGTTGTGCGGGGTGTTGAGGAGGAGCAGCCGGGTGCGGGGCGTGATCGCGTCGCGCAGCTCGTCGAGGTCGAGCCGGAAGCGGCTTTCCGCCGGGTCCGGGCGCAGGGTCACGGGGACCCGCTTGCCGCCCGCGAGCGCGATCGATGCCGCGTATGAGTCGTAGTACGGCTCCAGGGCGATCACCTCGTCGCCCGGTTCCACCAGGGCGAGCAGCGACGCCGCGATCGCCTCCGTGGCGCCCGCCGTGACCAGGACCTCGCGGTCGGGGTCGTAGCTGAGTGCGTACGTACGCCGCTGGTGGTCGGCGATCGCGGTGCGCAGCTCGGGGATGCCGGGGCCCGGCGGGTACTGGTTGCCGCGGCCGTCGCGCAGCGCGCGGACCGCGGCCTCGCGGATCTCCTCGGGACCGTCCGTGTCGGGGAAGCCCTGGCCGAGGTTGATCGCGCCCGTTTTCACCGCGAGCGCGGACATCTCGGCGAAAATCGTCGTACCGAACTCGGCGAGGCGGCGGTTGAGCAGCGGGCGGCCGTTCCCGGAAGTGGAGGTCATGGCCGCCATCCTGCGCCGAACCTCTGGACTTCCTCAACTCACGTACGGGGCTTGGGGCCTGAAGTGATGCCCGGGGTGTGGCCCCTGACCTGCGGCGGAGCCGTCGTTGTTGGCCGTTGTCGGTCGTTGCCGATCCTCCTTGGACGGCCCAGAGACGGCCCCGCTCTCCCTCGACTCCGCCCTGCACGAAGGCGTCGATGCCGGGGCGCCGGGAGAACTGAGTGCTTGGCCTGCGGCACCGGCGTCACAGAACGCGGCGTGGCGTGCGGGACAGTAATCGCCGGTCGACTTGGATGGGACGCCCCGTCAGTCAGGTTGACGCATGCTTCGTCGCCGCCCGCCTAAGATCCGTTCGGGGCGGGCATTTCCGATGAATTGATCAAGGTTTCGAACGTGGCCACAACAGAGAGTCCCGGTTGCCCGCGAGTGGCGGGCGACCGGGGCTTCCCCATGCGAGCGGTGTCGAGGCGGAGGCTTGTCCCTACCGCTTCCCGACCTTCTTGAAGCAGACGCCGATCGGCTTCCAAGCCTTCTTGTTCTTCTGGATGGTGACCCAGTCATTTTCGGTGTGCATGGTGAGGCGCTGCACGTTGAACTTCTTGCCGGCGTACTTCGTGTATGCCCTGAGATAGCCGCGCTTGTACTTCTTGGGCACGTCCCACGTGCCCCGAATCGCGATGCTGCGGGACCTGGTCACGTCCCATCCGACCCCGGCGCTGATGCCGCCCTTCGCGAGATCGATCTTCTTCGAGAGCACCGTGCCCCTGGTGCGGGTCTCCTCGATGCTGAGGGTCATTCCGCCCGGACCGGAAGCCAGGGCCATCGGCTTCTTGCCACATTTAGTCCCGATGGAACGTACCTTGGCCGTCCTCCTGGCCAGCCCATCGTCGCTGGCAGCGGCCTCGGTGACCGTTGTCGCACGGCCGGTCTGCGGCTGTGCGGCGTGTGCGGAACCTGTCGTTCCGGCGCCGACAAGACCCACGGTCAGAGCCGCGGCCGCGGCCCCCCGTCGAATCAGCTTGCTCTGCATAGCTCGCCCCAGTTTGGAAGTGAGTTGGAACAGGTGTTGCTTTGGTCATGGATAGGTGATCATCCGCGAAGGGCGCGACAGAAGTGACTTGAGGAAGATTTGAGTACGAATTCTGGAGGGGACCAACACCGGGAGAGTCCAAGAGTCCGCCATATACGACGACGTCGCCATTACAGACGCCGCGGGGCTCGATGTAGACCATTTCGTACCTAAGCGGCTAGCGGCTAGAGCGTCCAAGAGGGCCTCACTCAGCCCCGATCCGTTGCAGCACCGCACCTCACCCGAGGGGTACGACCCACTGTGTGCGGCATGGGGGTTGAGGAACATCGGAACGAAAACCGGCCCTAAGCCCTGGCGGTGCCCGGGGAGGCTTTGACCTGGCCCCGAAGCTGCTATGTCGACCAGGCTCGATGTCTTGGGTGCTGAATACCGTCAATGGCCACGTCTACGATCCGGTCGTGGCTGACATCTCCGATGAATTAATCATGCTGGAACGTTCCGCCGAGGAAGAGCGGGCCAAGCTTGCGGGCCTCGACGGCGAGGAGTATGCGGTGCAATGGCGCCGCTGGGCTGACGCGGCCGAGGCGTTCCAGGTGGCCGTCACTGTGCACGCCACGGAGACAGGGCAGCCACGGCACGAGGTCGAGATGACCGCGAAGAAGGCCGTACGGCACGCGGAAGAGGGTCCGGTCGAATAGCTGGCTGCGCCGCGGCATGCGGTCTGTCGCCCACCGCTGACCCGCGAAAGAGGCACACCGCCGCTACGGCCTGGGCAACTCAGTGACAAACGTCCCGATGCCCGGCTGCATCTGCGCCAACCCTGCGTTCCGGAGTTCGGTGAGGACACGCCGGGCCGTCATCTGCGCGATACCGAACTCACTCTGGATCGCGAGAACACCGGGCAACTGACTCCCCGGCGGATACTCGCCGTCGGCAATCCGCTGCTCAAAGAGCGCGTACACCTGTTTCCACCGCGGGATGTCCGGCTTCCAGTCCATGATCCGAAGCTAGGCAGTGCAAGCCTGGTCAGCGAGACGAGAATGCCTGTCTGGCCTAGCTACCCTAGCTAGCTAGTACTACCCTGCGTGAACACGCATCACCCCTGCGGTCGCGCGAACGACCCAGGGGCGTGGACGACTGGATGGAGTCGACATGAACGAGGGTACGCAGAATCAGAATGCCCCGGACAGCCCGAGCACGGCCACGACGGCGCCGGTCAGCTACAGCTACTGCTCTTGGCACCTCGGCTATAGCGCCGATACCCGTGTCATCAACGTGCAAGAGCAGGGCTCCGGACCGGGCGGCGTGCAGTTCGCCTGCCTCTCCTGCCGCGAGAAGCACAACCTGGTCCCCTACGCCGACCAGCCATGACCGAGACCTGGCGGCCAAAACCGCCGCCCGCAGAGAAGCTCAACGCCTGGCAGTACCTCGGCTGGCAGTGCTGCTGGTGTGGCGAGCTGCTCGGGAAAGGGGCCCGGTCCGCCGGCCGCGCCGAAGGGCACGCCGACGCTCACGACTTGTCTATCGAGGTGTACGAGTGCGGCCCTCACTGCCCGAAGCGCACGGTGGGGTTCGGACAGGAGTAGCCAGGTTCGACGTCACCTGCCGTCAGTGACTGGTGCCACGCGAGCCAGCCCCAGAGACCGCCAACAGGGCCTCTGGATACGTAAGTTCCCCCGCGGGACGCTGAGCCATCCAGCCAGAGAGCCGGTGTGCGGGAGCCTCAGTGCGCACGTGCTTGAACCCGAGCTGCTCGTAGTACCTGTGCAGTCCTGTGTTGGTTCGCCAAGTGTCGATGCGCAACCAATCCCGCCCCTCCAGCGCTGCGAGTCGCGACATCCAGTCGACCACCCGGGCGCCCAGCTGACGCCCGGAAGCGCTCCGAGACACGATGAGCTTGTACAGGTGGAGCCCAGACTCCAGCACATCAGCGTCGGTCCAGAAGTCACGGTCTGCCGGGCCACGGCTCACCGTTGCGAGGGTCTCGCCCGTCCCCGTGTCCACGACCACCCATGTGCGCCCGTCGTCGATGGTCGCCCGCCACTTTGCGATGGCTCGGGTGCCCGTCTCAGTGTCGTTCCACTGGTCGGTGTCCTTGTCCTTGAGCCACCCCTCCGCCTCCGTGCGGAGCGCCATCAGCGCGTCTACGTCCGCGGGGCCGGCGGGGCGAAGTACCTCAGTCACTGTCGACCTCATAAAGGATCTTGTGCCTGTCTCCGGGGAGGATGGTGACCATGCAGCGAAGGGGCTTTCCGTCCGCGTCGTAGCCAGTCCGGGTGTGCTCAGCGATGGGCGTTGCAGCCGGGAGAGCGAGCAGTTCCGCCTCCTTCCGAGTAGGCATACGTACCGCGATCTCATCGCGGTACCGGGACTGGATCAGGCCCACGGAAGCTAGTACCCCGCCGGGCGCCGACACGTCACGGGGCTCCATCAGTGGTGTGCCGTTGACGAGTTCTTGCGGGAAGTATGAGTCCGCCAATGCGTACGGTCGGTTGTCGATGTAGCGCACGCGCTGCCGACAGACAGCCAGCGCTCCGTCAGCAAGTTCGAGCGCCTCGTGAACGTGTTCCGGCGCTTCCACGATGCTCACGCTGATGTCCTGTCGGGGGCTCTTCCCGTCCTCAGTCACGGCTGTCGCCCACTGGTCGCCAGAGGTCTTTCCCTCTACGGCGTTGGCGTGGCGGCTGCGGCTTTCCAGGGTCGACCAGTTCCAGATCACGGGCGGATAGTCCTCCCGCACGTACTTGCCGGACCCCTGCCCCGTAACCACCAGCCCCTCATCGATGAGCATGCGCACGCCCGCTCGGATGGTCTCTCGGCTGTATCCGTAGGCGGACATCATCTTGGATTCGCTCGGAAGTGCTTGGCCTCCACCGAGCTCTCCGGAACTGATCTGTTCTCGCAGGTCAGCAGCCACTTCTTGAGACTTCGTCAGTCCCCGTCGCATCTGTGTGTTCCTCTCTGCGCTCCAACTCCTCCATACAAGTTAGACGAGAAGGCTTGACCTTCCAAGGCCAGGGTGTGCAAACTCTTGCCACGCCCACTCCTCCAGACAAGTCGGAAGAGGTGGCCCGTACAGAGCTATGGCTGGACTGAACGCGCTCGATGAGTCCCGTGAAGGCGGGAGCCCCGGCCAGGGGTTACCACGCTCATCGCATGCGATTGCAGCGCCCTGTGGCGCCTTGAGAACTGAACAGCGTGCTTGAGGGAGTCCCGCCCCACCTCGCAACAAGTGGGCGGGCGCGTACGGGTCCTGTCCCGTGCGTGGAACAGCGCATCCCAACTGCTTCGCGGCCCAACGGCTGCGGCCGGTTGCCTCCGCTGCTCGTCTCGTACGAGCAGCGCTGAGGGGAGCCGGATTCTCACCGACTTCAACGGCGCGCGGCCCCGGAGGTGCAACTCCGGGGCCGCCTTTCGGGCCGTCCTACCTGCGAGAGGAACACGACCCATGAAGCACATCGGCACAGTTCAGGCCCTTGTTACCGACCGCGGGCCGACGGCCGCGGAGCTGGACGCCATCGAGGGCGAGATGCCGCTGATCACGGCGGAGGTCGAGTTGCTGGACGTGCAGATCAGCCTGTTGGACCGGCCGGTCACGGAGCTGGACGCACGCCGTGTGCGGCGGGCCCGGCGCAAGGCGCTGGCCATCCGCCGCACGCTGGCGAACCGCGGCGCTGCCTCCTCGCCGGAGGTGGCCTGATGTCGCAGGAGTTCACCGCGCAAATGTCCATGAGGGCTGGCCGCTGGCGGCTGTACGTGGTGCTGCTGAACACCACCGACCCGTGGCCCGAGCACACCTTCGCCCCCGCACCGATTCCCACGTTCACGGACCGCGCGCGGGCGCTCAGCGGGCTCGGCTTCGAGCCGGTCCCCGGTGCCGAGTGGATCTGGACCGAGTACAGCGAGACCCTCGATGACCCTGCCTCGCCGGTCTGTCTGATCGCTGCGGTGCAGGTGCGTTCACGGGCGGAGGCGGACGCGTGAACAGCGTTCAGATCCGTTCAGCCGAGCGCGCACTGTCCATCGGCACGTGGCTGATCGTCGCGGGCGCGATGCTCTACTCGATCCTCACCGTCACACCCCTCGCGGCCGAGCACACCCCGGACGAGTGGGACTGGACGGCGCCCATCCTGCCGCTCGTGGTCGATGCCGCGGTGGTGATCGTGGTCCGGCTCGATGCGGTGCTCGCCCGGCTCGGGGGACACGGCGGGCGGTGGCCGATCGCCCTGCGCTGGATGACCGGCTGCATGACGTTGGCCTTGAACGTCGCGGACTCCGCATTGCAAAACGACCTGGTGGGTGTGGCCGTGCATGCGGTCGCCCCGCTGCTGCTGATCGTCACCGCGGAAACCGGGCTCGCCTACCGGCGGGCCATCGCCGCCGCAGTGAGCGAGCTGGAGACGCGGCAGCAAGCGCAGAGGGAAGCCCGTGAGCGGGCGGTGGCCGAGCGCCGTGAGTCGGCCGCGCGGCGGGCCCGTGAGGAGCGCGAGCACGCCGCGATGCTCGCCCGTGAACAGCGTGAACACGAGGCTCGCCTGATCCGCGAGCAGGCCGAGCGCGAGGAACGGGTCCGCCGTGAGGAGCACGAGCGTGCCGCGGCCCGCGAGCAGGCCGAGCGGGAGCAGCGTGAACGCGCTGAGCGCGAGCGTGAACGCCGTGAGCGCGAGGAGGCCCAGCGCCGCGAACACGAGCGGGCCGCACGTGCGGAGCGTGAACGCCGTGAACGGGCCGAGCATCAGGCGCGGGCCGAGCGTGAACGCGCCGCCCTGCTGGCCGCCGGTCCCGCCATGGAGAAGGTTCCCGAGGAGCGGGCCCGCGCCACCGTGCGGGCCGCGTTCCAGGCGGGGCTTCCGGTGCGATCAGCCGCCGAACTGTGCGGCTGGTCGGTCGGCTGGGTCTCCACCCGCTACCAGGAACTGCGCGACGCAGGAAACTCGGTCTTCGAGTCTGATGGGGCGATGGTCTGATGCCGCGCACCCTGGGCCGCTACTTCGACCCTGATGGCACGACGTACGACATCCCCACCTACCCGCTGCGGTGCGCTCCCGATGGTCTGGCGACCCGGACCCAGCTGCGGGTTAAGGGGCTGCGGCCCGGCGGGCAGGAGGTGGCCGCACAGCTGATGTGGCGCTACCCGCGCGGTATCGCGGTGGCCTACCTCTACCGCCTCGACCTGGCCAAACCGGTCCGGCCCATGACGCCCGCCCGCTGGCGGGCGCACGAGGCGATGATGCGCCGGCGCCGGACCTGCCCCGCCTGTGGGCGGGATGCCGGATACGTCATCCGCACCTCGATGGGCGCCTGCGAGCGCTGTATCCGCCGCACCGAACAGCGCGCCGCCTGACCTGCACAGCACCCCCAATCCGCTTCCCTCACCGCGAGGAGATCCGCTGTGTCCAGCCGTACCCGCTCCCGCACGCGCACCGCGAAGGCGCCCGCCGGAGCGACCACCGTCCGCATCCCCCGCCAGCGCTCCAGCCAGCCGTTCATCGTGGTCGTGCCCGACCGCCCGTCCCTGTCCCGCGAAGCGCTCGGCTTCTTGGGGCGGCTCCTGTGGAAGAACCGCCGCTCGCTGGCCCCGCTTGCCCTCGCCGTGCTGGCCCTGCCCGGCACCGCGGTGCTGCATGCGCTGGCCTGGTGGTCCGGGCTGCTGCTCGCCCCGCTCGCCGCAGGCCCCCTGGCGTGGCTGCTCATCACCCAGCGCCGCCGCCCCGCCGCCGACCGCGGCGTCTTGGGCTGGCGCATCGGCCTGACCCTGCTTGCCACCACCGCCACCGCCTGGGTGGCGCTCGCCGCGGCCTTCGGGCCGCTCGCGGGCCCGCTGGAGCTGCTCTGGCTCCTCACCCTGCTCGCCGCGCAGACCGCCTGGCTCATCGTCCGCCGTACGCACTGACCTCAGGAGATCGTCTGATGGCACGCAACAACACCGCTGGTCAGCGTGCGCGGCACGCCCGGACCAACACCGCCCCCACCAACGGCTCGTCCAAGACCGACAAGTTCGCCAGCGCGGCCGGCGGATTCGTTGGAGCGATGGGCGGCTCATTCGTCCCGCCGATCAACGTCACGGTGAACAACAACAAGGGCACGGCCAGCTCGAACGGGGGCGGCTCGAACTCCCAGTCCCTGTTGCCTGCCCCGGAGTTCACCTCGCCCGCGCAGGTGCGCAACTACTGCAACACGCTGCGCGCGGCGGGGGTGACGCTGTCCATCGAGGTGGCCATGGCCGCCGAGATCCTCAAGGGTGTGCTGGCCGCCGTGCCGGACCCGGAGGGCCGCGCGTTCGGCTCCCGCATCCGGGCGGCGAAGGTGACCCGCAAGGTCAACAAGGCCGCCGATGACCTGCGCAGTGCTGCGAAGAACGCCGCGGCCGCGTACTCCACCTTCCAGCAGCAGTACGAGGAAGAGATCAACCGGGTGCGCCACCGCGCCCGCAAGCCGCAGCAGCCGGTCATGAACTGGGCCCAGCAGTAAGGAGGCAGCACCCGTGATGAAGCGCAGTGACAACGAACAGGCCCAGATCCTCCAGCTGATGGAGGCCCAGCGGGGCAACGCGGATGGCGGGGGCGTGGGCGCCTACCTGCTGCACCGGGCCAAGCCGCACCTCCCGCCCTGGCTGGGGGTGGGCGGCATCGGCCTGGCCGGGCTGTTGGGCCACCTGCGGTGGGATGAGAGCACCCCGGCCGCGGTCGGCCTCACGCTCACCTCCGTCGCCCTGTCGGGCGGCGCCTGGCTGATCGGCAAGACGACCAGCAAGCAGCGCCGCTTCCACACCGCCCTGACGACCGGGCTCGGCTCGGCGTGGCTGACTGCCGCGTGCCTGGCCGGACCCACCGCCGGACCGCTGGACGACCTGTACCTGATGGGCGGCCCGGCGGTCGCGCTGTCGTGGAACGTGCGCATGCTCATGCGCCACAACCCCGACGGCGGTGGTGAGGGCGCGGACGCGGGCCTGCTGGAGAAGGTTGGCCTTGCCGGGACCAAGCTGGGTGCGGCCAAGGTGGAGCCCAACCGGGTCACCGCCCCCTACGCCCTACCGGCCGGGGAGGCGACCAACGAGGACATGGCCAAGGCGCTGCCCAAACTGGCCGGCGCTTTGGACGTGCCGCCCAACGCGGTCCGCTACCGGCCCGACCCCGAATCGGCCCGCCGCGGCGAACTGGTCATCGTGCCGCAGGACATGCTCAAGCAGGTCACCTGGTACCCCGGCCCGTCCAAGCCGGGCGGCTCGATCGCCGAACCGCTGGTCATCGGCGTCTACGACGACGGCTCACTCCTGCTGCTCACGCTGCCGCAGGCCATCCACCTGCTCATCATGGGCCAGACCGGCGCGGGCAAGACCGAGGGCGCACTCGACATCCTCACCGAGGTCATGACCCGCCGCGATGTGGCCGTGTGGCTGTCCGACCACGTCAAGAAGGGCCAGGACCTCGGCGAGATCTTCCCGGCCTGCGACTGGGTGGCCACCACCCCGCAGGACACCGAGATCATGATCGAGGCCGTCAAGGCTGCGATCCCGGCTCGTACCGCGTGGCTCGGCGCGCACAGCTACCGCGCCTGGTGCCCCGAGGCCGCCGAGATACAGAACAACCCCGCGCACTCCTGCCGCGGCGACGGACGGGCCTGCGGCTGCGAGGGCATGGCCTACCTGCTGGCCTGGTTCGAGGAGGCCGCCAACACCCTCGCCCGGCTGGACGACGACGTGTTCACCACGATCGCCCAAGAAGCCCGTTCCGCCGGTATCTCGCTGATCATCTCCATGCAGCGGGCCAGCGGCTACCAGATCAGCACCGACACCCGCGCCTCCCTGCCCGCCTCGCTGTGCTTCGGCGTGGACGAGCGGGACGCCAGCTTCGCCCTGCCGGACGAGGTGCTGGAGGCGGGCGCCAACCCCGGCGCCTGGAAGAACCGCAAGCCCGGCTACTGCTACCTCGTCGCCGCAGGCATCGAAGAGGAGCTGTACGCCAACCCGGCCCGCACCTTCCGCAACGACCCCGTGACCCTCGAATGGGCCGACCGGGAGTTCGCCGACATCCGCATGCCCCTCGACGCCGTCACCGCCGGTGCGGCGGCCAGCGTCGCCGGACGCGCCTACACCGACCGTGCCCGACCGGAGAGCCCGGCGGCCCCCGTGCAGGAGGACGAGTTGGACGAGGAGCAGCGCGCGGGCGTCGACCCCGAGGACGAGCACATCGACCCCGAGGCCGAACTCCCCGAGAACCAGCCGGGGGACGAGACACCGGTGTTCGGGCAGGAGCAGGGCCGCAAGCCCTCCCCGGAGGATGCTCGGCGCCTGCTCGATGAGGCGCTCGCGGAGTTTGAGGAGGAGGGGCGCATGGTGGTGGGTCCCAAGGACTTCACCGACTGGTGCGACCGCAACAACCTTGGCCGCTCCTGGGTGTCCAAGCGGCTCAAGGATGCCGCTCTGGAAGGCCGGTTGGAGCCGACCGATCAGACCGGCCGGTGGCGGATCGTTCCCGCCCTCACAGCTGCCTGACGCCCGTCACATGTGACGGGCCGCGTCACACCCAAACCCCTAGGCAGGCGCACGTGTGACGCGCCATCACAGCGCCCCGTCACACGGCATCACACCTCTCCGTCACACCCGCGCGCGGGC
This sequence comes from Streptomyces sp. NBC_01381, assembly GCF_026340305.1. Classification (NCBI taxonomy): domain Bacteria; kingdom Bacillati; phylum Actinomycetota; class Actinomycetes; order Kitasatosporales; family Streptomycetaceae; genus Streptomyces; species Streptomyces sp. NBC_01381. The sequence goes on along the minus strand of NZ_JAPEPI010000001.1, from coordinate 534,950 downwards.
CCGCGTCACACCTCACGCGGGCCCGCTGCCCTACCCGCCGGAGCGCCTCATGGCCTACCCCGAGCAGCCCACCGCCCTCGAAGTCCACCACCCCATCCCGATCACCCCCGCCACCCCGCACGCGGCACCGCTCGTGCCCGTGCAGTCGGGCCAGGTGCCCGCGGTGCAGTCCATCGTCCTGCCCGACGGCCGCGTCGTCACCGGCTACACCCTCACCCCCGCGCCCACCGCCCCGGCACCCGCGCCCGCCCCGGCCGCGCAGCCCGCCGTGAGCCGTACCGCGGTGAACATCGCGCTCGGCGGCATCGGCTTCGCCGCGGTCTGCGGCGGCCTGCTCCTGCTCACCGGCTTCATCGCCGCGCTCGCCGCGTTCGTGCAGCAGCTCATCATCCTGGCCGCGGTCATCTTCGGCGGCTTCATCGCCGTGCAGATCCTCGGCACAAGCCGGGGCAGCGGCGGAACCACGTTCCACATCCGCAAGGCCGTCATCAAGCGCAACCACTTCCACGGCTAAGACTCGGCGCCTAGGTCAGTTCGCATGGCGCTCCGGAGGGCCAAGTGAGCCTCGTCGTAGCTCTGTCGATGGCGCGCGTACTCCTCGCTCTCAGCCAGTAAGCCGTCTGCAACAGCGTCCCGCAAGCTACGCAGCCTGCGAAAGGTGTTCTCTGCCGGTGTCACAACGAACGCAGGAGCAGAGATCGCAAGTTCGTAGCGAAGACCGATGCAGGGCTCGAAAGCCTCCCAAACGGCGTTCCTACGTTGATCTGGCGACGCTTCCGCCTCTCGTGCCAGAACGCTGCAGGAATGCCGCGCCCTCGCCAAGCCTGCGAGATATGAGCCGTAGAGGACTCGCCGGATCTCGATGTGCTGATCGCCCCGGTCTCGCTTCCACCGCCTGCGCTCAAGAAATCCCGCTGAAGTGGTGGCGATCCCTCCACCAACGATGGTGCTGGCCAACGTCATCCACTCCACCAAGACCCACCTCCGGATGGCCACGGCCTCCGTCCACAACAGCAGGGCGGCCCCCGCATCTCACCAAAGAACGGGGCCGCCCTTGTCCACCTGCCCACTACAGACCTGTGGAGGAACCCAGCATGACGCAACCCACCGACAACCGGCGAGTGGGCCACCGGCCGTTACTGCCCACCGCGCTCCTGCGCACCGCCCTGGATCTCGCAGACGGCGGTGTGCCCGTGCTGCCTCTGCGGGCGGGGAAGGTGCCGTTCGGGAACTGCCCGGCATGCACCAAGAACGCCTGCGGCGGCCGGCCGAACATGAAGACCCCCGGCCCCTGCACCTGCCCCGCCCCGTGCCACGCGTGGTCCGCCGCCACCACCGACCCGGACGTAATCAACTCGCCGACGTGGGACCGGCCGTGGCGCGAGGCGGCGGCGGTGGCCTACCACCCCGGCGGCGCCGGCCTCACCGTCGTCGACCTCGACCACCCGGCCGCCGTCACCTGGGCAACCCGAACCCTGCCGCCCACGCAGACCGTGGCCACCACCCGAGGCGAGCACTGGATCTACCGAGGCGCCATGCGCTCCATGAACGGCGTCCGGGACGGCGTCGACATCAAGTCCACGATGGCCTACGCCCGGTGGCTCGGCCCCGGTACCGGCACCATCACGGAGTTGCCGCAGGTCGTGTGCTCGCTGGCTGTCCAGGAGCCAGCCACGGTGCGGCCACAGCCGAAGGTCCTCGCCGTGCCCGCACCGGTGGGGGGAGGAGCCTGCCGTCACCGCACGCCCGCCTACCTGCAACGTGGCATCGCGATGGCGGAAAAGCGCATCACCGAGGCTCGCGACGGGATCCACACCACCGTCTATCGGACCTTTCTCGCCGTGCTGTCCACACATGGCCGGTGTGGCTGCCTCACCGAGCCCCACGTCGCGCGGCTGTTCACTGCCGCGCAGGCCAAGGGCGAAACTTTGCGGCACTGCACCGACGCGTGGACCAACGCCCGTACCAGGTTGGGACTATGACCATGTCCGACGACGAGAAGAACCCCGCCCGCGAGGTCATCACCGACTACGCGCAGGCCCACTTCCGGTACTTCCGCACCGCCGACGGCACCGTCTACGCGCAGAGGAACGGCCACCCCGTCGCCCGCCCGATCCGCTCCCAGGGCACCACCGGCAGCCACCGCCAGGAACTCATGGTCGGCCTGTTCAAGGACGGGCGCGGCGTCTTCAACGGCACCGCGCTCAAAGAGGCGTTGGACCTGATCGAAGCGCTCGCACTCTACGAGGACACGCAGCCCGTGCACATCCGCGTTGCACCGGGATTCGACGGAGCAACCTGGCTGGACCTGGGCCGCAACGACGGGCAATCCGTCCGTATCCACCCCACCGGCTGGGACATCACCGTCCCCGACCCGCGCGAGGTGTGCTGGCGACGCACCCAGCTCACCGGCGAACTGCCCCTGCCCGCGAAAGACACCAACGGCAAAGGCATCGACCTCCTGCTCCGGCTCTGCAACTTCGCCACCGCCGAGACCGAATGCCTGGCTGTGGCCTGGCTGATCGGCTGCCTGGGGCCGTCGGTGCCCGTCCCCGCGCCGTTCCTCACAGGGCCGCAGGGTGCGGGGAAGTCCACCGGCGGGCGGATGCTCGTGCGGATCGTCGAGGGCATGAGCGGCGACCTGCGTCGCGCTCCGAAGGATGAGGAGAACCTGATCGCGGCCGTGGCCGCTGGTTGGGTCACCGCCCTGGACAACCTCTCTCACATGACCCCGGACCTCTCCGACGCTATGTGCTGCATCGTCACCGGCGCCGAAAGCGTCAAACGCGCCCTCTACACCGACGGCGACGTGGTCCGTGCCCGCTACCGCCGACCCATGCTGCTGACCGGAATCGACGTGGGCGTCATCCGGCCCGACCTCGCCGAACGGCTCCTGCCGCTGCGTCTGGAGCGGCCCCGCGTCCGGCGCACCGAGGCGGAGCTGTGGGCGGAGTACGCGGAGGTTCTGCCCGTGGTTCTCGGTTCGCTCCTGGACCTGACGGTCAAGGTTCGCGCGGCCGAGGCGGAGACCCCCACCGATCTGCGGATGGCGGACTTCGCGCATCTGTGCGCGCAGCTCGATGCGGCCACCGGTCTGGGAGCGCTGAGCGCCTACCGGGCCAGCCTGGACGACCTGAACGACGACGTGATTGAGGGCGACCTCCTCGCGCAGACCGTCCTCAGGCACGCCGACACCCTTGAGGCGGGCGCAGAGCAGCGGATGACCTCGACCGAGTGGCTCCACTGCCTCAGTCGCCTCTACAGCGATGACGAAACGCGTCCCTTGCCCAAGGGCTGGCCGACCACGGGCAAGGTGCTCTCCGACCGGCTCAAGCGCCTTCAGCCGACCCTCGCGGCCCGTGGCGTCCTCATCGACTCGGGGCGCACCAAGGAAGGCCGCTACCTCGAAATGACCCGCCAGGTCGCCCCGTCCCCGCAAGGGCAGGAGCAGATGTTCTGACCCCCACGGTGGGGCGCCCGGACGAGCAAGAAGAGCACCACCGGCCAGGCGTGCTCTTCTTGCTGTTCGGCGGACGCCGCCTAAGGGTCGCGCCGCGAAGCGGCTCCTTCTTCACGCTTGAAGCGGCACTGCACCACAACAGACACCCCCTCATTTGTCCTAAGAGGGGAGACGCTGCGTCACCTGTGTCATCCGGCCGGGAAATCGGCTCCTGACCTGCGGCTACAGCGATGACGCAGACGGTATTCTCTGCGTCATCCTGCGTCATCTGCGTCACCCGATGACGCAGCCCATGACGCACCGATGACGCACGCCAAATCACTGCGTCACCCAAACGCGCAGGTCAGAAGCTCGAATGACGCAGATGACGCGGTGACGCAGAAATTCGCACCTCGGACAGGCGTGCACTCCCGAGATGCCCCGAAGCCTTCAGCAAGGCAACTCCACTTCCGAGGACCTCATGAGCCGAACCCGTTCCGCTCAATCCGACCCCCGCGCAACGCTCCGGGGCGGACTCCCAGACCGCTACCTCACCCCCGACGACATCGCCGAGATGTTCGAGGTGCCCAAGGAGACCGTCTACCAGTGGCGTAGGAAGCGCACCGGCCCGCCCGGCTTCCGCGTCGGCAAGCACATCCGCTACGACCCCGCTGCCGTCCACGACTGGGCCAGGAAACGCATGGCGGACGAGGACGCTGCCTGACGACGCGCACTTGAGCAGCCGCAACACCCCAAGGGAGGGCCACACCGTGGCCCTCCCTTCCTCCTGTCGCGAAGGGAACGCCGCCCTATGGCTGGCCACATCCAAGACCGCTGGTACAAGACGGAGACCAGCGCCGACGGCAAGACCGTCCGCGTCAAGACCGACCGCCACGGCAGCGGCCTTCGCTACAGGGCCCGCTACGTCGGCCCCGACGGCACCGAGAAGTCCAAGAGCTTCCCCGACGGACAGAAGCGCCGTGCCGAGAAGTGGCTCAGCGCTATTGAGACGGACATGACGCGCGGTCAGTACACCGACCCCAAGTCCGTGCGGATTACGTTCCGGCAGTACGCGGAGAAGTGGTTGGACAGCAAGACGTCCAGTCCGATGGGCCGGAAGGAACTCGGCCGGCGCCTGCGGCTGCACATCTACCCGGAGATCGGCTCCCGACCGGTCGGGACCTTCCGGCCTGAGCACATCAGGGAGCTTCTCGCCGGACTGGAGATGAAGCCCGGTGTGGGTCCGTCCTACACCCGAAACATCTTCGCGGACGTTCGATCGGTCCTGGCCGCTGCTGTCGATGACTCGCTGCTGTCCCGCAACCCTTGCAGCGCGCGGACCGTGCGGCTGCCCAAGGCCGACGCACACCCGGTAGTCCCCTGGGTGCCCGACCAGGTGTTCGCCGTTCGAGCGGCCCTTCTGGAGCCGTACCGGGCGATGGTCGACGTGGGCGCCGGGTGCGGCCTGCGTCAGGGCGAGATCTTCGGCTTGGCGGAGGACGCCATCGACGCCGACGGGCAAACGCTCCATGTGGTCCGACAGATCAAGCACGTTGAAGGACGCCCGGTGTTCGCTCTTCCCAAGGGCGGCAAGAAGCGGGACGTGCCGTTGCCTGATTCCGTGGCGCGAGCCCTCCGGGTGCACGTGGATGCCCGCAAGCCCGTGGAGATCACGTTGCCGTGGGATACGCCGGAGGGACCGAAGGTGTCTGCGCGGCTGATCTTCACCGCTGAGCAAGGGGGCATGGTGTGGCGCAGCAACTTCAACGCCAAGGACTGGAAACCCGCACTCGCCAAGGCGGGATTCATACCGGAGGCTGAGGAAGGGGAGCGCTACGCAGGAGCTCGCGAGCACGGCATGCATGCGCTGCGGCACTTCTACGCATCCGCGTTGCTGGATGCGGGCGAGAACATCAAGGCCGTCAGCGAGTACATGGGGCATGCTGACCCAGGCCTGACGCTGCGCGTGTATGCCCATCTCATGCCCGACAGTCGAGAGCGCGCCCGCCGCGCCATCGACCAGGTCTTTGGAGCCCTCTCCGCAGGAGATGACGGCCCACAGACGGCCCAGTGAGGCACGGACGGCCCCTGAACTGCCCCTCTGAGCAGGTCAGGGGCATTTGCCCCGCGAGAACCCTCTGAACTTCCTCAACTCTGCTTTGGGCCGCCTTGGCCCGGGGCATTCCCTCTTCACGCAAGAACGGCACGCAAGACCAGCGTGCAAGAACGGCACACAGCAACGGCACACAACAACTACACACAACAACGTCTTAAAGAACGCGGACCCAACGGGGGGCCTGCTTCGGGGGAACAGAAAGGGCGTGAAGGTCATGGTCTTCGTCTTCGTGTTTGTCGCAGTGGTTCTGGTGGTCGTCGCACTCGCCGTGGCGGCCGGAAGTGGACGGGGCGGGCGGTCGCGCTCGGGGGCGTCCGGCGGTGCGGCGTCCGGCGGCGGCTGGTGGGCCGGCGGCGGTGACAGCGGCGGTGGAAGTTCCTGTGGCGGCGGCTCCTCCTGCGGCGGCGGTTCCTCGTGCGGCGGGGGCGGCGGGGGCGGCTGTGGAGGTGGCGGAGGCAGCTGACACGGGGCAGCTGGTCCGTCGATCCGTTGAAGTGCCCGGCAGGGGACAACTCCTGCCGGGCACTTTGTCGTTGACTGGTGAAGAAGTCATTGAACAGTTGAGCTGTGGAGCCCCCGAGGGGATGGAAACCCTACGAAGTTGGGTAAAAACGCTGTGGCAGTGCAGCAGTCCATGATTCCCTCTTAACCGTCAGCGCCGCCCTCGGACGGACGACTTGGACAACAAGGACGTTCTCGTGGGCACGAGCCGGCATTCCGGCCTCCCGGTGACCGACCGGGTGCGCCGGCACCACCTCCATTGCGTGTTAGCGGAGCCGACCCATGCTCACGACCCTGAAGACTGTCTATACCGACACGTGCGCCGCGGACCTCGCCTGGACTCTGGGGCGCGAGCCGCTGCCCGCGCTCGCCACACTCGAACTCGAACTCGACGACGCAAAGATGGAGTTGAGGCTCCTGGGGGCCTCCCATCAGGTGCTGCTCGAGGAGGAGCAGGGCAGCTGCTCCGAGACCGTCGCGTGCATTCCCGGCAGCAGTACGCCGCTGCCTCTCGGTGTCTCCAAGCGTCTCGGCGAGTGGGAGTACGAATTCGCGGCGCGGGTCGAGACGCTCTCCCGGGGGCAGTTCGCGGGCCGGGCCCAGGAGTTGCTCGCACTGGTGTCGGAGCATCCGTACGGTCTCGCCGGGGTGTTCCCCGGCAGTCCGCACGCCTTCACGGCGATGCTGGCGCAGCGGCACGAGGGCGCTGTGCAGTGGCGTACGTGGCACGCGTATCCGCAGGACGGCCAGTTGGTGGCCACGCGGACCCGGGTGGGGGTGCGGATCCATGCGGGGATCTGAGGGATCCCAGGGGTCCGGGCGGGGCACGGTGCGGCGCAGATGCACCCTTGTGGGGGACCCGGTGTGAGCATGCGGTGACGTAGCGTTCCCAGCGTGAGAGAGCCGTCAACGCGTCTGCCCGTCACGCCCCGGACGGGGCGGTTCCTCGTCCTCGCGGGCGTCTTCGTCTGCGCGGCCTGCGGCCTGGTGTACGAACTCGAACTCGTCGCCCTCGCCTCGTACTTGATCGGCGACTCGGTCACCCAGGCCTCGGTCGTCCTGTCCGTGATGGTCTTCGCCATGGGCATCGGCTCGCTGCTCGCCAAGCGGCTGCGGTACCGGGCGGCCGCCGGGTTCGGTCTGGTCGAGGCGGCGCTCGCGCTGGTCGGCGGTCTCAGCGCGATGGCTCTGTACGCGGCGTTCGCCTGGACCGGCGACCGGGGCGAGGTGTGGGCGAGCGGTTCGCGGTATCTGCTCGTCGCGTTCTCGCTCGCCATCGGGCTGCTCATCGGCGCCGAAGTACCGCTGCTCATGGTCCTGATCCAGCGGATCAGGCGGCAGGACGCGAGCGGCGCGGTCTCGGACCTGTTCGCCGCCGACTACGTGGGCGCGCTGGTCGGCGGGCTCGCCTTCCCCTTCCTGCTGCTCCCGCTCCTCGGGCAGCTGACCGGCGCCCTGATGACCGGGGCGATCAACGCGATCGCGGGCGGCGCCCTCGTATTCGGGCTCTTCCGGCGGGACTTGAGCACCCGGGCGCGCTGGGTCCTGATCGTCGCGAACATCACCGTGCTCGGGCTTCTCGCGTCGGCCGCCGTGCTCGTCGGCGACTTCGAGGCGGCGGCGCGGCGTGCGGTGTACGGGAAGGATGTGCGGGTCGCGGTGCAGACCGACGTACAGGAAGTGGTGCTCACCGGCGGGCCGGGCCGTTCGCTCGACCTCTACCTCGACGGGCGGCTGCGGGTCAGCGGACGCGACGAGCACCGCTACCACCGGGCGCTCGTCCACCCCGCGATGAACGGACCGCACGCGCGCGTGCTGATCCTCGGCGGTGGCGACGGGCTCGCGGCGCGCGAGGTGCTTCGGCATCCGGGGGTCGAGCGGGTGGACGTGGTGGAACTCGACGCGGGGGTGGTGCACCTGGCACGGCGCGATCCCGCGCTGAGCGAGCTGAACGGGCACGTGTACCGGAACCGCCGGGTGCGGGTGGTGAACGCCGACGCGTTCCGCTGGCTGCGCTCGCCCCCGCGTACGTACGACGTGGTCATCTCCGATCTGCCGGACCCGGGTATCACGGCGAGCACCAAGCTCTACTCCCAGGAGTTCTACGGCCTCGCGTCCCGCGCGCTCACGCCCGGCGGGCGGCTCGCCGTGCACGCGGGGCCCGTCTCCTCGCGGCCGCGGGTCTTCTGGACGGTGGAGACGACGCTGCGGGCGGCCGGGCTGCGGACCGCGCCGTACCGCGCGGGCGGCAGGGTCTCCGGGTTCGCGGCCGGGCCCGACCGGACGGCGGACGGCGGTGCGGCGCCGCGCGACTGGGGTTTCGTGCTCGCCGCGCGGACCGTTCCCGTCCTTGCGGCATCCCGGATGCCGGGGCTGCGGCAGACGGGCGTGGGGCCCGCCGAATCCGCCGAACGGACGCGGCTGCGGGGGCTCACCCCCTCCACACTGGTGCATCCGCGGTACGCGAACTGAGGAGGAACCGGCGAACTGACGTACATGGTGCGGGGCCCGTGGGTAGGCTCGACTGCCATGGAGCATGAGGTGTTCGTTCCGGTTCCCGCAGACCGCCTCCGGCAGGTGCTCGGCGACCCCGAGAAGGTCGCCGGGGCGGTGCCCGGGCTTCAGCGCGACGCGGACGAGGCGGCCGCGCCGCTCTCCGGCCGCCTCAAGGTGCGGGTCGGGGGGCACACGATCACGTACCGGGGTGCGGCGCGGGTCGCTGCGCGGGGCGATGACGGATACGTCGTCGAGGGCGAGGGCACGGAGGTGCGCGGCAGCGGCTCCGTGAAGATCTCGCTGACGGTGCGGGTCGTTCCGACGGACGGTGGGGCGCGGGTGCTGTTCGGGGGGACGGCTTCGGCCGACGGGCGGGTCGCGGAGAGTTCTCCACAGGCTGTGGAGGGGGCGGTGCGGAGGCTGCTTGAGCGGTTCGCCGCGGCGCTTGCTCCTCCGGAGGAGGCGGCTGCGGCGGCTTCCCCTGCGGCCGAACCCCCGGAGCCGGTGGCTCCCGAGGTGTCCGTCTTCGAGACGGAGGTGCCGCCGTCGTCGTTCGACGCGGTGGACGAGGACGATGACGACGACGTCGTCGCGCCGCCTGCGGAGGCTGCGCATGCCCGGCGGACGATGATCGGCCGCAGCGCGGAGGAGGTCGATCATGCGCCGCCGCGGGGGCGGTATGCGCCGGCGCCGGCGGCGGAGGCGATGTCGACGAGCGCGACGTTGCGCTGGGCCGCGCCGGCCGCGGCGGTGGTCGTCGCCTCGGCCATCGTGTTGGGCCGAGCGTTGCGGAAGCGGCGGTAGGTCCCCGGGCCCCGCTCAAGACCGCCGCTTCGCGGCGGATCTTTCCCGCCCTCCCCCAAGCTCTTAATGAGCAGGGGGGACCCCCTTCCCGATTGCCCGGCAGCGGCCCCGGTCTGCCGACGCGCCGCCGTACCGCCGCTTCGCGGCGAAAGCTTTCCCGCCCTCCCCCAAGCTCTTAATGAGCAGGGGGGACCCCCTTCCCGATTGCCCGGCAGCGGCCCCGGTCTGCCGACGCGCCGCCGTACCGCCGCTTCGCGGCGAAAGCTTTCCCGCCCGCCCCCAAGCTCTTAATGAGCAGGGGGGACCCCCTTCCCGATTGCCCGGCAGTTGCCCGCCCACCCCGAAGTGATTCGGGTAGGGGCGGGGTTGGGGAAGGGAACCCGTAGGGTCGACGGCGTGACGAGTGATGGTGTGACGCTGACCGCGGGTGACGCGGAAGTGACCGTGCAGGCGGGGAACGGCTGCCGGGTGGGGAGTCTGCGGGTCGGCGGCAGGGAGCTGCTGCGGCAAGGGGAGCGGTATGGGTGCTTCCCGATGGTTCCCTGGTGCGGGCGGATTCGGGAGGGGCGGTTCCGGAATGGGGGGACCCTGCACCAGATGCCGGTCAACTCGGCGCCGCACGCCATCCACGGCTTCGCCCGCGACGCCCAGTGGAAGACCGCCCGAGCCACCGCCACCGAGGCCGCGTTCACCTACGACCTCGCCGAGCCCTGGCCCTACCAGGGCCGCGTCACCCAGCTCGTCGCCCTCACCGAGGACTCCCTCACCCTCACCCTCGGCATCGAGACCTACGGCGACTCCTTCCCCGCCCAGGCGGGCTGGCATCCCTGGTTCAACCGGAACCTGGGAGAAGGACAAGAAGACGTGCGCGTCGACTTCAGCGCCGCCTGGCAGGAAGAGCGCGGCGACGACCACCTGCCCACCGGCCGCCGCATCACCCCCACCCCCGGCCCCTGGGACGACTGCTTCGGCATGCCCGACGGCGTCGACGTCACCCTCACCTGGCCCGAGCAGCTCCAGCTCCAGGTGAAGAGCCGCGAGCCATGGGTCGTCGTGTACGACGAGCAGGACGCCGCCGTCTGCGTCGAGCCGCAGACCGGCCCGCCGGACGGGCTCAACACCCTGCCCCGCCTCGTCACCCCGATCGACCCCCTGGAGACGTCGACGACCTGGACCTGGACGCGGCTTCAGCGGCTTTAAGCTGGCAGGCATGACTGACGACGTACGTGGCGCTCTGCTGCAGCAGATCAAGGACAAGGCCGTGGTGCACGGCAAGGTGACCCTCTCCTCGGGTCTGGAGGGCGACTACTACGTCGACCTGCGCCGTATCACCCTCGATGGCGAGGCCGCCCCGCTGGTCGGGCAGGTGTTGCTCGACCTCACCGCCGAGCTGGACTTCGACGCCGTCGGTGGGCTCACCATGGGTGCCGACCCCGTCGCCGGCGCGATGCTGCACGCCTCCGCCGCGCGGGGCAAGCGCCTCGACGCGTTCGTCGTGCGCAAGGCCGCCAAGGCGCACGGCATGCAGCGCCGGGTGGAAGGGCCCGACATCAAGGGCCGCCGCGTACTCGTCGTCGAGGACACCTCCACCACCGGCGGCTCGCCGCTCACCGCCGTCGAGGCCGTGCGCGAGGCCGGTGCCGAGGTGGTCGGCGTCGCGACCATCGTCGACCGCGCCACCGGGGCGGGCGAGAAGATCACCGATGGCGCCGGGGTGCCGTACCTCTTCGCGTACTCGAAGGACGACCTCGGACTGGACTAGGCACGGCGGCCGGGTACGGCGGCTGGAGCCGTCCGGCGAGTCTGGAAAGATGGGGGCGACGATGACGTCGCCCCCTTAGGTCAGGGCCAAGCACACACCCGCACATCACAAGGAGCGGACACATGCCCATCGCAACCCCCGAGGTCTACGCCGAGATGCTCGACCGGGCGAAGGCAGGCAAGTTCGCCTACCCGGCCATCAACGTGACCTCCTCGCAGACCCTGAACGCGGCCCTGCGCGGCTTCGCGGAGGCCGAGAGCGACGGCATCATCCAGATCTCCACCGGTGGTGCGGAGTTCCTGGGCGGCCAGTACAACAAGGACATGGTGACGGGCGCCGTCGCCCTCGCCGAGTACGCGCACATCATCGCCGCGAAGTACGACGTCACGGTCGCGCTGCACACCGACCACTGCCCCAAGGACAAGCTGGACACCTACGTCCGTCCGCTGATCGACGTCTCCGCCGAGCGCGTCAAGGCCGGCCGTCTCCCGCTCTTCCAGTCGCACATGTGGGACGGCTCCGCCGAGACCCTCGCCGACAACCTGGCCATCGGCCAGGAGCTGCTCGCGAAGGCCGCCGCCGCGAAGATCATCCTCGAGGTCGAGATCACCCCGACCGGTGGCGAGGAGGACGGCGTCTCGCACGAGATCAACGACGAGCTGTACACGACCGTCGACGACGCGCTGCGTACGGCGGAAGCCCTTGGTCTCGGCGACAAGGGGCGCTACCTGCTCGCCGCATCGTTCGGCAACGTGCACGGCGTCTACAAGCCGGGCAACGTCGTCCTGCGCCCGGAGCTCCTCAAGGACCTCCAGGAGGGCGTCGGCGCCAAGTACGGCAAGACCGCCCCGTTCGACTTCGTCTTCCACGGCGGCTCCGGATCGACGGCCGAGGAGATCGCCACCGCCCTTGAGAACGGCGTCGTGAAGATGAACCTCGACACCGACACCCAGTACGCCTTCACGCGCCCCGTCGCGGACCACATGTTCCGCAACTACGACGGCGTCCTGAAGGTCGACGGCGAGGTCGGCTCGAAGAAGCAGTACGACCCGCGCACCTGGGGCAAGCTCGCCGAGGCGGGCATGGCCGGGCGCGTCAGCGAGGCCTGCGCGAACCTGCGCTCCACGGGTACGAAGCTGAAGTAACCGGCACCTGCCGAGGCCACGGGCCCGGCATCCCGCCTTTCAGGACGGGGTGCCGGGCCCGTCGCATGCCGTCATGGCGCAGACTGGAACCCATGGCCATTCACAAGGATCTGCTCGGGGGACCGCCCCCGACCCACCTGCCCGACGACCCCGAGCCGCGCGAGCTGCTCGCGAACGGCGCGGCGCCCGCCGACGTCGCCGCCAAGTACCCCACCTCCTCCCTCGCCTGGGCGCAGCTCGCCGACGAGGCGTTCGAGCGGGGCAGCGTCGTCGAGTCGTACGCGTATGCCCGTACCGGCTACCACCGCGGCCTCGACTCGCTGCGCCGCAGCGGCTGGAAGGGCCACGGCCCGGTGCCGTGGGAGCACGAGCCGAACCGCGGCTTCCTGCGCGCCCTGCACGCGCTGGCCCGCGCCGCGCAGTCGATCGGCGAGCAGGAGGAGTACGAGCGCTGCGCCGGCTTCCTGAGGGACTCGTCCCAGACGGCGGCGGACACGCTGGGCTAGCCCCTGACCACGTGCGAGACCTGTCTGGACGCCGCTGTGACCAGGCAGGTCTTGCCGTTTCGTGGGATGTTGCGGAGGATGCCGGTGGGGACCGGGGCCCCCGTGTCGGTAACGGCAGGGGCGGACCGCTACCCGTAGTACGTATTCAAGGAGACCGCGATGTCCGCGATGTCCCACGAGGCGGAGACCCCGAACCTCGATTTCGCCGGCACCACCCCTTACGAGGACTACGTCCAGGCGGACGTCCTCACCCACCTCCAGCACCCCCGCTCCGAAGATCCCGGAGAGATGGTCTTCCTGGTCACCACCCAGGTGATGGAGCTGTGGTTCACCGTCATCGTCCACGAGTGGGAGACCGCGTCGCACGCCCTGCGCCGCGACGACATCCCCGTCGCGGTGGCGGCACTCAAGCGCAGCATTCGCGAGCTGGAGGCGCTGAACGCCTCCTGGCGCCCGCTGGCCCAGCTGACGCCCGGGCAGTTCAACTCCTACCGCGCCGCGCTCGGCGAGGGGTCCGGATTCCAGTCCGCGATGTACCGCCGCATGGAGTTCCTCCTCGGCGAGAAGTCCGCGTCCATGCTGGTGCCGCACCGGGGCGCGCCGCGCGTCCACCAGGAGCTGGAGAAGGCGCTTCAGGAGCCGAGCCTGTACGACGAGGTCCTGGCGCTGCTCGCACGGCGCGGGCACGCCGTTCCGGACGCCGTGCTGCAGCGCGACCTGACGCAGAAGTACGAGCCGTCGCCCGAGGTCGAGAAGGTGTGGACGGACCTCTACTCCGGTGACGAGAGCGATGAACTGGCCCGCCTCGGCGAGACGTTGACGGACGTCGGCGAGCTGGTGTGGCGATGGCGCAACGACCATCTGGTGGCGACGCGCCGCGCGATGGGCTCCAAGACCGGCACGGGCGGCTCCGCCGGGGTGGCCTGGCTGGAGAAGCGCGCCGTGAAGAACGTGTTCCCCGAGCTGTGGACTGCGAGGAGCCATGTCTGAGGTCAGCACTGGTTTTGGGCAGGCGTCCCGCAAGGCGGGACGGGTGGGCAGAACCCACGACGGCGCTGAGGCGGACATGAAAGCGCGAGCGGCAAGGCTGGATGCGGAGGACGAACTCCGCGCGAAGCGCAAGGAGTTCGTCCTAGACGACACCGTCTACCTGGACGGCAACTCCCTGGGCGCCCTGCCGGCAGCCGTGCCGGAGCGCGTCGCGGACGTCATCTCCCGGCAGTGGGGGCAACTCCGCATCCGCTCCTGGGACGAAAGCGGCTGGTGGACCGCGCCCGAGCGGATCGGTGACCGGATAGCGCCCCTGGTGGGCGCCGCCCCCGGCCAGATCGTGGTCGGCGACTCCACCAGCGTCAACGTCTTCAAGGCGCTGGTCGCCGCCGTACGCATGGCGGGTGACCCGGCAGGGGGGCGCGACGAGATCGTCGTTGACGCGACGACGTTTCCCACGGACGGGTACATCGCCGAGTCCGCGGCGCGGCTCACTGGCTGCCGGGTCGTGGCGGTCGCGCCCGGTGAGGTGCGGGGCGTCCTTGGCCCGCGTACCGCGGCGGTCCTCCTGAACCACGCCGACTACCGCACGGGACGCCTGCACGATCTGCCGTCCCTGACGGCCGCCGTGCACGAGGCGGGCGCGCTCGTCGTCTGGGACCTGTGCCATACGGCCGGTGCGCTGCCGGTCGGGCTCGACGAGCACGGCGTCGACCTCGCGGTCGGCTGCACGTACAAGTACCTGAACGGGGGGCCCGGTTCGCCTGCGTACATCTACGTACGGGCGGATCTGCAGGGGCGCTTCGACTCGCCGCTGCCCGGCTGGAACTCGCATGTGGAGCCCTTCGGGATGCGGCCGGAGTTCGAGGCGGCGGAGGGGGCGGTGAGGGGGCGCGTCGGTACGCCCGACATCCTCTCGATGCTCGCTCTCGAAGCGGCGCTCGACGTCTGGGACGGCGTCTCGATCGAGGCGGTGCGGGCCAAGTCCCTCGCCCTGACGGACTTCTTCCTGGAGTGCGTGGCGGCTTACGTCCCCGCGGGCCGGGTGGAGCCGATCACTCCGGCGGCCCATGGTGAGCGGGGCAGTCAGGTGGCTCTGCGGTGCGAGGACGCCGGGGATGTCATGCGGCGGCTGATCGAGGCGGGCGTGGTGGGCGACTTCCGCGCCCCGGACGTCCTCCGCTTCGGCTTCACACCGCTGTACGTGGGCTTCGCCGATGCGGAGCGGGCGGCGGGGGTGCTGGCCGGGGTGCTGGCGGCTGAGGGCTAGCCTGCGGCGGTTCTTTCCCCGAGCCCGCCCTTACCCGAATCCTTTCCGGCTGCGCCGGCCGCGAGGTGGCCGCTGATCACCGCCTTCGGCGAGTTCGTCCTCAAACGCCGGACGGGCTGAAAAGGCCGGGCCGATCGGGTGGGTGGGCGGGAAAGATCCGCCGCGAAGCGGCGGGCTTGAGCGGGGTCTGGGGGCGCAGCCCCCGGGCGTCCACCACCCGAACCGTCAGCACCCGCGGGGCGACCGTTACCGGGAAGGGGCGGGGTAGGGGAAGATCGCAAGAATCAGTCTCCCCGCCCCGCCGTTCCCCCCACCCGCAGAGAGGTTGTCGCAATGCCGGACGACGCCGCCGTGGCCCGCGATGCCGCCGAGGCCGACGCCGCCTTCTCGCACCCCGCGGTGCCGCCCGACGTCACCGCCGCGTACGGCGAACACCCCGACCAGGTCGTCGACTTCTACGAACCCCGCATCCGTACGGAAACCCCCGCCCCGCTCGTCGTCGTGCTGCACGGCGGCGCCTGGCGCGCCCCGTACGACCGGCAGCACATCACCCCCTTCGCGGACTTCCTCGCCAGACGCGGATTCGCCGTGGCCAACGTGGAGTACCGGCGAGGGAGTTCGATCCCTGTGCAGGGAGAGGGGCCCGTCGCCGGGCGCTGGCCCGAGACGTTCGACGACGTCGCCGCCGCCTTCGACGCACTGCCCGGCCTCGTCCGGGAGTTCCTGCCGTCCGCCGATCCGCGCCGCACCGTCGTGACGGGGCACTCCGCGGGCGGACATCTCGCCCTGTGGGCCGCCGCACGCCATGTGCTGCCCGTCGGCTCGCCCTGGCGCACCGAACGGCCCGCGCCCCTGCGCGGCGTCGTCGCCCTCGCCCCGATCGCCGACTTCCGGGTCGCTCAGGAGCTGGGGGTCTGCACGGGTGCCGCACTCCAACTCCTGGGTGGGGAAGGGAAGTTCGAAGAAAGGCTCCCGCACGCCGATCCGGCCGCCCTGCTGCCGACCGGGATCGCCACCGCCGTGGTTCAGGGACGTACCGACATCGTCGTGCCGCACGCCGTCTCCGAGTCGTACGCCGACGCGGCCGCGAAGGCGGGCGAGGTCGTCGGGGTCACGCTGCTCGAAGACGTGGGGCACTTCCCGCTGATCGATCCGGCGGCGGACGCCTGCGCCGTGGTCGCGGAGGAGATCGCGCAACTGGCCTACTAGGGACGGAGGTCGGGGGTCGCCCCTGGGCTACCCGTCATACCTGAGAGCTACGGTGCAAGTGAGTTCCCTGGTGTGATGCCGACTACCAGGTCTGATCCATAACTTCCTTTCCAGAGACGCGCATCGCGTACGACGCGTCTCGTACGGAAGGGAAGGCACCCCATGAAGCTCCGGGCCGGACGGCTGCGCCGCACTCTGCTCGCCGCGCTGGTGGCAGGCGCCGTCGTCGTGCCGGTTTCGGCCGCGGCGCGCCCGCAGGTCCCGGCCCCCGCCCCGGCGGACATCCCGCCCCTGACGGCGGCCACGCTGGACACCGCGTACGACGCGAACCGCGCCAACGCCGCCGAGGCCGCGGAGATGGCCGAGCGGTACGGCGACCGGGACAGGGCGGCGCGGCTGCGGGCCATGGCCGGTCAGGAACGGAACTTCCTCTCCTTCGACGGGCGCGGCGCGGGCCGCACCGCCGAGGTGCTCGGCGATCTGGCGGCGGCGGAACGGGTCGCCGTCCTGGTGCCGGGCTCGGACACCGGCATCGACACCTACGGGAGATTCCGTGCGGGAGCCGTCGCCCTGCACGAGCGGCTCGGCCCGCGCGCGGCGGTCGTCGCCTGGCTCGGCTACGAGACGCCGGGCACGGTCAGCCCCGCCGTCCTGACGACGGACCGCGCCGAGGAGGCCGCGCCCGAACTCAGGGCATTCGTCGGTGAGTTGAATGACGTCAATCCGGGGGCGCGTCTCTCGTTGCTCTGCCATTCGTACGGGTCGGTCGTGTGCGGCCGGGCGGCGGCACAGGGGGCGCAGGGATCGCAGGGGCCGCAGGGTCTGGAGGTCGACGACATCGCCCTCTACGGCAGCCCGGGTGTCGGCGTCGACCGTGCCGCCGATCTCAAATCCCGTACCCACACCCGGATTTGGGCAGGGCGCGGCGCCGACGACTGGATCTCTGACGTACCGCACAGCAGCGTCGGCCTGTTCGGGACCACCGTCGGCTTCGGGACGGACCCGGTGTCCCCCGGCTTCGGCGCGCGCGTCTTCCCTGCGGGCGACGGCGGCCACAGCGACTACCTGAAGCCGGGGTCGGTCGCACTGGACAGCCTCGCGCGGATCGTGCGCGGCCAGAGCCCGGAAGGGGCCTCCCATGCGTGACCTGCGTGCACTCGTCCGCCGTGTCGACGCCGCGACCCCGCCCGACCGCGACCGTGCCGTCGACGCCCTGCGCGCCCTCGCCATCCTCGGCGTCGTCCTCGGGCACTGGCTGGTCACCGCGATCGTGCCGGACAGCGGCGGGCTCCACGCGGCCAGCCCCTTGCGGCACATGCCGTGGCTCGCGCCGATCTCCTGGGTCTTCCAGACGCTCGCCGTGTTCTTCCTGGTGGGCGGGCACGTGGCCGCCAAGAGTCATGCGTCGGCGCGGGCGCGCGGCACGGGCTACCGGGCGTGGCTGACGGTCCGGCTCGCGCGGCTCTTCCGGCCGGTCGCCGCCGTGCTAGTGCTGTGGACCGTCGCGGCGGGGTGCATGCTCGCGTCGGGCGCCGGCCTCGAGACCGTCCACACGCTGGTCAAGCTGGCGCTCTCGCCGCTCTGGTTCCTGCTGGTCTTCGCGGCGCTGACGGCGGCGACTCCGCTGGTGGCGCGGATCAACCCGCTGTGGCCGCTGGCCGTCGTACTGCACGTGGATCTCGTTCGCTTCGGTCTTGGCGGACCTTCCTGGCTCGGCTGGATCAACGTGGCGGCGGGCTGGCTCGTGCCGTACACGCTGGGCGCCGCGTGGACGCGCGGCGAGCTGACCCGGCGTTCCGGCTGGGTGCTGCTCACGGGCGGCGCGGCGGCGACCGCCGGGCTCGTCCTGTGGGCCGGCTACCCGGCGTCGATGGTCGGCGTCCCCGGCGCCACGGTCTCGAACCTGGACCCGCCGACCCTGGCGGCCGTCGCCTTCGGCCTCGCCCAGTGCGGGCTCGCCCTCCTTGTGCGGGAGCCGCTCGGCCGATGGCTGCGGCGGCCCGCGGCCTGGGCGGCGGTGGCGCTGGTGAACCTCTCCGCGATGACGGTCTTCCTGTGGCACCAGACCGCGCTCATGGCGGTCACCGCGCTCGGCCTGCTCGCGGGATCTCCGCTGCCGGGGCTGCACACGGTGCCGGACGGGCTCGGCTGGGTGCCCGCCAGGATCGCGTGGCTGCCGGTGTTCGCGGCCGGGCTCGCGGTGTGCTGGGCGGCGTTCCGTACGTACGAGCAAGGGGGCCGCGGGAGCGGCAGGGGCGGGCCGCGGGTGGTGCGGGTGCACCGGCCGGCACCGAAGTCGGTGCGGCGTGCTTAAGGTTGATCTTGTGGCGGGGGACAGCAGGACCGACGGGACCGGGGACGGCAAGCGGGGCAGAGAGGGCTTCGGCGGCTTCGTGCTGTCCGCGCTTCGGGTGCCGCGCGACCAGTTGTGGACCTTCGCGGCGATGCCGCTGCCGCCGCTGTCCAAGCCGCGCCGACTGCGCTGGCTGCCGCACGTCGTCGTCGCATGGATCACCTTCGGCACGGTCGCCGGCAACATCGGCCAGCTGGTGCAGCGCTACGGCATCGGCCATGAGATCGGCTTCGCGCTCGCGCTCGCGCAGGGCGTCGCGGTCGGGCTCGCCCTGTGGCGGCCGGTCCCCGCCTGGTGGCTCTCCCTGCCGGTGTCCGCCGTCACCGCGCTGTGCACGACGGGGCCCGTCGAGGACTCGCCGTGGCCATGGGGCCCGGCGAATCTCATCTCGCACGCCACGATCCTGCTGCTGCTCGCGCTTCGGGTGCCGACCGGGGGCGCCGTGACGGCGCTGCTGCTCAGCGCCGGTCTGCTGCCGGTGCTCCAGGATGTGCGCTCCCCGGCCGTCTACGACAACACCATGCCGCTCGCCGCGGCCATCTTCGGCGTCGTCACGCTGATCGGCATCGCCCTGCGCGGCCGCCGCGATGCGCGGACGCGCCTTGTCGAGCAGGAGACGCTGACGGCGGAGGAGCGGGGCCGGCGCACCCTCCTCGAGGAACGCGGGCGCATCGCACGCGAACTGCACGACGTGGTCGCGCACCACATGTCGGTGATCTCCATCCAGGCGCAGGTCGCCCCGCACCTGGTCAAGGACCCGCCCGACGAGCTGAAGGAGAACCTGGAGGGCATCCGGCAGAACGCCCTCGAAGCGCTGACGGAGCTGCGCCGCGTCCTCGGCGTGCTGCGCTCGGAGAACCCGGACGACCCCGAAGCGGCGGCCCCGCAGGCCCCGCTGCCCACCCTCGACCGCCTGACCGGCCTGGTGGACAACGCCCGTGCCGCGGGCCTCACCGTCGACTGCGCCACCACCGGCGAGCGCCGCCCGCTGCCGCCGGGCGTGGACCTCTCCGCGTACCGGATCGTGCAGGAGGCGCTGAGCAACGCGATCCGGCACGCACCGGGCTCCAATGTGCACATAGCACTCACCCACACCAGGCCCGGCCTGCGCGTCCGCATCACCAACACATCGCCACGCACGGCGATTTCACCGTCACCCGGCGCCGGACACGGCCTCCTGGGAATGCGCGAGCGCACGGCGATGCTGGGCGGGGACCTGACCACGGGCCCGACATCCGACGGCGGCTACGAGGTGTCCGCCTTCCTGCCGACCAACGGAGAGAACACATGAGCACCATCCGCGTACTGATAGCCGACGACCAGATCATGGTCCGCCAGGGCTTCACGGTGCTCCTCAACGCGGAGCCGGACATCGAGGTGATCGGCCAGGCGGTCGACGGGGCCGACGCGGTGGCGCGGGTCGCCGAACTCACCCCGGACGTCGTCCTGATGGACATCCGGATGCCGGAACTGAGCGGCATCGAGGCCACCCGCCGCATCACGTCCGCGCTGCCGGACGTCCGCGTGCTCGTCCTGACCACCTTCGATCTCGACGAGTATGTGTACGAGGCGCTGCGCGCGGGCGCGTCCGGCTTCCTCCTCAAGGACGCGTCGGCGGACCAACTCGCGGAGGCGGTAAGGGTGGTGGCCGCAGGCGACGCGCTCCTCGCCCCCGGCATCACCCGCCGCCTGATAGCCGAGTTCTCCCGCATCGGCCAGGGCCCGCGCGGCCCGCTGAAGCCGAGGGTCGGGGACCTGACGACACGCGAGACGGAGGTGCTCGCCCTCATCGCACAGGGCCTGTCCAACGCGGAAATCGCGACGAAGCTGGTCGTGGCCGAGCAGACGGTCAAGACCCACGTGGGCCGCATCCTGGTGAAACTGGGCCTGCGGGACCGCACGCAGGCGGCGGTGTTCGCGTGGGAGACGGGGTTGGTGCGGCCGGCGGGTAGCAATTAGAGCCCGTCGAGGGGGTCCCCCCTGCTCCTTAAGAGCTTGGGGGAGATTGAGGACCGGGGTCTGGGGCAGAGCCCCAGGAGACGGCGGGGGACGGCCGATCAGACCTCGACCACCAACTTGCGGAGCCCGCGGATCACGAAATTCGGCTTCCGCTCCGGCTCCGCCGCGAGGCGCATCCTCGGGGCCAGGCGGAGCAACGCACCGAGGGAAGCGCCCAGTTCCGCCCTCGCCAGCGGTGCGCCGATGCAGTAATGGATCCCCGCGCTGAAGGAAATGTGGGGGTTCTCGGCGCGGGTCAGGTCCAGCTCTGCGGGGTCGGTGAAGACCGTCGGGTCGTGGTTGGCCGAACCGAAGAGGAGCGCGACCTCGCTGCCGCGTGGGATCACCGTGCCGTCGATCTCGATGTCGTCGAGGACCCAGCGTTCGAAGAGCTGGAGCGGGGTGTCGTAGCGCATCAGCTCCTCCACCGCGGTGGGGACGATCCGGGCGGGATCGCGCCGCAGGGCGGCCAGTTGCTCCGGGTGGCGGAAGAGTGCGTACCAGCCGTTGACGGTGGCGTTGACCGTCGCTTCGTGGCCCGCGTTCAGGAGCAGCACACAGGTGGAGATCATCTCCTGCTCGCTGAGCGAATCGCCCTCGTCGTGCGCGGCGATGAGCCCCGAGATCAGGTCGTCGCCCGGCTTCTCGCGGCGTGCGGCGATGAGTTCGCGCAGATACGCCGAGAAGTCGAGGGAGGCACGCACCGCCCGCCCGGCGGTCTCCTCGGAGGGGTTCAGTTCGTACATTCCGCAGATGTCGGCGGACCAGGGCCGCAGCTGGTCCCTGTCGCTCTCCGGGATGCCCAGCATCTGCGCGATGACGGCCACCGGCAGGGGTTCGGCGACTCGGGCGGCGAGATCGCCGCCGCCCTCCGCCACCAGGTCCCGCACCAGCCGGTCCGCCAACTCCTCTACATACGGCTTGAGTTGCTCGACCGTGCGCGGGGTGAACGCCTTCGACACCAGGCGGCGGATGCGGGTGTGGGTCGGCGCCTCCAGGTCGAGCATGCCGTTGTCGTTCAGTACGTGGAACGGCTCGTGCGCGGCCGGCGGCGCCTGCCGCCCGAACTCCTCGTGCGTGAACCGGTGCAGATAGGTGCGCCCGAGCCGCCGGTCGCGCAGCAGCGCCGACACATCGGCGTGGTGCGGGATCAGCCACTGGTCGGTGGGCTCGAAGTAGTGCACGCGCCCGGCCGCCCGCAGCCGTGCGTAGGCGGGATACGGGTCGGCGATGAACTCCGGTGCCCAGGGGGTGAAGTCCGTGGTGGGGGCGTTCATGGGGGGACGCTATGTGCTGTGGGCCCGGCCGGGAAGGGGGCCGCACCGCTCGGCGGACGGAGTCCGGCGCAGCACCCCGCGGCCGGGGAGGCGCCCCGGCGCCGAGCCGTGCGAGGGGCGCGTCGAAAATCGAGCCGGTAGCCGGGTCAGCCCGGCGTGACCAGTCTTGCCTCGTACGCGAAGACCGCCGCCTGGGTGCGGTCGCGCAGGCCCAGTTTCACCAGGATGCGGCTCACATGCGTCTTGATCGTGGACTCGGCCACCACCAGGCGCGAGGCGATCTCCGAGTTGGAGAGGCCCTGCGCGATCAGGACCAGGACCTCCGTCTCGCGCTCGGTCAGCTCGCCGTACTGCTGGGCCTGGACCGCCGCCGAGAGGCGCGGGGTCTCGCCGAGCCGGGAGAACTCGTTGATCAGGCGGCGCGTCACGGTGGGTGCGAGGAGAGCCTCTCCCGCTGCCACCACCCTGACGCCGTCGGCGAGCTGGCGTGCCGACGCGTCCTTGAGCAGGAAGCCGGATGCGCCCGCGCGCAGCGCCTCGTACACGTACTCGTCCAGGTCGAAGGTGGTGAGCACCAGGACCTTGGAGTCGCCGTCCGACGCGATGATCTCGCGGGTCGCCTCCATGCCGTTGAGCACCGGCATGCGGATGTCCATCAGGACGACGTCGGGGGCGAGTTCGCGGACGCGGTCGACCGCCTCGCGGCCGTTGACCGCCTCGCCGACGACCTCGATGTCCGGCATCGCGTTCAGGAGTACGGAGAAGCCTTCGCGGACCATCATCTGGTCGTCGGCGATCAGTACGCGGATCGTCATTCCTTGCCTCCGGTGGGCTCCGACGCGGAGGCTACGGGCAGGAACACGGTGACCTCGTAGCCGCCGTCCTCGGTCTCCTCCGCCGTCATCTCGCCGTTCAGCATCGTGACGCGCTCGCGCATGCCGGTGATGCCGTGGCCGGCGCCGGGGGATGGCTTGACCAGGCCGGTCGCCGGGCCGTTGACGATGCGCAGGCCGAGGCCGCCCAGGACGTAGCCGACCTCGACGCGGGCCGTGGCGCCGGGTGCGTGCCGAAGGGTGTTGCTGAGGGCCTCCTGCACGATGCGGTATGCCGACAGCTCGACGCCCTGCGGGAGTTCGCGGACCGCGCCGGTGACGATCTTCTCGACGCTCAGGCCCGTCTCGTCGACGTTCGCGATGAGCCGGTCGAGGTCGGCGAGGGTGGGCTGCGGGGCGTCCGGCGCCTCGTAGTCCTCCGCGCGTACGACACCGAGGACGCGGCGCAGCTCCGTCAGCGCGGCCACGGCGTTCTCGCGGATCGTGACGAACGCCTGCTCCAGCTCGGGCGGCGGGTTCTCCACGCGGTAGGGCGCGGCCTCCGCTTGGATGGCGACCACCGACATGTGGTGGGCGACCACGTCGTGCAGCTCGCGCGCGATCGTCGTCCGCTCCTCCAGGAGCGTGCGCTTGTCGCGCTCGATCGCGGTGACCGTCCGCTGGACGCTGACCTCGCGCTTGGCCTCGCGGCGGATGTGCACGAGGGACGCGGCGAGGAGAGCGAGCGCGGAGAAGAAGAGCATCTCCGGGAGGTTCGTGGTGTACCCCGGGCTGAGGAAGACCTCGGCGGCGATGCCGTACGCCGCCGTGCCCGTCCACATCCACGCGGCGGTGCGCGGACGGGTCCGCAGGGTGATCACCGTCATCACGGTGAGGTGCGCGAGGAAGACGCCCGCGGGCCACGGGTAGCCGTCCCAGTGGCCGCCGAGGGCGCCGGCGAAGGGCGTGCTGGCGATCATGACCCACCAGGCGCCGACGGGCCTGACCAGGGTCATGACTACGGCGACGGCCGGGATGAGGCCGGTGATCACGTAGTCGAGGCCGAGGGAGTCCGTTGCGTACGACAGCATGAACGTGAAGAAGGCGGCCGTGCAGACCGCCGCGTGCGGGGTCCAGCCGGCGTACCGGCGTATCCGGGCCGGAAGCCGCCGGGTCACCGGCCCGTCCGTACGCATCTCTTGCAGCGGCCGGTAGGCGAAGGCGTCCCGGAAGAGGTCCTGGCGGAGCCCCCCGAGAGCGTCCATGGCCAGGCGGAACTCCGGGCTGCGGTTGCTGCCGGGGGCGGTCTTGGTCGCGTCAGTCACGCTTACGAAGGTACGGGGCCCTCAGACCGGGGTCGTCCCCACCGGGAGGGGTTCCTGGGGGTCCGTCGCAGGTACTACGCGCTGGCCTGCGGCCTCGGGCCCCGCCGCCATCCCGGTCCCGTCTGACTGTCCCGCCGCTTCCCGGCGGATCTTCCCCACCCACCCACCCGATCACCCCGCAGCCCGGCTCCCCTGTCCGGCGGCGGCTGTGTGGCGGGCGGCCCGGCGGCTTCTGTCCCGCGGCTTCGCGGCGGATCTTTCCCGCCCACCCGCCCGATCACCCCGCAGCCGGCTCACCCTCCCGGCTCCCCTGCCCGGCGCTGGCTGTGTGGCGGGCGGCCCGGCGGCTTCTGTCCCGCCGCTTCGCGGCGGATCTTCCCCGCCCACCCACCCGTTCACCCCGCAGGGCAATCGGGCGGGTGGGAGGGGAAGGCCCGTTCGTGGAGGGCTGGCTGCGGGGCAATCGGGTGGGTGGGAGGGAAAGGCTTGTTCGTGCAGGGCTGGGCTGCGGGGTGATCGGGTGGGTGGGTGGGAAAGGCCCGTTCGGGCAGTGGGGCCGCGGGGCAGTGCGACGCCCCGGGTTCCGCTACAGACCCGGGGGCGCCGCACGTCGCGGACGCCGGCGTCAGCTGATCATGTCCCTGCGCCGCAACCCCGCGAGCCCGACGGCGACCAGCCCCGCCCCCAGCACCAGCAGAACCAGCACCGGACCCCACCCCATCTCCCCGCCCGGCAGCTTCGGAAGGTGGCCGAAGGGGGAGAGGTCCAGCACCGCCCCCGGGAGGTCAAGCGCGGGGCCGATCCAGCCGATCGCCAGACACACCCCGGCCACGCCCCACGCCCCCACCGCCGCCTTAGGGAACGCCCCGACGAGCAGTACCGCGAGCCCGCCGAGCACCCAGATCGCCGGCACCTGCACCAGGCACGCACCCAGCACGGGGCCGAAGTCCTGCCCGTACCCGAGCGCCAGGCCGAGACCGCCCACCAGCATCAGAACCAGCGCACCGCCGAAGGCGATGACCAGGTGGCCCCCGGCCCACCGCAGCCGCCCCACCGCGCCCGCGAGCACCGGCTCGGCCCGCTGCGACGTCTCCTCGCCGTGCAGCCGCAGCACGGAAGCGACGACGTACAAAGAAGCGATCATGCCCAGCATGCCGGCCAGCGTGGCGAGGAACGCGTCCGTGAGGCCCGCCTGGCCGCCCATCCGCTCGATGATGTCGCGGGTGTTCTGGTTGTCGCCGACGATGTCCGCGGCCCCGTCCACCATCCCGCCGAAGACGACACCGGCGACGAGGAAGCCGAGCGTCCAGCCGAGCACGCCGCCCCGCTGCAGCCGCCAGGCGAGCGCCCCCGCCGTGCCGAGCCGGCCCGTCGCGGGCCCCGGCCGGGTCGGCAGGAAGCTCATGCCGACGTCACGCCGGCCCGCGAGGTCGTACGCCACGGCGCCCTGCGCCACGATCGCGGCGGCGATGAGCGGCAGCACCCACCACCGCTCACCGGCGTACGCGCGGAGGTTCTCCAGCCAGCCGAGCGGCGAGACCCAGGTCAGCGCGGAGGAGCCACGAGCAGTGCCCGCGTCACCGGCGGCCTTCAGCACGAACGCCGTGCCGAGCACCGCCGACGTGAGCCCCTTGGCGAGCCGCGCGCTCTCCGTGAGCTGGGCGACGATCGCCGCCATGGTGGCGAACAGCATGCCGGTGCCCGCCACCCCGAGCCCGAGCGCGAGCGCGCCGCCCGCGCCCTGCCCGGCCATCCCGGCGGTGATCAGGAGCGCCACCGCCGCGTTCGCCACGAACGCGGCGAGCAGCGCGGCGGTCAGCGGCGCCCGCCGGCCCACCATCGCGGCGGAGACCATCTCCTGGCGGCCGGTCTCCTCCTCCTCGCGGGTGTGCCGTACGACGATGATCAGGCTCATCACCGCGGCGAGCACCCCCGCGTAGACGCCGATGCGCCAGGCGGAGAGCGCGCCGATGGAGTCCCCGAAG
The DNA here is from genome assembly GCF_026340305.1 of Streptomyces sp. NBC_01381. NCBI lineage: Bacteria > Bacillati > Actinomycetota > Actinomycetes > Kitasatosporales > Streptomycetaceae > Streptomyces > Streptomyces sp. NBC_01381. The sequence goes on along the minus strand of NZ_JAPEPI010000001.1, from coordinate 508,962 downwards.
ACCGGACCGTACATGGCCCGCATCGAGGAGTTGGCGTTCATCGACTCCATGGCGTCGGCGCGCTCGGCCGCGGTGCCGTACACCGACTCCAGGGAGCCCGGCATGGACAGGACCATGACCGCGACGACGAACACCCAGACCGGCATCATGACCCGGTCGCGGCGCAAAGCGAGCCTCAACAGGGCGCCGGTGCCCGCGAGTTGACGCGACCCGGCGTGCCGGGTCCGGAACGCCGAAGCGTCGGCGAGGGCGGTCATCGCGCGACCGCCCCTTCGGCACCGGCGGTGCGTACGTCGTCCTGGTAGTGCCGCAGGAAGAGCTCCTCCAGCGTGGGCGGCGTCGAGGTGAGCGAGCGGATCCCGGAGTCGGTGAGCGAGCGCAGGACCGCGTCCAGCTTGTCGGTGTCGACCTGAAGCTTGACCCGGTGCCCCGTCACGTCGACGTCGTGCACGCCGGGCAGGTGCGCGAGCCCGTTGGGCGGACCCGCGAGCTCGGCGGTGACGCTGGTGCGGGTCAGATGCCGCAGGTCGGCAAGCGAACCCGTCTCGACGGTCCGGCCCTTCCTGATGATGCTGACGCGGTCGCAGAGCGTCTCCACCTCGCTGAGGATGTGCGAGGAGAGCAGGATCGTCCGCCCCCGGTCGCGCTCCTGTTCGACGCAGCTCTGGAAGACCTCCTCCATCAGCGGGTCGAGTCCGGAGGTCGGCTCGTCGAGGATCAGCAGGTCGACGTCGGATGCGAAGGCGGCGACGAGGGCGACCTTCTGCCGGTTGCCCTTGGAGTACGTACGCCCCTTCTTCGTCGGGTCGAGTTCGAACCGCTCGACGAGATCGGCGCGCCGGGCCTTGTCGAGGCCTCCCCGCAGCTTCCCGTACAGGTCGATGACCTCGCCGCCGGACAGGTTCCGCCACAGGGTGACGTCGCCCGGCACGTACGCCACGCGCCGGTGCAGCTCGACCGCGTCGCTCCACGGGTCCTTGCCGAGGAGCTGGGCGGCGCCGGAGTCCGCGCGGAGCAGGCCGAGCAGGACCCGGATGGTCGTGGACTTCCCGGCGCCGTTGGGGCCGAGGAAGCCGTGGACCTCGCCGGTCTCGACGTCGAGGTCGAGACCGTCGAGCGCGTGCGTCCGTCCGAACGACTTGTGCAGTCCGGAGACGGTGATTGCCTTCGTCATGTTTCTGAACGTACGCTACTTTCACAAAGTTGTGAAGTTAAGGAAGCGTATAAACTCGGCAGTGCTCGCACGTACGGGGGAGATGACAGGGGAGATGATCGGCACATGCCCAACGAGCCCGCACCGGGGGAGCCCGCCCGCGACGCGGAGGTCCACTCGCGTTTCGTCGAGAAGTTCGCCGCCCAGCTGGTCGAGGCCGGAATGCCGAGGATGCCGTCGAGGATCTTCGCGGCGCTCCTCGCATCGGACTCGGGCGCGCTGACCTCGGCGGAGCTCGGCGAGCAGCTGCGGATCAGCCCCGCCGCGGTGTCGGGCGGGGTGCGCTATCTCTCCCAGCAGCACATGGTCGCCCGCGAGCGTGAGCCCGGCTCGCGGCGCGACATCTTCAGGGTGCACAGCAACCAGTGGTACGAGGCGCTCGGCAACCGGGACGCGGTCCTCAAGCGCTGGGAGGACGCCCTGCGCGACGGCGTCTCAAGCCTCGGAGCCGACACCCCCGCGGGGCGCCGGCTCGCCGAGACGCTGGCCTTCTTCGAGTTCGTCCAGTCAGAACTGGAGGGAATGATGGAGCGCTGGCGCGTGCACCGGCAGTCCCTCTTCGGCGCCTGACACCTGCGGGTCGTGCTACTTCGGGTCGCGGTTGAAGGACGCCTTCGACCAGAAGTAGCCGAGCACGGTCAGGGCCAGGCACCAGCCGATCGCGAGCCAGCCGTTGTGGCCGATCTCGGTGCCGAGGAGCAGTCCGCGCAGCGTCTCGATGGCCGGGGTGAACGGCTGGTACTCGGCGATCGGCTGGAACCAGCCCGGCATCGCGTCGACCGGCACGAAGGTGCTGGAGACGAGCGGCAGGAAGATCAGCGGCAGCGCGTTGTTGCTGGCCGCCTCGGCGTTCGGGCTGATCAGGCCCATCCCGACCGCGATCCAGGTGAACGCGAGGGAGAACAGCACGAGCAGCCCAAGGGCCGCGACCCACTCGAGCGCCGTGGCATCCACGGAGCGGAAGCCGATGGCGAGGCCGACGGCCCCGACGACGAGCACGCTCAGCACGCACTGCAGCACGCTGCCGACGACGTGCCCGATGAGGATCGACCCGCGGTGGATCCGCATGGTGCGGAAGCGGGCGATGATGCCCTCGTTCATGTCCGTGGCGACGGACACCGCGCTGCCGATCGTGGTGCCGCCGATGGTCATCAGCAGGATGCCCGGGACGAGATACGCGATGTAGTCGGACCGGTCCGCAGCCCCGTTCCCGAGGCCGGCGCTCATCACGTCGCCGAAGATGTAGACGAAGAGCAGCAGCATCATGACCGGCGTGAGCAGCAGGTTCAGCGTGAGGGACGGATAGCGCCGCGCGTGCAGGAGGTTGCGCCGCAGCATCGTGGACGAGTCACGCACGGCGAGGGTCATGGGGGTCATCGGACGGCCTCCTTGGCCTGGTCGGCCTGGTTGCTCTTGTCGGTGCTGCCGGTCAGGGCGAAGAAGACGTCGTCGAGGTCGGGGGTGTGCACGGTCAGCTCGTCGGCCTCGATGCCGACGGCGTCCAGCCAGTCGAGGATGGCGCGCAGTTCACGCTGGCTGCCGTCGCTGGGCAGCTGCAAGGACAGCGCCTCGTCGTCACAGGTGGCCTCGTGCAGGGCGTCCGCGGCGGACCGGTAGACGGCGGGGTCGGTGAAGCGGAGGCGGATGTGTCCGCCGGGGATGAGCCGCTTCAGCTCCTCGGCACTGCCCTCGGCGGCGATCTTCCCGTCGTTCAACACCGCGATGCGGTCGGCGAGTTCGTCGGCCTCTTCGAGGTACTGGGTGGTGAGGAAGACGGTGACGCCGTCGGAGACCAGCTCGCGGATGATGCCCCACATGTTGTGCCGGCTGCGCGGGTCGAGGCCGGTGGTCGGCTCGTCGAGAAAGATGATCCGCGGGCTGCCCACCAGGGTCATGGCGATGTCGAGGCGCCGCTTCATGCCGCCGGAGTAGCTCTGGGCAGGCTTCTTGGCGGCGTCGACGAGGTCGAAGCGCTCAAGGAGTTCGGCGGCGACCCGCCGCCCCTCGCGCTTGGACAGGTGGTGCAGATCCGCCATGAGGAGCATGTTCTCCTCGCCGGTGATCAGTCCGTCTACGGCGGAGAACTGCCCGGTGACGCCGATCGCGGCCCGCACCCCGTCCGGGGAGGCGGCGACGTCATGGCCCGCGACCTGGGCCTGTCCGCCGTCGGCGGAGATGAGCGTGGAGAGGATCTTCACGGCGGTGGTCTTGCCCGCGCCGTTGGGTCCGAGCAGCGCGAAGACGGACCCGGCCGGGATGTGGAGATCGATGCCGTCGAGCACGGTCTTGTCGCCGTACGACTTGCGCAGACCGACGGTGGAGACGGCGGCCGGGGGCAGCTGACCGTCCGCTTGATGTGATGTGGGCATGACAGAAGAAGGCATGGGCCCTCCCGTTCGAAGGCTGTGGGGATGGAAGTCGCAGGGGGAGCGCGCGAGTTGAGGCCGGGTGAAGAGGTGGTGTCAGGCCTTGGCGCGACGGATGTCGATGTTGCCCCAGCTGGTACGGGCGTGGACCTTGACGGTGTCGGTGTCCTCGGTCTGCGCCGGGGCCTCGGAGGAGGTGAGCGTGTTGCGCACCTGCCCGCGGTTGGAGTTGACGTCGAGCCAGGCGGCCGTGCCCTCGCGGATGCCGATCTCGATGGAGCCATTGGAGGTCTTCAACTGGACGGTGCCGCGGGCGACTTCGGCCACGCGAAGGACGCCGTTGGTGGAGGTGCCGGTGACCGACGACTCGGCGCGCGCGATGTCGATGGACCCGTTGGCGCCGCTCACCCGCAGTTCGCCGGTCACGGTGCCGACGGTCGTGGTGCCGTGCGAGTTCTTCAGGACGGCGGGTCCTTCGACGGTGCCGACGCGCACGTTGCCGGTGCTGCTGGTGATGTCGGCCAGGCCTTCGACCCGGTCGACGGTGATCGTGCCGTGCGCCGCCCTCATCTGCAGCGGTCCTGTGGTGTCGAGGCGGACGTCGCCGGCCGAGGTCTTCACGCGGACCTCGCCGAGCCGGCCCTCGCCGAGCAGCCTGGCCGCGGCGCCGGACACGTCGATGTCCGAGCCCGCGGGCAGTTCCACCGTCACGTCGACGGTGCCGACGCGGCCGAGCAGATTGGCCCTGGGCGTCCTGACGGTCAGGGCACCTCCGGCGTACGCGACCTCGGTCTGGTCGGCCGCCCGGACGTCCAGGTCCTTCTTCGGGTCGCGGGGCCGTACTTCGACGACGGTGTCGACGCGGTCGGCAGCGGTGAACTGGATGGACCCGGCGTACACGTGCGCCGTGACCGAGATCGGTTCGGGAGTGTCGAAAGAAGGCATGGCTGTCCCGTCCTCTTGGGTCTTCAGGGCGTCCCCGCTGGTGGGACGTGGTGTGAGTGAACTGGTGAGGTGAAGGGGTGCGGGCAGGGGCGCGCGGCTAGCGCACCCAGCCCGTGAAGCTCTGTCCGACCGTCTGGGCCTTCTCCGGCGTACGCGGCCGGGTGCCGCCGTCGACCGCGGCCGACACCGCCCGCACCAGCCACGCGTTGACCGACAGGCCCTCGCGGCCCGCGGCCTCCTCGGCGCGCGCCTTGAGGTGGGCCGGCAGCCGCAGATTGACGCGGGCGGTGCCGCTGTCCTCGCTGTCGACCGGGGCGGGGGGCGTGAACGGTTCGACGGGCGCGGCGGGCTCCTCGGGGGCGCTGCCGTAGGTGGGCGGCGGTGTCACCACGAAGTCGGGGTCGGTCCCGCGCAGCCGTACGTCCACCGAGCCGGGGGCGAGGTCACGGGTGATCTCGTCCATCGCGGCGGAGAGCACGTTGAGCATGGTCAGCCGGGTCGCCGACTCCAGGGGAGCGGTGAGCCGCTCGGCCAGCTCGCGGGCTTCGTCGCCGCCGGCTTCGGCGGCCACCGCGAGTTCGCGGCGGAGGGTGTCGACGTACGGGGTGAGGTCCATAACGCCATCATGGCACCACAGTGGCGCCATGTGCAAGCTTTGGTGGCACCCCGCGTGGGGTGAGGTTGAGGGAAGCTGGTCTGACCTGCGGAAACGCGGGCAAGGGGGCGTGGCTGGCGGCGTTTCCGCGCCCGCGCATGTGCTTATAGGGGCGCGAGGTGGCACCGGATGGCGCCGGGTGGCGCCAAGTGGCGCCGGATGGCATCAAGTCGTGCGAGGAGCGTCGTGCCACGGGCGCCGTGCCGCGGGAGTCGCCCCACCCGCGCGTGCCACTCGCGGCGCTCACCTGACGGTGTGGATGCCATGTGATGCCGGTGGCGCCAAGCCGCGCCACCCGGCGTCGCGGATGCCCTGTGCTGTCGCGAGAAGGTCGGCTTGCACACGGACGTGTCACCGGCGACGCGACCGGCGCGCACCTCATGCGCAAACGCACCAGCGCGAGTTCATGTGCGGCGCCCGCGGCCGCTGGGTGGTCAACCCCTCTTCCGCCGCGCCGGCAGCCGCTGCCCGAGCCCACCCGAGGCGGCATGACCGGGACCGCCCTGCCACTGTCCCCACCCGGGGAAACCGCGCCCGCCCAACCCCCATCACTTCGGCAACGTAAGCCCCCACGCCCGCGGCCGCACGGTCCACGTCCGGGTGCGTACCGGCCCCGCCACCACCGCGTCCGCCCGGTAGCGGAAATCCGCCCCGGACACGGTGATCGTCCGGGCCCGCACCCGCAGCGCCGCAGCCTCCGCGCCCACCGACGCACGGCGGACCTCGACCTCCGCGTAGCCCCCGTCCCCCGGGGTCAGGAAGACGCCCTCGACCGGCTGGTCCAGGTCCACCACGAGCACTCCGTCCGCCTCGACCCGCAGCCGCGCCGGCGCGGGCCCCGGCACCGACGCCACCCGCGAGGGCCGCGAGGGACGGGACGCGAGGGTGCGTACGAAGGACTGGCAGCTGCGGAGCCACGGATGGTGCCCATCGGCATCCGCCACCCCGCCAGAACCCTCACCGGCGGCCCCCTCGCCAGAAGAGGCCCCCGCCCCGGCAGCCGCGCCCACGCCAGAAATGGGCGGAATCCGCAGCTCCCCGAGCACCACCCCGTCCCGGTCGTCCACCAGCAGATCCAGCCGCCGCTCGACCCCTTCGAGCACCGCCCGCGCCGCCGCGACCGCCCCGGAGGGCACTCCGAGCGCCCGTGTGAGCACTTGTGCGGCGCCCACAGGAACGACCGAAAGCGAGCACGAAGCCAGCTCCCGCTCCCGGTGCAGGACCGCCACGGCCCGCACCAGAGTCCGGTCGTCACCCACCACCACCAGACGCCTCGCACCCCTCCTGGCCAGCGCTTTCGCGAAATCCTCGGGGCCATCGGGGAGGCAGACCCGGACGGCGGCGGCCGCGCCGAGCACATCCTTCGCGATCCGTACCGACTCACCGTCCGTGCGCCGGGCGACCGGGTCGATGACGACTAGCAGCTGGTCGCGAGCCGACACGTCCGTCCTTCCTCGGGTAGCATCTTTGTGCAAGAGCCCCTTGCGCTATTGCGCCAGGGGCTTCGTCTATTCCGGGGCAGCATCCAAGGCACACCCATATGGCGGCTACGGCCCCTGACCTTGGACATGCCCCGCCCGGAAGGGGTGTACGCCTGTGCCCGCACTTGTGCTGCTCGGTGCTCAGTGGGGTGACGAAGGCAAGGGAAAGGCCACTGACCTGCTCGGTGGCTCCGTGGATTATGTAGTGCGCTACCAGGGCGGCAACAACGCCGGCCACACGGTCGTCGTAGGCGACCAGAAGTACGCGCTGCATCTCCTCCCTTCCGGGATTCTCTCCCCGGACTGCGTGCCTGTCATCGGCAACGGAGTCGTCGTCGACCCGTCGGTCCTGCTCTCCGAGCTGAGCGGTCTGAACGAGCGCGGCGTCGACACGTCGAAGCTGCTGATCAGCGGCAACGCGCACATCATCACGCCGTACAACGTCACCGTCGACAAGGTGACGGAACGCTTCCTCGGAAAGCGGAAGATCGGCACGACGGGGCGCGGCATCGGCCCGACCTACGCCGACAAGATCAACCGCACCGGCATCCGCGTACAGGACCTCTACGACGAGTCGATCCTGCAGCAGAAGGTCGAGGCGGCGCTCGAGATCAAGAACCAGCTCCTCACGAAGCTGTACAACCGCCGCGCGATCGAGGCGGAGCAGATCGTCGAGCAGCTCCTCGTGCACGGCGAGAACATCAAGCGGTACGTCGCCGACACGACCCTGATCCTCAACAACGCGCTCGACGACGACAAGGTCGTCCTCTTCGAGGGCGGCCAGGGCACGCTCCTGGACGTGGACCACGGCACGTACCCCTTCGTCACCTCCTCGAACCCGACCGCGGGCGGCGCCTGCACGGGTACGGGCGTGGGCCCGACGAAGATCAGCCGGGTCATCGGCATCCTCAAGGCGTACACCACGCGTGTCGGCGCGGGCCCGTTCCCGACCGAGCTGTTCGACCAGGACGGCGAGGACCTGCGCCGCATCGGCGGCGAGCGCGGTGTGACGACCGGCCGTGACCGCCGCTGCGGCTGGTTCGACGCCCCGATCGCCCGCTACGCGACCCGCGTGAACGGCCTGACGGACTTCTTCCTGACGAAGCTCGACGTCCTCACCGGCTGGGAGCAGATCCCGGTCTGTGTCGCGTACGAGATCGACGGCAAGCGCGTCGAGGAACTCCCGTACAACCAGACCGACTTCCACCACGCGAAGCCGGTCTACGAGTACCTCCCCGGCTGGTCCGAGGACATCACCAAGGCCCAGACCTTCGCCGACCTGCCGAAGAACGCGCAGGGTTACGTGAAGGCCCTGGAGGAGATGTCCGGCGCCCCGATCTCCGCGATCGGCGTGGGCCCGGGCCGTACGGAGACGATCGAGATCAACTCGTTCATCTAGTACGGGCTTTGTCTTACGTCGCCCCGGTCCGCTTCAGCGGGCCGGGGCGACGCGCGTTCAGCCGTCCTTCTCGTACGTCAAACCCTTGTCCGTGCCCGTGTTCTCCCGGTGCAGGCGGCCGTCCGACAGCAGGGTCACCGTGCTCGCCGTGCCCGCCTTGCAGGAGGACGCGGGCTGGCCGACGACGACGTCCGTCGGGCCGATGCGCAGGGTGTTTCCGCTCGCCGACTCCAACTTGCCCTGGAACACGCAGTGGTACGTGCCGCCCGTGTCCGTCGGGCCGTCCGCCGTGATCGACAGGACCGTGTCGCCGATCTCGCCCTGCTGGAAGACGAGTTCACGGGAGTTGTGGCCCAGGTCGTTCTCGATGGCGCCGCTCCAGGTGCCGAGGATCTTCTCCGGGACCTCGCCGTCCTCGTTCTTCTCGTCCGCGGCGGAGGTGGGGGGCGATTCGGGCTCCGAGGACTCATCCTCCGAGGGCGTGCCCTGCTCCGAAGGGGCGCTGGACGTCGGGGACTTGGAGCTGTCGCCGCCCGCCTTCGCGTCGCCCTCGCCCTTCATCACCGCGTACACGCCGCCGCCCGCGCCGATCGCCACTATCAGCGCCACCGCGATCAGCGCGGCGGTCGAGCGGCCGCTGCGGCGCGGGGGCTCGGCCATGGGGGTCACGACCGGGCCGTAGGGAGGCGTGGGGCCGTATCCGGCCTGTTGTGGGTAGCCGTAGGGAGCAGCGGGTGGGATTTGGGGCTGGGGGTGTTGGGGCTGGGGGTGTTGCTGGGGGTAGCCGTACGACGGGCCCGGCGGGGGTGTGGGGGGCGGAGTGCCCGAGATCATGGTGGGGAGGTGGTCCAGCGGGGCCTCGCCCGGCTTTCCCGGTGGGGGCGGGGTGTCGTCGGCAGGCGGGTTGTCGGGCGTGGCGGCCGGTGCGGCCGGCGCCTCCGCGGCCGCCGCTCCCTTCGTCAGTTCCTTCGGCGGGGCGAGGGAGACGGGGGAGCTCTCGTCCGGGTTCTCCGTGTCCAGCAACTGCACGGCGTGGCGGCCCAGTTGAGCCACCAGTGCCCCCGGCAGCCAGGGGTCGCGCGTGCGGCCGCCGTCGCCGAGGGTGTCCTCCGCGCCCGTACGCTCCAGGATCTGCTCCAGCGTCGGACGGTCCGCCGGGGTCTTGCGGAGGCAGTCGGCGACGAGCTCGGCCAGCTCCTCCGGGAGCGCCGACAGGTCGGGCTCCTCCTGCGCGATACGGAACATCAGCGCGTGCACGCCGCTGTTCGCCGTGCCGAAGGGCAGCGCCCCCGACGCCGCGTACGCGAGGACCGAGCCCAGGCAGAACACGTCGCACGCCGGAGTGACCCGGTCGCCCCGCACCTGCTCGGGTGCCATGAAGCCGGGGGAGCCGACGAGCGCGCCGGTGCGGGTGAGGCCGCCGTCCGTCACCGTCTCCAGGGCGCGGGCGATGCCGAAGTCGATGACCCGGGGGCCGTCGATCGTGACCAGGACGTTCGACGGCTTGAGGTCGCGGTGGATGAGGCCCGCCGCGTGAATGTCCTTGAGCGCGTTGGCGAGACCGGCCGCCAGGATTTTGACCGAGCGCTCGGGCAGTGGGCCGTGGTCCTGCGAGATGACGCTCTGCAGGGATGGGCCCGCGACGTATCCCGTCGCCAGCCAGGGAATCGCCGCCTCGGTGTCCGCGTCGAGCACCGGCGCCGTCCACGCGCCGCCGACCCGCCGGGCCGCCTGCACTTCCTGCCGGAAGCGGTTCCTGAACTCCTCCTGCTCGGCGAGTTCTTCGCGTACCAGCTTGACCGCGACCGTGCGCCCGCGGTCGGAGCGCGCCAGATAGACGTGCCCCATCCCGCCCGCGCCGAGCCGAGCGAGCAGCCGATAGACGCCTATTCGCTGTGGATCCCCGGGCCCGAGCTTCTCCATCGCCGCGCGACCTCCCCCGTTTGGTGTGCAACGAATCGAGTTTAGTGCGGTCGTGGGACGGGGTGGGGCTGACTGTCTGCTACGGCTCCGTAACGGGTTCCGCATCGCCTTCCAGTTGTGCCACGGCATCGTCTTCCAGTTGTGCCACCGCCCGGGAGAGTCGCTCCAACACCCTTACCGTCTCGGCGAATTCCGCCTCGCCGAGCGCGGCCGCAAGGCGCGCCGCCACTTCCGCATGACCGGGGCCGATCTTCGCGACGGCCGCGCGGCCCTCGTCCGTGGGGCGCAGGAGCTTCGCGCGGCGGTGGGCCGGGTTCGGCACGTACTCGGCGAGGCCCCGGCGCACCAGGAGGTCGGCGATGCGCTGCACGCTCTGCCGGGTGATGCCCATCGCGCGGGCGATCCCGGCGACCGGCAGGGGTTCGCGCAGCACCGCGCCGAGCACCTGCCACCAGGCGGCGGTGAGCCCGCCCGGCCTGGCCAACTCCTCTGCCACCGAGAGGAATTGGCCGTTGAGCCTGAAGACTCCGAGCGCGGTGCGGGAGAACAGGTCCTGCTGCTCCCGCACCCGGTCCTGGTCCGTGCTCACGACTCGAGCACCTCGTACGCGGATGCGTCCGAGTCGTGGAAGAGGCGGTACCAGGCGTCCAGCTTCTCGCCCTCGAAGGCGCCGAGCCGCCCGAGCACCTCGCGGGCGAAGGCGACCGGCTCGGTCGGGCCCGCCGTGATCAGGTCGCCGTCGGTGACGGCGTCCGCGTCGACGTACCGCTCGCCGCCCTTGTAGCCGGTGGCCGCGAGATAGAACGACACCGCGCTGGTGTGCGCGCGGTCGTCGAGCAGCCCCTCACGGGCGAGCCCTGCGGTGGCCCCGCAGATCGCGGCGACCGGCACGCCCGCGTCGAGGAAGGCGCGTGCGGTACGGGCGAAGGGGGCGAGGTCGTCGCCGGTGTCCCACAGGTCGGCGCCCGGCAGGATCAGCAGCGAGCTGTCCTCGGGGCGCAGTTCGGCGAGGTCCAGATCGGGCTTGATGCGTACGCCGGCGACCGTGGTGACGGTGTCGGGCGAACCGGCGGCGACCGTGCGGATCTCGTGTCCGGTGCGGGCGAGGTACGCCGTGGCGTAACCGGGCTCCCAGTCGGCGAGTGTGTCGTAGACGGCCAGGTGTACGGGCTTGCGGGACATGAGCAGTACCTCCGCTGATTCGGCTGCCGTTCTCCGTGCTGTGCTTACGTAAGCATGCTGTCAAAACGACAGCATGCTGTCAAGAGGGGTCTGTGTGGCGGGCCGCGCGGGTTAACTTCCGGCAGGGGCGGCGTTAACCCGCCCTTCCCTAGCGTCCCGGTCATGGACAGCACACAGACCACCCTCGAACAGACCGGCCAGATCGCGGCCCACCTCGGCCTCGACCTCGTGGCCGTGACCCTGCTGACCTTCGGCGTCTTCTATCCGAGGCACCGCAGGCGCGAGCTGGTCCCCGCCTATCTCGCCCTGAACGTCGCGCTGTTCGCGGTCGTCGCGGCCCTCGCGAGCGCCGGCGGCGACGGCGGACTCGCGCTCGGCTTCGGGCTCTTCGGGGTGCTCTCGATCGTGCGGCTCCGCTCGGACGCGGTGCAGCACCAGGAAGTGGCGTACTACTTCATCACCCTCGTCCTCGGCCTGCTCTGCGGCCTTCCCGCGCTCTCGCTGCCGATGGCGAGCGGCCTCGCCGCCGTCCTGCTCCTGGTCATGTACGTCGCCGACCACCCGCGCCTGTACGCCGGTGACCGGCGGACGGTCGTCACGCTGGACGCCGTGTACCGGGAGGAGACCGCGCTGCGCGCCGAGCTCGCGCGGCGCCTGGGGGAGCCGCTCGGCTGGACGGTCCAGGAGGTCGACTACGTACGCGACCTGATGGTTGTGGAAGTCCGGTTCCGGCAGCCGGAACCTTCCGGGCGGCCCGGGGAGTTCGCAGGGGTACGTACAGCACAACGACGACGCACGACCCGGTCCCGCACGCCTGCCCCCGCACACCAGAAGGAGACCGTGTGAACCCCGCCGTACGCGCCATCGGAAGGGCCGCGCTCGCCGCGCGCCCCATCGCGCTTGACGAGGTGAACGCGCGGGCGGAACTCCTCGCCCGCTACGACAACAGCTATCTCGTACCGGTCGAGATATTCGAGGACCTGGCCGCGCTGCTCACGGATCCCCGCCGCCCCTCGGGCCCCTTCCGGGCCCTGAGCATCGGCGGCAAGCGCTGGTTCGGCTACCACTCGACGTACTACGACACCCCTGAACTCCTTACCTTCCACGAGCACCGGCAGGGGCGGCGGCTGCGCTACCGCATCAGGGAGCGGCTCTACCAGGACAGCGGGGAGCGGCAGTTCGAGATCAAGCTGAAGAGCGGGCGCGGCGAGACGGTCAAGCACCGGCAGCGTCTGGAGGGCGACGACCACGTCCTGGATGCCGCACGGCAGGGCTATCTGGCGGGAGTGCTGAGGGGTTCGTACGGGATCGAGGCGCCGGGCGGTCTGACGAAGGCGCTGGTCACCGAGTACCAGCGGGCGACGTTCGTCGCCGACGGGCAGCGGGTGACGTGCGACGCGGGGCTCGTGGTGCGCGACATGGCCACGGGCCGGACGGTGGAGGCGGACCGCGGTCTCGTGCTCGTGGAGACCAAGACGCAGGGGCATCTGACGGAGGCGGACCGGGTTCTACATCGGTATGGGGTGCGGGCCGCGGACTTCACCAAGTACTGCGGTGGATTCGCCGCCCTGCGGCCCGAGTTGGGCATCAACCGGTGGGCGCGTGCGGTGCGGACCGCGTTCCCGCGGGCGGGGGTTGCGGCGCGCGGGGGAAGGTGAGGGTGACCCGGGTGCCGGGGGCGGCGTCCGCCGTGGCGAACGTGCCGCCCGCGTCCTCGGCGGTCCGGCGGGCGATGTCCAGGCCGAGCCCGGTGGAGCCGCCGCCGCTGGTGCCGCGTTCGGCCGCGTACGTCGCGGGGAGCCCGGGGCCTTCGTCGGCGACCGTGAGTTCGGCGGTGCCCTGCGCGGTGATGCGGACGGTGATGCGGAAGGCGGTGCCCTGGGGGGTGTGGTCCAGGACGTTGCCGATGAGGGCGTCGAGGGCGGCGGCCAGCTCGTCCTCGGGGACGGGCACGGGGATCCGCTCCTCAGGGGTTTCCGTTTCGGTCGTACGGCCCTGATCCTCGGCCAACGGCAGCCAGAACGCGGCGCGTTCGCGGGCCACGGATGCGAGGTCGGCGTGCGGCGTGTCCCGGAGGGGGCGGCGGGCCTTGCGGATGACGTCGTCGACGCTGCGTTCGAGGGCGGCGACATCCGCGGCGATGCGGTGCGCCTCTTCCGTGTCCCGCAGGGTCTCGGCGTCCAGGCGGAGGGCGGCGACGGGGGTGCGCAGGCGGTGGGCGAGGTCGGCGGCGTTCTCGCGCTCGGCGGCTAGGAGTTCGTCGATGCGGGCCGCCAGGCGGTTCAACTCGCCTGCCACCAGGCGGAGTTCGGGCGGACCCTCGGGGGTGGCGCGGGCGGTGAGGTCGCCTGCGGCGAGGCGGTCGGCGGTGCGGGCGAGGCGGCGGGTGGCGCCGACGAGACGGGCGCCGAGCCGGTCGGCGAGCAGCAGCCCGATGAGTACGAGCCCGACCCCGATCCCGGCGAGCACGAGCCAGGACGTCATCATCCCCGCGTACAACTGGCGCTGGGTGAGCGTGACTTGGACGACCGCGGTGCCGCCTTCGGCGCCCTGGACGGGGACCAGGACCTGGCGGCCCCCGGTGGAGGGCTCGTAGGTGAAGGCGCGACCGGTGCGGGCGAGACGGATGGCGTCGGTGACGGGAGGCGTGCCCTTCGCCACGGGCGGCCCGATGCGGGACCCGTCACCCAGGATGAGTGAAGTGGCGGGCAGACCAGGGGTGTTGACGCTCTCCACCGTCTGCTCGGCGGTCTCGCGCTCGGCCGCGGTGGCCAGGGCAGGACCCAGGGCATGGGCCACCCACTGGGCGCGGGCGGTGGCCTCGGCCGTGGCCCGGTCGGCGGCGTGGGTGCGGGTGAGGAGGGTCAGCGGCACGAGGAGGGCGGTCAGGACGAGGGCGGTCGTGGCGGCGGTGAGGAGCAGGAGACGGCGGCGCATCAGCCGGCCTCTGGGTCCTGGGCGTCTCGCGACTGCGGGTCGTCCGGGGGCGTCAGCTTGACGCCCACCGTTCGGATCGTGTGGAGGTAGCGGGGCGCTTGGGCCGTCTCGCCCAGCTTTCTGCGGAGCCAGGAGAGATGGACGTCCACCGTCTTGTCGGCGCCGCCCAGGGGCTGCTGCCAGACCTCGGCGAGGAGTTCGCGGCGGGAGACCACCTGGCCGGGGCGGTGGGCCAGGTAGGCGAGGAGGTCGAACTCGCGCGGGGTGAGGTCGATCGTGGCGCCGTCCAGGGAGACCTCGCGGGCGGCGGGGTCGATGGCCAGACCGCCGATGTGGAGGGGCTCCTCGACCTCGTCCGCACCGAGCCGCCGCAGCACGGCCTTGACGCGGGCGTCCAACTGGGCGGCGCCGAAAGGCTTCACGAGGTAGTCGTCGGCCCCGGCCTCCAGGACGGACACCATCTCCGGCTCCTCGTCGCGGGCCGTCGCCACGATGACCGGTACGTCGCTGACCGCGCGGAGCATACGCAGGACTTGGGCGCCGTCGATGTCCGGGAGGCCGAGGTCGAGCACGACGAGGTCGGGCCTGCTGGTGACCGCCGCGTCGAGCCCCGCCATGCCGGTGGGCGCCGTCGCTACGGCGTGCCCCTTGTCGCGCAGGGCGCGCACGAGGGCGCCGCGCAGCTGTGGATCGTCCTCCACGACGAGAAGATGGGCCATACAACCACCGTAGTCAGGGGCTTTGGGCGGCCCTTAACCGGGCGTTAGGAAACTGTGCGCCAGAGTTGCCGTATGAGGAAGTGGCGGAGCGCGGCGGTGACGGCCGCGTGGGTGGCGGTGGGGACGGCCGCGGGGGCGCTCGGCGCCTGGCAGTTGGCGAGTTCGGACGGGGGCGGGGCGGCGCACAGCCGTCCGCTGGACGAGGCGGCGGTGCGCAGGGCGCTGACAGCGACGTCATCGACCCCGTCACCACCCGCGTCATCTCCATCCACCTCCCCTTCGTCAGCCGAGCCGACGCCCACCGAACGTTCCACGGTCCGCTTCACCGGCGGCACGGCGACCGCCGAGTGCCGTCGGGACGGGACGGTGTACCTCGTCTCCTGGAGCCCGGCGGACGGCTTCCACATCGACGACGACGTCGAGCGTGGACCCGGCGCGGTGGCCCGCCTGGAGGCGGAGCCGAGTGACGACGACGAGCGGGACGATCTCGCGTACGAGATCCGGTGCGGGGCGGAGGGGGAGCCGCGGGCGCGGGTGGTGGGGGACGCGGACGACTGAGGGGTGTGCTCCAGACCCCCGGCCCTCCGTCACCCCGACACACTGTCCAAGAACCCCCGCCCCCGCGAAACAGGACGCCCATGTCCTATCCGCATCGTGGACATTTACCCTCGCCCACATGACCCCTCAGCCGAATCCCCAGGTCGGCGCCGCCGTCAAGGCCGCGGACCGCGCGCACGTGTTCCACTCCTGGTCCGCACAGGAGCTGATCGACCCCCTCGCCGTAGCCGGCGCCGAGGGCTCGTACTTCTGGGACTACGACGGAAACCGCTACCTCGACTTCACCAGCGGCCTCGTCTTCACGAACATCGGGTACCAGCACCCGAAGGTCGTCGCCGCGATCCAGGAGCAGGCGGCGACGATGACGACGTTCGCCCCCGCCTTCGCCGTCGAGGCCCGCTCCGAGGCCGCACGCCTCATCGCCGAGCGGACCCCGGGCGACCTCGACAAGATCTTCTTCACCAACGGCGGCGCCGAGGCCGTGGAGAACGCGACCCGCATGGCGCGTCTCCACACCGGCCGCCACAAGGTGCTCTCCGCCTACCGCTCGTACCACGGCGCCACCTCCGCCGCGATCAACCTCACCGGCGACCCCCGCCGCTGGCCCTCCGACAACGGCACGGCGGGCGTCGTCCACTTCTGGGCGCCGTTCCTGTACCGCAGCCCGTTCCACGCGGAGAACGAGCGGCAGGAGTGCGAGCGGGCCCTCCAGCACCTGGAGGACACGATCGCCTTCGAGGGCCCGCAGTCCATCGCGGCGATCATCCTCGAGACCGTCCCGGGCACCGCGGGCATCATGATCCCGCCGCCGGGCTACCTCAAGGGCGTACGCGAGATCTGCGACCGGTACGGCATCGTCTTCATCCTGGACGAGGTCATGGCGGGCTTCGGGCGTACGGGCAAGTGGTTCGCCGCCGAGCACTTCGACGGCGGCATCGTGCCCGATCTCCTCACCTTCGCCAAGGGCGTGAACTCCGGTTACGTCCCGCTCGGCGGCGTCGCCATCTCCGCCGCCATCGCCGAGACCTTCGCGCGCAGGCCCTACCCGGGCGGCCTCACGTACTCCGGGCACCCGCTCGCCTGCGCCGCCGCCGTCGCGACGATCAACGTCATGGAGGACGAGGGCGTCGTCGAGAACGCGGCCCGCGTCGGTACGGAGGTCATCGCTCCGGCCCTCGCGGACCTCGCCGAGCGGCACCCGAGCGTCGGCGAGGTGCGTGGCCTCGGCATGTTCTGGGCCCTGGAGCTGGTCAAGGACAAGACGACCCGCGAGCCGCTGGTCCCGTACAACGCCAGTGGCGAGGCGAACGCCCCCATGGCGGCGTTCGGCGCGGCCGCGAAGAAGCAGGGCCTGTGGCCCTTCATCAACATGAACCGCACCCACGTCGTCCCGCCGTGCAACATCACGGAGACGGAGGCGAAGGAGGGCATCGCGGCCTTGGACGCGGCGCTGACGGTGGCGGACGAACACACGGTGTAACCCCTGAGTACCGCCGGGTGCCGACAAACGAGGTGCCCGGCTCCGGGAACCCCGACCGCGTAGTCTGACGTGCTCGTAAGCGAAGACGACCACGGACGACAACCCGTTCACGACCAGAACGCGGCGGGGGAGGCCCACCAGCATGCCCGCACCCGACGGCCCCGCCGTCATCCGCAGCACTCTGCGCCAGCAGATCGCCGACGCGCTGCGCGACGAGATCCTCGGCGGCCGTCTGGAGCCCGGCCAGGAGTTCACGGTCAAGGAGATCGCCGATCAGTACGGCGTCTCCGCGACCCCCGTCCGCGAGGCCCTGGTGAACCTCGCCGCGCAGGGCCTCCTCGACGCCGACCAGCACCGCGGCTACCGCGTCCACGAGCACTCCCTCGCGGACTACCGCGGCATGCTGGAGGCCCGCAGCCTCGTCTCCGACGGCATCTTCCGCGACCTCATGACCAACGCGGCGGCGCACACCGACGCCGCCGCGGGCCTCGTCTCCGTACGCCGTCGTGGCGAGGAGGCCGCCCGCGCGGCCTGCGCCGGCGACCTGAACGTACTCATCGGCTACGACCTGCGCTTCTGGCGCGAGCTCAGCGCCCTCTTCGGCAACCCCTACCTCTCGGACTTCCTGCACCGCCTGCGCGTCCAGTCCTGGGTCTGCGCCGTCACCTACCTGCGCCGCGCCGTCGAACGCGGCGACGGCGACCTGCGGGGCACCCTGTGGGCCCGGCACACCGACCTCGTCGACGCCCTCGCGCGCCGCGACCCGCAGGCGGCGCACAGAATCGTCGCGGAGTACAACGCCCACTCCCTCGACCTCATCGAGCGGCTGGCGGCCACTGCATGAGCGTGGACCTGACCGTCGTCGTCCCCGCGTACAACGAGGAGCGCCGGCTGGGCCCCACGCTGGCCGCGATCCGCGCGTTCCTGGACGGGACGTACCTGGACGAGACGTACCTGGACGAGGCCGGTCCTGAGGGCAAAGGCGGCCGCTGGGAGCTGATCGTCGTCGACGACGGCTCCACCGACCGCACCGCCGAGATCGCCGTCGACGCGGAGCTCGACGACCCCCGCGTCCACCTCATCCGCTCCGACCGCAACCGCGGCAAGGGCCACGCCCTGCGCCTCGGCGTCCTCGCGTCGCGCGGCGCCCGCGTCCTGGTCACCGACGCCGATCTGGCGACGCCCATCGAGGAGCTGGAGCGCCTCGACAAGGCGCTCACCGACGGCCACGCGGCCGCGGTCGGCTCCCGCGTCGGCGCGGGCGCGACGATCGAGGCCCGCCAGCACCGCCTGCGCGAGCTGCTCGGACGCGGCGGCAACTTCCTCATACGTACGGTCGCCGTCCCCGGAATCCGCGACACCCAGTGCGGATTCAAGCTCTTCGACGGCGACCACGCCCGCGAGGCCTTCGCCGCGTCCCGGCTGTGCGGCTGGGGCATCGACGTCGAGATACTCCAGCACCTGCGCCGCGCCGGCCTGCCGATCGCCGAGGTGCCGGTGCGCTGGGCGCACCAGGAGGGTTCGAAGGTCCGCCCGTTCGACTACGTGAAGGTCCTCGCCGAACTGACCTCGCTGAAGGCCCGCACCCTGCGCCGCACGGACGTCCTCGTCGCGGCCCTCTTCCTGGTCCTGTCGGTCACCCTCTACTCGGGCCGCTGGATCGCACCGGGCGACCGCTATCTCCCCGACTCGCTCCAGGACCAGAACCAGTGGGAGTGGTTCTTCGCGGTGACGGCGGAAAACGTCCGCCACCTCCAGAACCCCCTCTTCACGACCCTCCAGAACTTCCCCGACGGCGTGAACCTCATGGCCAACACGGTCATGCTCGGCCTCTCCGTCCCCTTCGCCCCCGTGACCTGGCTCTTCGGCCCGGCGGTCGCCCTGAACGCGGCGATGACGCTGGGCCTCGCCGCGACCGCGGTCACCTGGTACTGGCTGATCGTCAGGCGTCTCGTACGCCACCGGGGCGCGGCGGCCGTCGGCGCGGCGCTCGCCGCCTTCGCGCCGCCGATGATCAGCCACGCGCACGCGCACCCGAACTTCATGGTCCTGTTCATGATCCCGCTGATCATCGACAGGGCGCTGCGGCTCTGCGAGGGCGACGGCACACGTGTCGTACGCGACGGGATCGTGCTCGGCCTCTTCACGACGTACCAGATCTTCCTCGGCGAGGAACCGCTGCTGCTCGCCGCGCTGGGCATGCTGCTGTTCGCGGCCGCGTACGGGGTGGTGCGCAGGGACGTGGCGAGGGCGGCCTTCGGGCCCCTCGCCCGGGGTCTTGGGATTGCGCTGGCCGTCACGCTCCCCCTCGTCGCGTTCCCCCTGTACTGGCAGTTCTTCGGCCCGCAGAGCTATACGAGCGTGCTGCACGGCGACAACGCGGGCAACAGCCCCCTCGCCCTGCTCTCCTTCGCCGAACGCTCGCTCGCGGGCGACGGGCAGACCGCCGCCGGGCTCTCCCTGAACCCCACCGAGCAGAACGCGTTCTACGGCTGGCCCCTGGTGGCGCTGGCCTTCGCGATCGTCGTACGTCTCTGGGAGCGGGCGGTGGTGAAGGCGCTGGCGTTCACGGCGCTCGCGGCGGCGTTCCTGTCGCTGGGCCCGAAGTTCCGCATCCCGTGGACGGACGTGGTGCTGCCGGGCCCGTGGCGGCCCCTCGCCCATCTCCCCCTCTTCGAGTCGGTCATCGAATCGCGGGTGGCGATGGTGTGCGCCCCGGCGCTCGGCATGCTGGTGGCACTCGCGCTCGCCCGCCTGCTCACGGCCCCGCGCTCGGCTTTTCATTACGCCGGTGTCACCGCCGTCGCGCTGGCCCTGCTGCCGATCGTGCCGATGCCGCTGCGGGCGGTGGAGCGTGCCGAGGTGCCGGCGTTCATCGCCGACGGGACCTGGAAGCGGTACGTGGGGGAGGGCGAATCCCTCGTGCCGGTGCCGCTCCCGGACCCCGCGAACGCGGAGGCACTGCACTGGCAGACGGCCGCCGACCTGGGCTTCCGCCTCCCCGGCGGCTACTTCAACGGGCCGTGGGGCCCGGACCGCGTGGGCATCTACGGGGCGTCGCCCCGCAACACGTCGAACCTCCTGCGGGACGTCCGCTCGGCGGGCCGCGCCCCGCAGATCACCAAGGAGTGGCGCGCCGCCGCCCGCGCCGACCTGGCGTACTGGAAGGCGGGCGTGCTGGTCCTCGCCCCGCAGGCGCATGACGCGGAACTTCGCGTGACGGTCGAGGAACTCCTTGACCGCCCCGCAAAGTGGGTAGACGGCGTGTGGATCTGGGATCTGCACAAGGGCAGCTAGGTGGCTCGCGCCGCGACTACGCTGCCTGAGCGCGGGGAAGGTCCGGGAAGGTCCGACGTCCGACATAGCAGCCGATATGAGCCAACCGATTTGAGGAGCACCCTTGGCCTGTGACCTGTGGCTGGTCCCGCTCGTCGACGTGCTGTGTCACAGCCCCGACAACCCCTTCGCGGAGGAGATCGCGGCGTACGACAAGGCGCTGACCGACGCGGGCCTTCCGCCCGTCCCCGTCTTCTCGTACATGCCGGGCCTGTCGGGGGATGTCGCCCCGGTCGCGGGCTTCGACTACGACGCGCTGCATTTCCTGCGGCGGGCGTACCTGCTCCAGGTGTGCGGCCTGGAGGTGACGCCGGTGGACGAACTGGGCGGGGACTACGAGCAGTTGCTGGAGATGTTCGACGCGACGGCCCAGCAGTCGCATCTGGTCTGGCATTACGACCACGCGGGTGCGTACGTCCCCGTGGACTTCCCTGCGCCCCTCTCGAACGACGAACTGCTCTCGGGCGGCGGGCCGTTGGGCTCGGCGCAGGCGCTGCTGCGGGAACTGGAGTTCGTGGCCCCGTCGATCGGCATAGACCCCGCGAACCCACCGGGCCCACCGACGCCGCCACAGGCCCCCACGTCCCTGGAGGAGCCGGCGGCACCTGCCCCGCACGACGACAGTCCCTTCGCGAGGGAGCGGCATGTGTGGCTGGGGTTGCATGCGGCGACGACGAGGAGTCTCGCGCAGGGCTCAATGATCATCTACAGCTGAGGGCCGCGCCCCGAAGGGGCGCGGGGAACTGCGCGACAAGCCCCCACCGGCCGGCAGGTCCCTCACTGCACCAGCCAGCCGGAGCCCACGTCCTCACCGAGGCTCCGGCGGCCGCTGCCGAGGCATGTTCGGCCGCGCCCCCGGCGGCAACGCGGCCCGCGCAGGGGCAGGCCCCGCCTCCCCCCGGGAGGCGGGGACCAACGCCTGCATGGCAAGCGGCGCGGGCCCGGACCGAAACTCCACCATCCAGTCCGCCGTCTCGGCCCGCACCATCTCCGTCACGTCCTCCGAGAACCGCCGAAGGACCCCCAGGCACCGCTCGGCCGCCTCGCTCGCCGTCCCCTCCGTGGGCCCGAGAACCTCCCGCACACTCTCCGAAGCCCAGTCGAACTGCAGCACCTGCAGCCGCCGCTGCACCGCCTGAGCCGTGGCCACATCCCGCATCCACCCAGACGTCAGACCAAAGAACCGGTCGCACCCCACGCACGCGACCCCCGCCAGCAGCGAGACAAACCCCCACGCGGCGACATCCCCCGCCGCCCCCGCCAGATCGAGCAGCGGAAACACCCCCGCCCCCACGCCCCCCAGCGCCGCGCCCACGCGCGAGAACTGCGCCCCGCGCCGCTTCCACGCGCGGTCGGACAGATACCAGGCCGCCGTGTTGAGCGCCCCCCGCTCCACCCACCGGTACAGCTCGTCGAGCCGCTCGGCCGGCTCGCCCCAGTCGCCGAGCGGGAAGCTCCGCCCCGTCAGATCCCCGGCCCGGGAGCCCTCGGTGCCGCCCCGGGCGCTCTCCCGCGCCCCTGCCCCGGCACCCTGCCCGTGCCCGTCATGGGGCACCCCCTCGGGCTGCATATCCGGCTGGCTCACGGCACTCCCTCTACCTCTACGAGATCCCTGACTGTTCCCTGCGGCGGTTCCGTACGGTAAGCGCCCTGTGACACCTGGTGCTGATGCGCAGCCCTCAGTCCTACCGCCCAATGGGTGGCCATGAGCCCGTTTTCACGGTATTTCCGCCCGGAAGAGGTGCTTGATCAGGTATAGGAGGACCGCTGATCTCACTCGAAAGAGTGCTGGGGCGAGGGCACCCCTGACCACGTAGGCTCATTACAGGTGGAAACCCCGCCATACAAACCGTCATGAACCGTCACAGACAGGAGCTGATCGTGATCCCCGGTGGTGGCCAGCCCAACATGCAGCAGCTGCTCCAGCAGGCCCAGAAGATGCAGCAGGACCTCGCGGCCGCGCAGGAGGAGCTCGCTCGCACGGAGGTCGAGGGCCAGGCGGGCGGCGGTCTCGTCAAGGCGACGGTCAACGGCTCGGGCGAGCTGCGCGGCCTCGTCATCGACCCCAAGGCGGTCGACCCGGAGGACACGGAGACCCTCGCCGACCTGATCGTCGCGGCGGTCCAGGCGGCGAACGAGAACGCGCAGGCGCTCCAGCAGGAGAAGCTGGGCCCGCTCGCGCAGGGCCTGGGAGGCGGCGGCATCCCGGGCCTTCCCTTCTAAGAAACCCCCCGGCCAACTACGGTACGTATCAGAGCCAGACCCTAGAAACAGACAGCTAGACAGCTAGACAGACGGATAGAAGGAAAGGCGTCCCGTGTACGAAGGCGTGGTCCAGGACCTCATCGACGAGTTGGGCAGGCTGCCCGGCGTCGGTCCCAAGAGCGCGCAGCGGATCGCCTTCCACATCCTGCAGACGGAGCCGACGGACGTACGCCGTCTCGCGCACGCCCTCCTTGAGGTGAAGGACAAGGTCCGCTTCTGCGCAACGTGCGGAAACGTGGCGCAGGAGGAACTCTGCAACATCTGCAGGGACCCCCGCCGCGACCTGTCGGTCATCTGCGTGGTGGAGGAGCCCAAGGACGTCGTAGCGATCGAGCGCACCCGCGAATTCCGCGGGAAGTACCACGTCCTGGGCGGCGCGATCAGCCCGATCGAGGGAGTGGGCCCGGACGACCTGCGCATACGAGAACTCCTGTCCAGGCTCGCGGATGGCACGGTCACGGAACTCATCCTGGCCACGGACCCGAACCTGGAGGGCGAGGCCACGGCGACGTACCTCGCGCGCATGATCAAGCCCATGGGCCTGAAGGTCACCCGCCTGGCCAGCGGGCTCCCTGTCGGGGGAGATCTGGAATACGCGGACGAGGTCACTCTGGGCCGCGCTTTCGAGGGGAGACGACTCCTAGATGTCTAAGCAGCAGAAGTCGCAGACGCAGCAGTCCGACGCCGGAGCCGACGCCGGAGCGAAGCTGATCCACTCCACGTCCCAGGACCCGGACTCCTTCGCGGTGCAGATCTCGGACCAGATCGAGAGCTTCATCGTGGCGGTGACGGAGGTGGCCAAGGGCGACGAGCCGGACTCGGCGGTCCCCTTCCTCCTCCTGGAGGTCTCCCAACTCCTCCTGGCCGGCGGCCGCCTGGGCGCGCACGAGGACATCGTCCCCGAGGAGCGCTACGAGCCGGACCTCGGCCCGGAGCGCGACGTGGACGACATCCGCGAACGCCTGGCGCTCCTCTTGGAGCCGGTAGACGTCTACTCGGAGGTCTTCGACCCCTACGAGCCCCGCAAGGCCCCGGTCGCGGCCCGCATCTCGGACGACTTGGCGGACGTGGTCGCGGACCTCTCGCACGGCCTGGCGCACTACCGCGCGGGCCGCACGACCGAGGCCCTCTGGTGGTGGCAGTTCTCGTACTTCTCCAACTGGGGCTCAACGGCCTCGGCCGCCCTCCGGGCCCTCCAGTCCCTGGTGGCACACGTGAGGCTGAACCAGCCGCTCGAGGACCTGAACGGCCTGGACACGGACGAGGACCTGGCAGAGGACGCGTTGGCGGAGGCGGCGGGCAAGGTCATGGCGGAGGAGCTTGCGGGGCCACTGGGCCTGCGCTCGATCCAGTAGCCGCCGAGTCCCGGGGCGCGAAGCTCTGGGGCCCCTGACTCGCGGTCGGCGTTCACTCGTTGGGCTGGGCGTATAAGGATTTCCTTTTACCCGCTTGCGTCGTACGCTGAGATGCAGAGCATGAACTGGGAGATCAACCTCCACCCGTCGGTGGAGCTGTGGCTGCTCAAGCTGACAGAGGAGGATCCGGTGACTGCGGACCTCGTTGAGGCAGCGGTCGACATGTTGGCGGAGAACGGGCCCGCGCTGGGCCGACCGCTTGTCGACAGGCTCTACGGATGCCGGACCCATAACCTCAAGGAGCTGCGGCCGGGAAGCGCCGGCCGCAGCGAGGTCCGCATCCTGTTCGTCTTCGATCCCAAGCGGCAGGCGATTCTGTTGGTAGCCGGAGACAAGGCTGGTCGTTGGAGCGACTGGTACCGCGATTCGGTCCCGGCGGCTGAGGCGCGCTACGACGAGTATCTGGCCGGTGTGGATGCGGATGGGACTGCAGAAGACGGAGGCGCCCGATGAGTCGGCGCAGTAGCTGGACAGAGGTCAAGCGTCGGATGCGCGAAAGCCAGCCCGAGGTGTCCGATGCCGCATGGGAGCAGCGCAAGCAGGCGGCGCGTGCTGCGACTGAGGCGTACGTGCTGGGGCACCATCTGCGGGAAATCCGCGAGGAGCAAGGGCTGACGCAGGCGCAGGTTGCCGGTTCGGTCGGTATTTCTCAGGCGAGGGTGTCGCAGATCGAGCGGGGCGAGATCCATAACTTGGAGACCATGCGTACTTATGCGGCGGCGCTGGGCGCCAAGATCACGGTGTCCATCGAGTACGGCGATCGGATCGTCGGAGCCGCCTGACTGGGGCGAAATGGCCCTGAACGGCGCCCAGTTGCGCACTACGGCGATACGCTTGATACGTAACTGCGCTAGGGGGCGGGGGCCATGGCGGACGAGGCGTGGGCAGGGCTTGCCGAGGCGATCGGCGCGATCCGCGGGGAGCTGCAGCGGGCAGCCGACGAGGGCCGGGGGCAGGGAGTCCAATTCCGCACCGGTCCGGTGGAGTTGGAGTTCTCCGTAGACGTACGCGTGGACGGCGAGGCGCGGGCGAAGGTGTTCGTGCTGCCGTTCAGCGCGGAGGCGAAGGCGGCGAGGGCCAAGGGGACGGTGAGCAGAGTCAAGCTCACCCTCCAGCCGGTGGACCCGGAGACGGCGGAGGACGCGCGGGTCGGCGACGAGTCGGCTGATGAGCGCCCCGAGTAGGGCGGCGGTCACCCCATGGACGTACGACGGGTCATGGAGATCTGGAGCCCGTCGGGCAAGCGGGCGGGCAGCGGTTATCTGGTTGCGGACCGGCTGGTTCTGACGGCGCTTCACAATGTGGCGGGCGGGGCACGGGAGTTGGAGGTCCGCCGGCTCGATCCGGAGGGTCGTACGCGCTGGTCCGCTGCGGAAGTGCTGTGGCCGGAGCAGGGCCAGGAGCCGGACTTGGAGCGGGAGCCGCAGGCGGACGCGGCGCTGATCCGCATCACGGGGCCTGACTGGACACCGCCGGGCGATGCTTCGGCCCCGGTGCGGTGGGGCCGCATCGAGCCGCAGGCCGGCGAGTCCCAACTCTCTTGCCTGGCAGTCGGTTTCCCTCGTTCGGAGATACGCGACCGGACCCGGGACACGAAGGAGATCCGAGGCCACGTCGAGACCCTGACCGGCCTGAAGTCGGGCGGCCTGATCACGGCGTACGTCGATGGGGTCGCCGCACCGAGCAAGCCGGACGAGAAGTCGCGGTGGGCGGGGGCGTCGGGGGCTGCGCTGTTCGCACGGGGGCGGCTGGTCGGGGTGGTCACGACCGACCGGGCTCGAGATTACGAGGCGGATCAGCTCACGGCGGTGGCCGTGGCGACGCTGGCGGCGCGGCCGGGCTTCGCGATGGCGGTGAAGGCGGCGGGTGGCGACTTGGTCCTGGAGGACGTCACGGCGGCGACGCCTGCTGAGCCACCGCGTACGGCCTACGACATCGAAGCCCCGCCCGGCCTGCACAACCTCCCGGACCTGCCGTCGCGGATCTTCGTCGGCCGTGAGGAAGTCCTGTCCGAGCTGGACCGCGCCCTCGCAGAGGACTCCCAGACGATCACGCAGACCCTCCATGGGCTCGGCGGCGTCGGGAAGACGACTCTGGCGTGGCACTATGCCCACGATCACGTGGGGGAGTACCGCCTGGTGTGGTGGATCCGGGCGGATACGCCGGAGCTCATAGACGCGGGCTTGGCCGCGCTCGCCGCCCGACTCCGGGGAGACCTCGCTCCCATGGCCACCGCGCAGGCCGTCTCGTGGGCGATTGGGTGGCTGCAGACTCATCCGGGGTGGCTGCTGGTGTTCGACAACGTGGTGAAACCGCAGGACGTCCGGGAGTTCACGGGGCAACTCCGCGATTCTGGACGCCAGTTGATCACCAGCCGGTGCAGAGGAGGTTGGGTCGGCGAGCCGATCGCACTCCAGGTGTTGGACGCCGAGTCCTCGCTGGACCTGCTCACGCGCCTGACGAGCGGGGGCGACGAGGACGATGCCCGGACCTTGGCCGAGGTGCTGGGCCACTTGCCCCTCGCCCTGGAGCAGGCGGGAGCCTTCATCGCGCAGTCCGAGATCACCGTCGGTGCGTACCTGAACATGCTGCGGGACCACCCGGAAAAGGCCACCGACGCGGCCCCGGAGGGCTCGGACCCCGCACGGACCGTGGCGCGGGTCTGGCGGATCACCCTGGACGCACTACACGAACGTGACCCCCGCGCGGTGGACCTCCTGCGCATCGCGGCCTGGTACGCCCCCACAGAAATCCCCCGAGACCTGTTCGCCTCGCTCACCGACAATCCCGTAGACGTCGCACGAATCCTGGCACTGCTGGCCGAATACAACATGATCACGCTCACCCGGACGACAATCGGCGTCCATCGCCTCGTCCAGACGGTGGCCCGCACCCCATCGGAAGACGACCCGTACCGCACCGAGGCCCTCATCACCGCAGCCCGTGACCGAGCCACGGTTCGGATGAGCGACGCGCTCCCGAGTGATCCCCTGGCCAACGTGAAGGGATGGCCGACGTGGAGGAATCTCCTGCCGCACGCGGAGGCTCTGCTCAAGGCCTGGAGGCCTGCTGAGGACACGGCGGACACTCACCGAGTCCTCAATGAGGTTGCGACGTATCTCGAGGGGCAAGGCGAGGTCCGCAAGGCCACTGAGTTCTTCCACCGAGCTCTGGAAGCAGCTACTCGGGTGTTGGGTGCGGATCACCCGGACACACTGACGTCGAGGAACAACCTGGCTGGCGCGTATGAGTCGGCGGGTGACGTGGGGCGTGCGATCCCGTTGTACGAGCAGACGTTGGCCGATCGGCTGCGGGTGTTGGGTGCGGATCACCCGGACACGCTGACGTCGAGGAACAACCTGGCTGGCGCGTATGAGTCGGCGGGTGATGTGGGGCGTGCGATCCCGTTGCACGAGCAGACGTTGGCCGATTGCCTGCGGGTGTTGGGTGCGGATCACCCGGACATGCTGACGTCGAGGAGCAACCTGGCTGGCGCGTATGAGTCGGCGGGTGACGTGGGGCGTGCGATCCCGTTGCACGAGCAGACGTTGGCTGATCGGCTGCGGGTGTTGGGTGCGGATCACCCGGACACGCTGACGTCGAGGAACAACCTTGCCTATGCGTATGAGTCGGCGGGTGATGTGGGGCGTGCGATCTCGTTGCTCGAGCAGACGTTGGCTGATCGGCTGCGGGTGTTGGGTGCGGATCATCCGGACACGCTGACGTCGAGGAGCAACCTGGCTGGCGCGTATGAGTCGGCGGGTGATGTGGGGCGTGCGATCCCGTTGTACGAGCAGACGTTGGCCGATTGCCTGCGGGTGTTGGGTGCGGATCATCCGGACACGCTGACGTCGAGGAACAACCTTGCCTATGCGTATGAGTCGGCGGGTGATGTGGGGCGTGCGATCCCGTTGTACGAGCAGACGTTGGCCGATTGCCTGCGGGTGTTGGGTGTGGATCATCCGGACACGCTGAAGTCGAGGAGCAACCTTGCCTATGCGTATAGGTCGGCGGGTGATGTGGGGCGTGCGATCTCGTTGCACGAGCAGACGTTGGCTGATCGGCTGCGGGTGTTGGGTGTGGATCATCCGGACACGCTGAGGTCGCGGAACAACCTGGCCTACGCGTACCAGGTGGCGGGTGATGTGGGGCGTGCGATCCCGTTGCACGAGCAGACGTTGGCCGATTGTGTCCGAGTACTAGGCCAGGACCACCCGACGACGAAGATCGTGCGCGAGAACTTGGCCACCACCCGATCGGAAGCCTCGCCGGCTACTGACTGACCAGGCCGCTCAGCGCCCCCAGCAGCCGCCCCGCCTCCACATACGGCGCCGTAACCGTCGGCTCCGAGTGCCAGGTCAGCGGCCACGTATTGCCCTCCAGCGCCGGAATCCCGATGTACGTCACCGTGCGCGGCGTCCCGAAACGCTGCACGCCCAGGGGCCACCGGTGCTCCTTCGCCGACCCCGGTGCCACCAGGAAGTACATCCACCGGAAGCCGGTTGCCTCGCAGATGACGGGGCCGGCGTCACCCTCCGTCTCCGCGATCAGCCGCGCGGCGACCTGTTCTCCTCGTACGCCCTGGATGCGCAGTGCGTCGAAGTGGACGCCGGACACGCGGAGTTGGTGCCCCGCCAAAGGCACCCACTCGGGCCAGTGAATTGCGTTCGTCATGGTCACACGGTGCGGGGCGCGGGGCTACGCTCGGTAGTGACTGAGGGGATACACGCGTAGGTGTATCCGTCGGAGGGGGCCGCTGTGTCCGTTGAGTACAACCCGACGTGGCGTTACGGCGGGAATCAAATGAAGCGGTGGCGACTCAAGGCGGGCGGTACGCGCGAGGAGTTGGGCGCTGCCTGTAACTACTCTCCGGACACCATCAAGGCCATGGAGCAGGGTGTGCGAATGCCTACGCCCAGGGCGCTGGACGCGGCCGACGAGTTGTTCCACGCGGAGGGCCTGCTCAGCGCGGCGAAGGATTACGTGAAGCGGGAGCCATATCCCGCGAGGGCACAGGACTTCATGCTGTACGAGCAGCAGGCGATCACCGTGTGGTGGTACGAACCGTTGCTGATCCCAGGGCCGTTGCAGACCGAGTCGTTCGCACGGAGGCTGATCGGTAACCACGTTCCGCCCCTTGATGAAGAGACCATCGAGGAACGGGTTGCGGCGCGGCTGGAGCGACAGGAGATCCATACTCGCAAGCCGCTCGTGGCGTGCAGCTATGTCGTGTACGAGGCGGCGCTGGTCGCTCCGTACGTCGCCAAGGACCAATTGCTGCACCTCTTGGAGGTCGGTCGGCGTCACAACGTATCGATCCAGGTGCTGCCGTTCAGCCGGGCGATGACCGCTGCCCTTCATGGCGAGATGATTCTGTTGGAGACGCGGGACCATGAACGTCTCGCGTATACGGAGGCACCGTCGACGAGTCAGCTGACCGCCGACCCGGAGGTAATGACCGCTCAGACAGAACGGCTTAGCCTGATCCGCAGCATGGCTCTCGATCCTGACGAGTCGGCACGCTTCATCGAGCGGATGGTGGAGACCTGTGAGCGATGAGCTGAAGTGGTTCAAGTCCAGTTACAGCGACCCTGAGGGGGGCGCCTGCCTCGAAGCAGCCCTGGACTGGCGCAAGTCGACGTACAGCGATGGCGAAGGCGGCGCTTGCGTAGAGATGGCCACCTGCACCCCCACCACCGTCCACATCCGCGACTCCAAGCTCCCCGAGAGCCCGGAACTCACAATCCCCGCCCCTGCCTGGAAAGCCTTCATCTCCGCAGTTCAGCCCGGAGCTTGAGCCCCGGGCTTCGGGCTCCGAGCCCCAAGCTCCTCCCTTGGTTTTGGTTGGTTTGGTTGGGTTCTAAATCAACCAACTAACCAACCCGATAACGGAGTTGAGCCCTCCGTCACCCTCAAGAGTGACGTTCCGTGATCAGCTTGCGCCAGAACGTAAAGCCGCTCTACGTTCGCGGCAATAGAACGGCCCCGGCCGGTGCGCCAACACCGAAAGCCGAGGCCTAGTCCTACGATCGAACGCGAGTCGACCGTGGCATACGCCAACCCTAATCCTGTCCTGCCGTCCCCGTCCCACCCGATGGCCAAAACGGGCTACGGCAAACGCCTCGCGGATGACGAAGAACCGTACAGCGAAGCCGATTTCGCACATCTGGGCACCCGCGAGGCCGAACTCGCGACGTTCATCGACCACCTCGAAGACGGCGCCGCGATGGGCTACAAGGACCTCGCCGCCGCGCACCCCCGGTACGGCCAGCAAGCCATCCGCACCTCGCTGCGACGGCTGACCGAGGCCGGCCACCTCCGCTGGGTCAAGGAGCACCTCACCGTCGAGGACAACTCGATGCGCTGGGTGACCAGGACGTACTGGTCACGGATCCCCAGGTCAGAGGAATGGTGGGCCGATTTCGTCCGCGCCCGGCACGGGCGGGACGTGACCCACGACCACCACCCGGGCCTCGCCCGCACCAGCGAACCGACCCCAGAGCCGCCCGAGTCGGAAGCCGCACCGGCCGCCGAGAACACCACCCCCGCCTACCGCACCCTCGCCCAACTCCGCACCGCCGACCCCCGCATGGCCCTCTCGGAGGGCGAATGCAAGCAGCTGGAGCCCCGTGCAGCGGAATGGCTGGCCCGCGGAGCCACCCCGCAGGACATCACCCGCGCCCTCACCGAAGGGCTGCCACCCACCGTCACCAACCCCGGCGGCCTCGCCCGCACCCGATTGGAGAGCAAGATGCCCCCCAAGCCGAACCCCAAGACCCGCGCCCGCGTCCACGTCACCCGCGCCGTCATGGTCTGCGGATTCTGCGAAGAGCCCGAGACCACGGCGGAGCTGGTCCACGGGATCTGCGCCGACTGCCGAGCGGAGTGCGACGCGTTCGAAGCGGAGGAAGCCCGCCTGGGCATCCAGATCGGATACGTACCCGACACGTTCCTGACCCGCCCACGCACTGCGGCACCGGTGATGGATGTGACCGAGCGGGTGGCGGAGCTGAGGCGCGCCGCCGGTCTGCCGACGGCGCGAGGTGGCGTATGAGCGTGCAGGACGTGCCGGTCCGGGCACCATGGAGTCAAGGAGGCGACGCCATGACCCCCAGCACCACCGACCGGCCCCAGATGTCCGTCGAGGAGTTCGAGGAGCTCGAGCGCCATGCGCCGGAGACGGTGCGGCTGGAGTTCATCAACGGAAAGGTCATGGTCAAGCCCGTGCCGGACGGCAACCACAGGGAGATCTGCATGTGGCTGCTCAGGCAGTGCATGCAGCAGCGGCCGGAGCTGGGGCTTTATCAGGAGGGCGGGCTGAAGACCGAGACGTACCGCAAGGGCCGTGCCCGCGCGGACGGCGTGCTGGCTCCTACCGGCAGTTTCAAGGGGCATGGCGAATGGTCGGACACGTCCGCTGTGCTGATGGCCGTGGAGGTCACCTCGTTCGACTCCGACACCAATCGTCGTGACCGCGTGGAGAAGCCGGACGGCTACGCGGCAGCAGGCATCCCCGTGTATCTCCTGATCGACCGTGATGACTGCTCGGTCACCGTGTTCACGGACCCGGAGGACGGTCGCTACCGCAAGCTGGAGAACCACCGTTTCGGTGCTGTGGTCCAGCTACCCGCTCCCGTGGACATCGCCCTGGAAACCGAGGCACTGAAGGAGTTCGTGGAGTGAAGGCCCCAGCCGACCCGAACCTGTGACCCACCCCACTTTCCGGAGTGCCCCACTCCACAGCGGGCATGCGACAAGCCGAGCGGTCGGAACGTACCTCCCGAGCAGCGGGAGCGTATGCCCGTGATGATCACGTAGTGAGCGGGACATCTCACCATGTGGTATTTGCGAGGCGAATTTCGACCGCTCGTTAGACTGAGCCGACCGCAGCAGTGCGGTAAGACACGGACTGAGCGAGGAGCGCACGTGAGCCTTGTCGTGCAGAAGTACGGAGGCTCCTCCGTAGCCGATGCCGAGGGCATCAAGCGGGTCGCCAAGAGGATTGTCGACGCCAAGAAGAACGGCCATCAGGTCGTTGTCGTGGTGTCCGCCATGGGTGACACGACGGATGAGTTGATCGATCTTGCCGGGCAGGTATCCCCGATCCCTGCCGGGCGCGAATTCGACATGCTGCTGACCGCCGGAGAGCGGATCTCCATGGCCCTCCTTGCCATGGCGATCAAAAACCTGGGCCACGCGGCCCAGTCGTTCACCGGCAGCCAGGCCGGTGTCATCACCGACTCCGTCCACAACAAAGCGCGGATCATCGATGTGACACCGGGGCGGATCCGGGCCTCGATCGACGAGGGCAACATCGCCATCGTCGCCGGGTTCCAGGGAGTCAGCCAGGAGGGCAAGAACATCACCACGCTGGGTCGTGGTGGGTCGGACACGACCGCTGTCGCCCTCGCCGCCGCCCTCGACGCCGAGGTCTGCGAGATCTATACCGATGTCGACGGTGTCTTCACCGCCGATCCGCGGGTCGTGAAGAAGGCCCGGAAGATCGACTGGATCAGCTTCGAGGACATGCTGGAGCTCGCGAGCTCCGGCTCCAAGGTGCTGCTTCACCGCTGTGTGGAGTACGCCCGCCGTTACAACATCCCGATTCACGTGCGATCGTCCTTCTCGGGACTTCAGGGCACGTGGGTCAGCAACGAACCGCAAGGGGACCGCAAGGTGGAGCAGGCCATCATCTCCGGTGTCGCGCACGACACCTCGGAGGCCAAGATCACGGTCGTCGGCGTGCCGGACAAGCCGGGCGAGGCCGCCTCGATCTTCCGCGCGATCGCGGACTCCGGGGTCAACATCGACATGATCGTCCAGAATGTCTCGGCCGCCTCGACCGGGTTGACCGACATTTCCTTCACGCTGCCCAAGGCCGAGGGGCGGAAGGC
Organism: Streptomyces sp. NBC_01381; assembly: GCF_026340305.1. NCBI lineage: Bacteria > Bacillati > Actinomycetota > Actinomycetes > Kitasatosporales > Streptomycetaceae > Streptomyces > Streptomyces sp. NBC_01381. The sequence continues at coordinate 476,194 of NZ_JAPEPI010000001.1, read as the reverse complement.
CATCGACGCGCTCGAGAAGACGCGGTCGGCCATCGGGTTCGAGTCTCTTCGGTACGACGACCAGATCGCCAAGATCTCGCTGGTCGGCGCCGGCATGAAGACGAACCCCGGCGTCACCGCCGCCTTCTTCGAGGCGCTCAGCGACGCGGGGGTCAACATCGAGCTGATCTCGACCTCTGAGATCCGCATCTCGGTCGTCACCCGCGCCGACGACGCGAACGAGTCCGTGCGCGCCGTGCACACCGCCTTCGGGCTCGACTCGGACACCGATGAGGCCGTGGTCTATGGAGGCACCGGCCGATGACCCGTAAGCCGACGCTCGCGGTCGTCGGAGCGACCGGGGCCGTCGGCACGGTCATGCTCCAGATCCTGTCGCAGCACGCCGACATCTGGGGCGAGATCCGACTCGTCGCCTCACCGCGTTCGGCCGGCCGGAAGGCCGCCGTGCGCGGTGAGGAGGTCGAGGTCCTCGCACTGGGCGAGGACGTCTTCGACGGTGTGGACGTGGCGATGTTCGACGTGCCCGACGAGGTCGCGGCGCAGTGGGCGCCGATCGCCGCCGCCAAGGGTGTCGTCGTGGTCGACAACTCCGCCGCCTTCCGGATGGACCCGGACGTGCCGCTGGTCGTCCCCGAGGTCAATCCGCATGCCGCGCGCGTACGCCCGCGCGGCATCGTCGCCAATCCCAATTGCACGACCCTGTCGATGATCGTGGCCATTGGCGCGCTGCATGCCGAGTTCGGTCTGCGCGAGCTGGTCGTCTCCTCGTATCAGGCCGTGAGCGGGGCGGGCCGGGATGGTGTGGACACGTTGCGCCGCCAGATGCAGCTGGTGGCCGGCACTGAGCTGGGCACGAGCCCCGGTGACGTACGACGTGCCGTCGGGGACGACACGGGGCCCTTCCCCGAGCCCGTGGCGCTGAACGTCGTGCCGTGGGCCGGGACTCTGCGGGACGACGGCTGGTCGTCCGAGGAGATGAAGGTGCGGGACGAGTCGCGCAAGATCCTCGGCCTGCCGGATCTCAAGGTCGCCGCCACGTGCGTACGCGTTCCCGTCGTCACGACGCACTCGCTGACCGTCCACGCGCGCTTCGAGGACAAGGTCACCGTCGACCGCGCGCGCGAGATCCTCGCCACCGCTCCGGGTGTCGTGCTCTTCGACAATCCTGCCGCCGGTGAGTTCCCGACGCCCGCCGACGTGGTGGGGACCGACCCGACCTGGGTGGGGCGGGTGCGGCGCTCGCTGGACGATCCGGCCGCACTTGAGCTTTTTGTCTGTGGGGACAATCTGCGCAAGGGGGCCGCATTGAACACCGCGCAGATCGCCGAGCTGGTGGCCGCCGAGTTCACCGGGCGTTAGTCCGCGGGCCCTTCAAGGGTCCCTGCGGGCTCCGCGAAGAGTTCCTCGGGGCTCCGCGAAGAGTTCCTCGGGGCTCCCCGAAGCGGAAGTCTCTGTGGGATCTGTGTAAGTTCTGTGTCCAACTCGGTGGCCAGGACCGCTTGAACTGGACCATCGCCGCGTTCGAAGATTCGCCCCCGTCCACTGCAACCGGCAGCAGGGCGGGGCGCGTCTCTGTGATCGCCCTCAGGGGGCGGCTCGAAGCGCTGCAAAAAATGGGCATAGGGGAAGAGCTGGTACGCATGGGGGCATTTGATGCTTCGTCACCGTCGGAGACGGTGCCTGCCGCAAACGCGTTGCGCGATGCGTACAACCCTCACGGGGGTAGGCGTGTCCAACAGGCGTGGCAGAGGTACTCGATTTCACAGCGGTTCAGGCGAGGGGCGCGGCCCTTCGCCCGCCTCGCCGTCCCCGTGCGCCCGCCGGTATGCCGGTGATCGCGCCCATGCCCACCACGCGGTCCGCCCGCATCCCGGCACAGCGCGAGGGCGCTGACGAGACGATGAGCGCGGGCACCACAGTCGACCACCTGACCGAGACCTACCGCGCCCACTACAGGTCGCTGCTCGGCCTGGCGGCGCTGCTCCTCGACGACACGGCGTCCTGCGAGGACGTCGTGCAGGAGGCGTTCATCCGGGTGCACTCGGCGCGCAAGCGCGTGCGGGACCCCGAGAAGACCTTGGCCTACCTCCGCCAGACCGTCGTGAATCTGTCGCGGTCCGCGCTGCGGCGCCGGATCCTGGGTCTGAAGCTGCTCTCCAAGCCGATGCCGGACATGGCGAGCGCGGAGGAGGGGGCGTACGACCTCCTGGAGCGGGACGAGCTGATCAAGGCGATGCGCGGACTTCAGCGCCGCCAGCGCGAGGTCCTCGTCCTGCGGTACTTCGCGGACATGACCGAGGCGCAGGTCGCCGAGACATTGGGCATATCGCTCGGCTCGGTGAAGGCGTACGGTTCGCGCGGGATCGCGGCTCTCCGGATCGCCATGGAGGCGCCGGCATGAGCAAGCATGAGCATGAGTACGGGCGAGAGCGCGATGAGCACGCCGAGAACGCCAAGAACGCCGAGTTTGAGCAGCACGCTGGGGACGGAACTGTGAACCACGGCCAGGACCAGGGCGAGGACCGGGGCGAGGAATCGACCGGACCGAAGGCGGGCACTGGCACGGACGCGGGCGCTGCCGACGGCTTCGGCTCGGACGAACTGGCGCTGCGCCGCATGATGCGGCAGGCCGTCCAGGAGATCGAGCCGGGCGACCGCGCCCTTGAGCGCCTTCGGTACGCGGTCCCGGCCCGCCGCGCGCGCAAGCGCCAGGCCGTGGTCGGCATGGCCGCCGCGGCGCTCTTCATCGGTACGGCGATCCCCGCCCTCGTGCATGTCACGAACTCGGGCGGCGGCTCGGACGACCGTCCTTCGATAGCCGGCAACAGCGAGCAGACGCAGGGCGGTTCGAGCCAGGGCAAGGGTCCGGACGGGGGCGAGAAGGGCGAGGGCAGCCACTCCGGCCCCTCCAAGGACAAGAAAGACAAGAAGGGCAAGAAGGGCGACAAGGGCGACAAGGGGAAGGGTGAGGCCAGCAGCGGCGCGACCGGCGGCCCCGACCCCTCGGGCACGGCGTCCACGGACTCGCCCGCCTGCACGATCGACCAGCTCGGCAACGCCTCGGGCACCGCGGGCGCGGCGGAGGCCGACGGCAAGGTGTACGGCTCCTTCCGGGTCGCCAATGTCTCCGGCAGCAGCTGCACGGTCAGCGCGGCGGGATCCGTCTCGACGGCGGTGACGGGCGCGGCCGACCCGGCGAAGATCAGCGTCGTCGACCATGTGGCGGGCGATGCGGCGTCGGCGCTGCCGGATCCCGCGGAGGCGGTGAGCCAGCTGGTCCTCAAGCCGGGTGCGGCGTACGAGGTCCGCTTCGCGTGGGTGCCGTCGGAGGCGTGCCCCACGGAGGGCGGCGAGCCTTCCCCCGACCCTTCTCCGACGGAGGACGCCAGTGGCGGCGGGGCCGGCGGCACGGACGGCGGCGCGCCTGGCGGTACGGAACCGCAGATGGTCCGCGAGGACGGCGGCGTCGCGGACGGCGGCGTGACGGTGTCCCTCACGGCATCGGCGGGTGCGCCGTCGGCGGGGGCGACGATCGGCAATGCGTGCGCCGGGACGGTCTACCGAACGGGCATGCTGTCGGCTTCTTAGCGGGGCTCCGGCCGCAATCTCTCAGCCCGTCCGGCGTTTGAGGACGAACTCGGCGAAGCCGGTGATTTTCCGGTGTGCACACGGCCGGCGAAGCCGGAAAATTTCGGGAAGGGGCGGGGTTCGGGAAAGAAACCCCTAGGCCCCGCGAACCACTTCCGGCCCAGACTCCACCGCATCCGGCAGCAGCCCAAGCTCCGCGTCCCGCGCGAACTCCCGCTCCCGCCGGAACAAGCGGAACCACATGAACACCACGAACCCCGCGAAGACGAACCACTCCCCGGTGTAGCCGAGGTTCTGGAACGCCTTGAGGTCAAGACCGGAGTTCTCCGGAGCGGCCGCCGGCACCGGCTTCATGCCGGAGTCGCCCTTCTCCAGCGTCACCCACGCGTCGTACACATCACCGGGAACCAGGTTCACCAGCGACGCCGCACTGATCGCGCCGAGCTGCCCGTCCGGCAGCCCTCCCGCCGCACTGACCCCGTTCGCCCCGGGGTTCTCGGAGGCCTGCAGCGCCCCCGTCACGGTGACCTCCCCGGACGGCGCGGCCGGCACCTTCGCCGAACCCGCGCCCGCCTTCCCCGGCAGCCACCCCCGCACGACCGGCAGCTCCTTGCCGCTGTCCGTGCGCAGCAGCGTCAGGACGTAGTAACCGGACTTGTCGTCCAACTTCCGGTCCGGCACGAGGAGTTGCTTGCCGTACCGCCCCGTCGCCGACGCCAGCTCCCCGGACGTCTCCTTGTCGACGGGGAGGAGGGAGTCCAGCGGCCGGGCCTCCGACGCGTCACGGGACGGCGAGGCCTGCCGGTCGGCCTTCTCCTGCGCGGCGTCATGCGCCTCGACGCGGTCCTCGAAGCGTGCCAGCTGCCATGACCCCATGAAGATGCAGACGGGGATGGCCAGCAGGACGAAGACGTTGATCCCCCACCAGCGGGGCGTCAGCAGGAACCGGTACACACCCCCACGGTACGGGGCCCTTGCGGCGCCCGGCCCGTGGGGGTCCGTCCCCCCTTGCGGAGGTGCCGCTAGCGAAGGTGCCGCTGCGCGAAGTCCAGTTCCAACCGCACCTGCTTGATCCGCTCGCCCACGACGAGCGAGCCGTGCCCCGCGTCGTACCGGTACACCTCGTGCACCGCCTCCCGCGCCTTCAGCCGGTCCACATAGTTGTCGATCTGGCGGATCGGGCAGCGGGGGTCGTTGACGCCCGCCGAGATGTAGACCGGCGCCTTCACCGCGTCCACGTACGTCAGCGGGGACGACGCCTCGAAGCGCTCGGGGACCTCCTCCGGCGTACCGCCCAGGAGCGTGCGGTCCATCGCCTTCAGGGCCTCCATCTCGTCGTGGTACGCCGTCACATAGTCCGCGACCGGCACCGCGGCCAGGCCGAGCGCCCAGGCGTCGGGCTGGGTGCCGAGGCCGAGGAGGGTGAGATAGCCGCCCCACGAGCCGCCGGCCAGGACGATCCGGTCCGGGTCCGCGAGGCCCGACGTCACCGCCCACTCCCGCACCGCCGCGATGTCCTCCAGCTCGATCAGACCGACCCGGTGCTTCAGCGCGTCCGTCCACTCCCGGCCGTACCCGGTGGAACCGCGGTAGTTGACCCGCACCACCGCGTACCCGTGGTCCACCCAGGCCGCGGGGCCCGCGGCGAACGCGTCGCTGTCGTGCCACGTCGGCCCGCCGTGGATCTCGAAGACGGTCGGGAGCGGTCCGCTCGCGCCCTCCGGCTTCTGTACGAGGGCGTGGACCCGGCCGCCGGGACCCTCCACCCACACGTCCTCCACCGGCACGGACGCCGGGGCCTTCATGCCCGGCGGGTCGAGCACGACGCCGCCCGCCGTCGACCGCACCACCGGCGGCTCGGCGGCCGACGACCACAGGTACTCCACGCTGCCGTCCGGCCGCGCGGTCGCCCCCGAAACCGACCCCGCGGGAGTGTCGACCCTGACGAGATCACCCGAGCCGAACCCGTACCGGAACAGCTCGCTGCGGGCCTCGAAGCTGTGCGCGATGAGCAGCGCGGAGCCGTCCGGATACCACTCGGCGCTCACGTCACCCGGCAGGTCGAGGGCCAGGTCCGTCTCCTCGCCCGTGGCGACGTCCCACACCATCGGCTCCCAGCGGCCGCGCCGCTGATGCCCGACGAGCAGCCGCGCGTCCCCGTCGACCGGCGCGAAGCCGAGCACCTCAAGGCCCAGCTCGACCGTGCCGCCCTCGGTGTCGTCGAGCTCGGCGACCATCGACCCGTCCGGCCTGACCACCCGCAGCGCGGAGTGCATCGCGTCGCCGTGCTCCGTGTGCTCGACGGCGATCAGGGAGCCGTCGTGGGAGAGGTCGCCGACGCCCGCGGACTCGCGGTGGCGGTAGATCTCGACGGGGTCCGCGCCCGGGGAACGTACGACATGGATCGTCGAACCGTCCTCGTCCGTGGAGCGCCCGACGACGGACATCCGCCCGTCCCGCGCGAGGGCCAGCCCCGCCGGATACGACGCTTCGAGTCCCGGTACCGCGGGCTCGTCGGTGCCGCCGCCCGCGAAGGGCTGGCGCATCCACACGCCGAACTCGTCGCCGTCCTTGTCGTTGAACCACCAGATCCACTCGCCGTCCGGCGTGAGGACGCCGTCCGTCGTGCCGTTCGCCCGGTCCGTCACCTGGCGCTGCTCGCCGGTCGCCCGGTCCCACGCGTACAGCTCGTACGTCCCTGTCGCGTTCGACACGAACAAGGAGCGGCTCGGAGCCTCCTCCGCCCAGTCCGGCAGCGAGACCCGCGGCGCACGGAACCGCTTCTCCCAGTCCGGCATCCCCGCACCCGCATTGCGCACATCGCCCACATCGCTCATGGACCCCATAGTGCACGCCCGCGCCGACAATCCGCTGGCGAGGGTCCCCAGCCTGTGGATAACTTTTCCGGCATGTACTCCCCGACCCCTTCCGACTGGCGCGAGGCCAACCGAAAACGCTGGGACGAACGCGTCCCGCTCCATCTCGCCAGCGACTACTACGACCTCGAAGCCTTCCGCTCCGGCAAGGACCCGCTGCGCGACTTCGAGCTCACGGAGGTCGGCGACGTCACCGGGCGCTCGCTGCTCCACCTCCAGTGCCACATCGGCCTCGACACGCTGTCCTGGGCCCGGCACGGTGCCTCCCGCGTGGTCGGGCTCGACTTCTCCGAGCCCGCCGTCGACGCGGCCCGCGACCTGGCCGCCGAGCTCGGCCTCACCGCCGACCAGGCATCCTTCGTCGCGGCCGACGTGTACGACGCCGCGGACGCGGTGCCCGACACCTCGTACGACATCGTCTACACCGGAGTGGGCGCCCTGTGCTGGCTCCCCGACATCCGGCGCTGGGCCGAGACCGCGGCCGCGCTCGTCGCGCCCGGCGGCTTCCTCTACCTCGCCGAGTTCCACCCGCTCGCGGACATCCTCGACGACGAGACGGGCTCACGGATCGCGTACGACTACTTCGCCCGCGACGCCTGGATCGACGAGACCCCGGGCGGCTACGCGGACACGACGACCCCCACGGTCCACAACCGCAGCGTGGAGTGGCAGCACCCCGTGGGCGAGGTCATCACGGCCCTGGCATCGGCGGGCCTGCGCGTCGACTTCCTCCATGAGCACGACAGCACCCTCTTCGAGCGCTTCGGAGCACTCGAACTCCGGGACGGGGCCTACCGGTTCCCGGTGTCCAGGCCCCGCATCCCCCTCATGTACTCCTTGAAGGCAAGCAGGCCGGCGGCCGCCTGACCGGGCCCGAGCCGGCCCGGCGGTACTCATCCTCCCGGCCGACGCCGAACCGCCCACCGAGGACTAGCCTGGACGAACCGAGCCAATCCCCATGGGCAGCCCCAGACCCTGGCTCCACCCACCGCGGTAACAGGAGCCAGCCATGCGCACGCCCGTCTCCGCAACACCCGTCTCCGCAAAACCCGGCCCCGCCCGTCTTGGCCTCGCCCCACACAGCCCCCTGCCGCGCCGCATCGACGGCGCCTGGTGGCCCCGCTCCGGCGAGCTGATCGCCGAACTGCCGCTCCTCATCGCGGCGTTGCCGGCCGCCTGGGGCAGGATCGACAGCGTCACGGTGGACGGCGCGATGTGGACGGCGCTGCCGGGCCGCATGCTGGTCGCCAACCACGTCGTACGTCTGAGGCGGTCCCCGGGCCGGCACGACCCGCACACGGTCTGCCTGCTCGCGCAGGGCCGCGGCCGCTGGGACCTGCTCGTGGTGCCGCCGGAGGCGACCGCCGCAGAGGCGGCCGCACTCATGACATCGGCTACGACGGTCGCATCCACCCTTCCCACGCGAGTTCACCCGGTGCCGGCGCTCCCGTCCCTGCCCGGCGTGCCGATCCTGCCGAGCCCGAGCCGCTCGGGTCGCCCGAGTCGAACTCCCCGAGTTTCGTCCACCCCCATGACCGCAGGACCTCCCGCCCCAGATCGTCGTCCCGTTTGATCACCGCGACGACCAGATCGGTGGTGTGCCGGACGAGGAGCAGTGTGCGCAGCCGCTCCGAGACGCCCTGCCGCCGGAAGGAGGGCACCACCATGAGCTCGGTCAGGATGAAGACCCGCCCCGATGCGGTACGTTCCTCGACCTCCGTGGGCAGGATGCCGCGGAACCCCTCCCACCAGTCACCGGTGCGCGCGGCGCGATACCCGTAGAGACAGCCGACGAGGCCCGAGGCGTCGGCCACGACCATGTCGAAGTCGGGCCGCTGCACGGTGTTCTCGAAGCGCTGCAGAAACCCCTGCCGGTCCGCGTACTCGGCACCGGCCACGCCCCGGTAGGCCTCTACGTAGACATCGGCCACCGCTTCCCGCTGCTGCTCAGCCTGCCACCGTGTCAGCCGCCGCAAGAAAACCTCAGCCATCTGCGCCTCCCGCCCGCCCCCACCGAGGACACCCCTCGACACCCCTGGACTCCGCATGGTGACACCACGGAACGGCGAGCGGAACGGGGCGTCAAGGATCCATCACGTCGAGTCAGCGCGGCCTCTCAGTGCGGCCTCATCCGATGGATCAAGAGCACCCCGAGGACGATCATCACGCAGATGGCCGCGATGACGATGGCGGTCTCCATGACACTCACCTTCCTCCGGGAGCGCGGCCGTTCAGCACGGCCGTCACGACGCCGGAGGACCCGCCGTCGTCCTCCCACGATTCCTCGGACTCTTCTGTGGCTTGCTCGGCCGCCATCAGGTCGCTCGCCGTCAGCAGCGCGCTCTCCGGACGGGTCGCCGCGGCCATCAGCCGGGCCGCATCGCCGGGGCCGGTCTCCGGCGGGATCACCAGGAGGTCCCAGCGGCCGACGGTGTACGAGAGCAGCAGGATCTTGTGCGGATCCAGCTCGGGCGTGAACCAGCCGATCTTGACCAGATGCCCGGTCACCTGGACCTGGCGCGGGATGGTCGGCCAGTTGCGGGGGTTGACCGCGACGCGGGTGATCCGGCCCAAGCGGTCGTCCAGTACGGCGGCCAGTGCGGGGAGTTCACGCGTCAGGTCGCGGGAACGGGGCCACCAGGCGCCGTCCAGGAGCCCCGCGGGAACATCCGCGTGCTTCAGCGCGATCCGGGCGCCGGTGGAAGGCGCGGGGATGGTGGGCGCGGGGATGGTGGTCTTCACTACCGGCACGGTGCGTTCGGTCGTCGCGGTCATGGCGCGGACCCGTCTCCGGGCCGGCCTCGCGAAAGCGGCCCGGGGTCATGATTCACCGAAAACGACAGCGGCGCGGCGGCCGATATACGAAATGCCCTCGGTAAGCCCAGGGTACTCCGCGACCGGTCCCGCCGGAGGTGCCGTCCCGTCATGCTTCTTCAGTGGCGGGCGCGGCCGCCGGCGCCGGAATGATGGCGGTGTCGAAGTCGCCGTCGACGATCTGCCGGGCGAGGTCCGAAAGCCGTTCGTGATGGGCGCGGGCGTACCTGCGGAAGGCGTCGAACGCGTCGTCGACCGTGGTGTTCCAACGCTCGGCGAGCAGGCCCTTGGCCTGTTCCACCATGATCCTGCTGGTGAGGGCGGTCTGCAGCTGGCCGTTCTCGACGTGGGACTGCTCCAGGCTGCGTTGCTGGAGGATCGTGATGGTGGCCACGTCGGCGAGCGCCTGGGCGAGGGCGATGTCGTCGTCGCCCAGGGCGTGCGGGGTGGTCTGGAAGAGGTTGAGCGCACCCACCACGCGGTCGCGCAGGCGCAGGGGGATCGCGTGGGTGGTGAGGTATCCGGTCTCGCGCGCCCGCTGCGTGAAGTGCGGCCAGCTCGCGGCGGCTTCGGGGCCGTCCAGGGCGATGTTCGTGCGGGCCGTGCCGGTGCGGCAGCACTCCACGCAGGGGCCCTGGTCCTGCTGGCAGGCGAACAGTTCGAGGAGACGCGTGTGCTCGTCCGAGGCGGCGATGACCTGTAGCTCGCCGTACGCGTCGGCGAGCAGGATGCCGCCCGCCGAGACATCGAGCAGTTCCACACAGCGTGTGGACAGCCGCTGCAGCAGATCCAGGACGTCGAAATCGTCCGTGAGCGAGTCGGCGATCTCGACGAAGACCTCCGCGAGGCGTTGTTCCCGGGCCATGCCGATCATCCCTCTCCACCGTCGGGCGAACTCGGCCCGCCCATATCGTCATCGAAACGCAGCCGTCTGGCCACCACGTCGGTGGCCACGTCGCTGACGGGTTGTTCACTGCGGTAGGCGAAGGCACGCAGGCGTACCAGGGCCTCCTTCACGGGCACGCCGAGCTGGCCGCTGATCATGCCGGTCGCCTGGTGCACCACCGCCCGGTACAGCCGCTCCGGCGCCCCCTGAAGCGTCATCGCGCCTTCGCCGTTCACGTTGTCGGTGCGGCCGGGGGCGGCGGGGCGGCCACCGTTCAGCGCCATGCTGGTCAGGACGGTGGCCAGGGTGTTGGCGTCCGCGCACTGCCGCGCGCTCAGCCGTCGCGTCGCATCGCACAGCAGGGTCAGCACACCGAGGCGGACGGCTCCCAGGGCCAAGGGGAAACAGCACACCCCGTGCACACCCAGGTCCAGTGCGGCCGGCAGCAGCGCGGGCCAGCGGTCGGGACGTACCCGTTGCAGGTCCGGTTCAAGGACCGGGACCCCGGAGCGGACCGCGTCGGGACCCGGCCCCTCGCCCAAGGTGAACTGCAGCTCTTCGTAGCGCGCGCTCAACTCGGGAAAGGACCACAGGGGTTCGGACATCCGGTCGTCACCGGCGGGCAGGGCCGACATCCGTTCGTCCCCCGCGAGCAGGGACACGGTGACCCCGCCCACGCCGAGCACCCGCGTGCTCGTCTCCGCCGGATCGACGCCGCTTCCCGTACGCAGCGAGCGCAGGACCTCGACCAGGCCGTCGCTGATCACCGGCCTCCGTTCCGCCGCGCCAGGGACCCTTCCGTACGGGACACGGAGCGGGTCCCGTGCCAGGCGTCCTGGGTGTTCGCGTGGGCGGGGAAGCGGTCGTGGAGGCCACCGGCGCGGAAGACCAGACCGACTCCGGGACCGCTGTGGACGACCCGGGTCCAGCCGCGCCGGGCGCGGCAGTCGGACCATGCTTCGCACAGCGGAGCCAGGGGTGCCACGGTCGCCAGGTCCAGCTCGCCGCCGGCGCGGACCACACGGCAGTCGTCGAACAGTTCTGGAAGGTCAGGGGAGCCGGGATGAGGGCACATCTGCCCCATCTCCTCGATCAAGGTGTCGCTTTGCGCTGCGCAGTGCCTCTGTTGCGCGGGATCGACTGCACGGAGAGGGCCGGGGGCACGGGCGACCGCAGGTCGAGCTTAGTGCCGCGGAGTACGCGGCGGAGCGTCTCGCGGAGAACAGTCGGTTGCCGCTTCCGCGCGAGCCAAGACCGGTGGCGGTGTATTCAGGCAGCGCGTCGGGCGGCGATGCGGTCGGCGGCGGGCCAGCGCACGTCATGGACCCAGCCGAGGCGTTCGAAAAGGCGGATGACGGCGGCTGAGGGATCGAGCTGGCCGCGGTCGACGCCGTGGCGGGCGCAGGGGGGATCGGCGTGGTGGAGGTTGTGCCAGCTCTCCCCGAAGGAGAGCAGGGCCAGCGGCCACAGGTTGGTGGCGCGGTCGTGGCGCCTGGTGCGGAACGGGCGCTCGCCGACCAGGTGACAGAGGGAGTTGACGCTCCAGGTCACGTGGTGGAGCAGGGCGATACGGACAAGTCCCGCCCACAGCAGGGCGGTCAGGCCGTGCACCCAGGTGCCGCCGATCGCCCAGCCGAGCCCGAACGGCAGGGCGAGGGTGAGGACGCAGAGGGCCGGGAACGCACGGGACACGGCGCGCAGATCGCGGTCGGCGAGCAGATCGGGCGCGTACCGCTCGGCCGGCGTCTGATCGTTGCGGAACAGCCAGCCGACATGGGCGTGTACGAGCCCTCGGAGCTGTCCGCGCAGACGGGTGCCGTAGCGGTAGGGCGAGTGGGGGTCGCCGGGCCGGTCGGTGAAGGCGTGGTGGCGGCGGTGCGTCGCGACCCACCCGATGACATCCCCCTGGAAGCTCATCGAGCCCGCCACCGCGAGCGCGATCCGCACCGGGCGGACGGCCGTGTAGCCGCCGTGGGTGAGTCCGCGGTGGAAGCCGACGGTGACGCCCAGACCGGTGACGGTGTAGAGGGCGAGGGCGAGCAGCACATCGACGGGGTGAATGAGCCGCCCCCACAGCAGCCACCCGGCGAGCCCCAGAGCGAGCAGGGGCCCGACGACGATCGCCGCGGTCACGCCGATGTACACCCGCTCACTGCCGCTGCGGGCGGGTGCCGGTCCGCCGTCGACGGGGAAGGGAGCGGATCCGTCGTAGGCGGGGGTGGTGGGGTTGGAGCAAGTGTCGTTGCCGGCACTGGCGTTGGTGCCGGTGTTGGCACTTGTGCTGGTGCTGCCACTGGCGGGCATGCCCGTCTCCTCTGACCTCGGTTCTGGTGGGAACGGCCGGGGTCAGGGGCCGGTGGATCGTGGATTTCTGCCAGCGTACTCCCGAGGTGCGCGTCAGCGGATGACGTCGAAGACGTTCAGCTGCATGCCGTTGGAGTACGCCTCGTGCTCGACGAGCTTCAGCTTCTGGGTGTCCTTGTCCGTGCTGCTGAACAGCCGCTTGCCCGCACCGAGCAGCAGCGGGAAGACGAGCAGGTGGTAGCGGTCGATCAGACCGGCGTCGGACAGATTCCGGTTCAGGGTGGCACTGCCGTGCATGATGATCGGGCCGCCATCGGTCTCCTTCAGCGCGGCGACGTCGTCGAGGGAGCGCAGGATCGTGGTCTCGCCCCAGACGTCGACCAGGGCGTCCTCGGAGAGGGTGCTGGAGACGACGTACTTCGGCAGCGGCTTGTAGTCCGCGAACTCCTCCATGCCCGGCCAGACCGGGCTGAACGCCTCGTAGCTGACCCGCCCGAACAGCATCGCCGCGGCGTCCTTCTGCTCCCGGCCCTTGATCTCGTAGGCCTCCGGGACGAACTCGATGTCCTTGAAGGTCCAGCCGGAGTTCCGGTAGCCGGGCTCGCCGCCCGGGGCCTCCACGACACCGTCGAGCGAGACGAAAGCAGTGCTGATCAACGTACGCATCTCAAGATCTCCTGGGGTGGCTGTCGGGGGCGCTGGGTCGCATCCCCGCTTTGCGGTTACGGGTCTATTGACTCTGGTTCATGCGGAAACTCATCGGAGGTCGTCGTACGAGTCGCTCGCTCCGAAGCTCCGAAGCTCCGAAGCTCCGAAGCTCCGAAGCTCCGAAGCTCCGAAGCTCCGAAGCTCCGAAGGCAAAGGTAGAGGTCACTCGCCCCGACCGGTCTACGAAGCGACGAAGCCGTCCTGGCCATCGCAGCCGACCACCCCCCGGTTTGAATCACCAGCCACATCAACAACGTCTATTCTCAACCGAGTTACGCCGTTGACCAGGCGCGAAGAGCAGAGCCGGGGGAAGCACGCCATCATGAGCGGTACGAACGGGGACGAGCGGGATGAGGCCGACGATCGGGACGACCACGTCGACGGGGGCATCAAGCCGCTCGCGGTGAGCGATCCCGCGCGCATCGGGCCGTATCTGCTGCTCGGGCGGCTCGGTGCCGGCGGCATGGGGAGGGTGTTCCTCGCGCGGTCGGACAGCGGACGGACCGTGGCCGTGAAGGTGGTGCACGAAGAGCACGTGTCCGACGAGCACTTCAGGGCGCGGTTCCGACGCGAGATCGAGGCGGCGCGGAAGGTCGGGGAGCAGTACACGGCGCCGGTGCTGGACGCGGGCCCGGCCGACGAGCCGCCGTGGGTCGCGACGGGTTACGTTCCCGGCCTCTCCCTCGAACAAGTGGTGCGACGCCACGGCCCGTTGCCGCCCACATCCCTGCACACCCTCGCCGACGGGTTGCTGAAGGCGCTCAAGGACATCCACGGAGCCGGGATCGTGCACCGCGACCTGAAGCCGTCCAACGTGATGCTCACCGTGGACGGCACGAAGGTCATCGACTTCGGGATCGCGCGGGCGCTCGAAACATCCGTCGAGTCCCTGCTGACCAGTACGGGAATGGCCATCGGCTCTCCCGGCTTCATGTCACCCGAGCAGGTGCGCGGACAGCGCGCCGGGGCAAAGAGCGACGTGTTCACCCTCGGCTGCGTGCTGACGTATGCGGCGACTGGGCAGCTGCCGTTCGGGCAGGGGGCGAGCAACCAGCACGCGGTGATGTTCCAGATCGTGGAGGGCGAACCCGATCTGACCCGCGTCAAGGACGCCTCGCTGCGGGAACTGATCGCCCGCTGCCTGACGAAGGACATCGCCCAACGACCGGAAATCGACGCCCTGTTGGAGGCCCCAGAGCGCCCTCGCCCTCACGCCGCGGGCGGCGCCTGGCTGCCTGCCGGCGTCGTCACCCACATCGCACAACAGTCCGCCCGCCTGCTCGACGCCGAGGCGGCGCCGCTACGGGAGGAGCCGGTGGACCGAGCAACGGTCGGCCTGCGCCCAAAGGACACCCCTCCCGAAGAGGTCCCGGACACCCCGGTAGCCCCGGCAGCCCAGTCGGCCAACGACACCAAGAAGCAAGGACGCCGCCGCCGCACGATCATCGCGCTGCCCATCGTCGCCGTCATCACGGTCGGCGGCGGCACGGTGGCCCTGATCCAGCCGTTCGGGGGCGGCAACGGCGACGGAACAAACGCCCGCCCCCCGGGCAACAGCGCAAGCGCCACGCCGGGCGGCGACAACTCACCCACTGCCCCCAGCAGTTCACCGTCCAAGGAAGAAAAGAAAAAGGACAAGGACGGCAAGAAGAAAGAGAACGAAAAGGACTCCCCGAACGCCCAGGAGAGCACCAGCAGTTCACCGGCCGACGACAGCGACTCAGACACGACGGGCACGGGCAACGGATCCGACCCCGCGGATTCATCCGGCTCCTCGGGCTCGGACGGCGGAGATTCGTCCGACTCCGACTCCGACTCCGACTCCGGCTCCGACGACTCGTCCACCGGTTCACCGCCCCCCGCCCTGACGAGTTACAGGGCCGTGTACACCAACTCCTGTGTCGGCGCGTGCGACATGCCGATCAAGGTGAGCTGGTCGGCGATCCCCCGAGCGACCAGATACGACGTCCACTACACCAACAAGGGCAGCAACTTCACCGAGAAAAACGTCGACACCACGTACTCCACCGGCAGCACCAGCTACACGATCAAGGGCCCGTACTCCGGCGACGAGATCTGCATGACGGTACGCGCGGCGAACAAGCACGGCGCCTCGGCCTGGGCGGAGACTTTCTGCGACACGGTGCCGTACTGATGGTGTCCGCACCCAGTGGCCCCGGATGCGCCCGGGTCGGTTCACCGACCCGGGCAGGTGTGACGTTTGGTGTGATCAGTCGGGTTGTGGTCTGGGTCGGGTCAGGCTTCGCAGCCGTTTGACCGGTCGACGTTGCGGCAGATGTCGTGTCCGTCATCGCCGCTGGCCAGATCGCCTGGTGTGGTGCCGGCGGGGATCACTGCACCGCCGTCGAGGGTGTCGTTGTCGTTACCGCCGTACAGTTCGTCGGCGCCGTCCCGGATGGTTTCCACACAGCCGTCGGAGTAGGCGGTCCCACCGCAGAGGATGTCGTCGCCCGCTCCGCCGTTGAGGGTGTCGCCCTTGTGAGTACCTGTCATCGTGTCGTTGCCGTCACCGCCGTCGAGAGTCAGCCCGGAGCCGCGAATGCCGTACCACCCGGGCCGGAAGACATCGTTCCCTGCCTCGCCGAAGGCCACGACCGCGCCGCGGCTCCACAAGATGGTGTCATCGCCGGGCCCGGCGAACAGCTTGCTGTCGCCGGATGCGGTGCCCCGGTCGTTCCCGTCGCCGAGGCAGATTGTGTCGTTGCCGCCCCCGGGGAGCACCGATCGGCCCCCGACCACGAGGGCCCCGGCCATCAACGGATACAGCACGCGCCGACGGGGTCCACGCAGCCCGACCAACCTGCCCCTATACCTTCTCCTCCACTGATCTGCGAACGTGACGGGCCGCCTGGAGACCCACAAACGGTGGCCCGCACCGCAAATCAAAGGCAGAACGGCACGTGAACACGCCCGAACCAGGATTCGTTCACCTGCGAGAGCGATCGAGATCAGGCAGCTGAAGCCCCGACAGTGCAATCAGGGGCATCTGAAGGGCAACGCGGTCAGCTTCCCGATGAACGGCAACCGGGCCTGGAAGGGCGGCGGTCAGCCGATCGCTGCCACTGCGGAGTTCATCCGCAGTCATCGGTGGTCGACGTCCCCGGGAGAGATCTCCACGATCCACTCCCCGCTGACTCCCCAAACGTCACCAGAGAACGAGTCAGGCCCGGTTCCCATTTCTGGAAACCGGGCCTGACCTGCTGTTTCAGCTGTCGGGGTGGCGGGATTTGAACCCACGACCTCTTCGTCCCGAACGAAGCGCGCTGCCAAGCTGCGCTACACCCCGATGTCGTTGCTCCGCGTCCCGCATTGCTGCAGGCCGTGGCGACATCGATTACTTTAGCGGACCGGCGGCCGGAGACGAAATCCGGTTTTCCGGGCCCGGCCCCGCAGAGCTCTCAGGGCCTCGGCGTCAGGGTCATGAGTGTTGCCTCCGGTGGGCAGGCGAAGCGCATCGGGGTGTAGCGGTTGGCGCCGCAGCCTGCGGAGACGTGGAGGTACGACCTGCGGCCCTCCGCCTCGTGCGTCGACAGGCCCTTCACGCGGTCCGTGTCCAGGTCGCAGTTGGTGACCAGCGCCCCGTAGAAGGGGATGCAGAGCTGGCCGCCGTGGGTGTGGCCCGCCAGGATCAGCGGATAGCCGTCCGCAGTGAAGGAGTCCAGGGTGCGCAGGTACGGGGCGTGCACGATGCCCATCGAGAAGTCGGCCCCGGCGTCCGGACCGCCCGCCACGCGCGTGTACCGGTCGCGCTTGATGTGCGGGTCGTCCAGGCCGGTGAGACCGATCTCGTAGCCCTCGATCTTCAGCGCGCCCCGCGTGTTCGTCAGGTTCACCCAGCCCGCCGCGTCGAAGCCGTCGCGCAGGTCTTCCCACGGGTTGTGGATCACGCCGACGGCGGGTGCGTTGCCGTTCAGGCCGTGCTTGCCCTGCGCCTTCTCGATGAGGTAGCGGCCGGGGTTGCGCGGCTTCGGGCCGTAGTAGTCGTTCGAGCCGAAGACGTACGCCCCGGGGAACCGCATCAGCGGGCCGAGCGCGTCCAGTGTCTCCGGGACGCCGTCGGGGTCGGAGAGGTTGTCGCCCGTGTTGATCACGAAGTCGGGGCGGAGCCCCGCCAGCGAGCGCAGCCAGCGCTGCTTCTTGCGCTGCCCGGACACCATGTGGATGTCCGAGACCTGGAGGACCCGCAAGGGGCGCATCCCCGTCGGCAGTACGGGGACGGTCACCCGCCGCAGCCGGAAGGAACGGGCCTCGAAGCCCACCGAGTAGGCGAGACCGGCCGCGGCCGTCGCCGTGATGCCCAGGGGTACTGCGTATCGCGCGCGCATACTTCCATCGTGTCAGACCCGAAGCCCCGGTAAATCAGCGGGCGTCGGGCCGTACACACCTGCGACAATCACCGCATGACCAAGCTCAAGTCGAAGCTCCAGGAAGACCTCACCGCCGCGATCAGGGGGCGTGACGAGCTGCGCTCCTCGACGCTCCGGCTGACCCTGACGGCGATCACGAAGGAGGAGGTCTCGGGCAAGACGGCCCGCGAGCTCTCCGACGACGAGGTGCAGAAGGTGATCGCCCGGGAGGCGAAGAAGCGCCGTGAGGCCGCCGAGGCCTTCGCCGACGGCGGCCGCGCCGAGCAGGCCGCGAAGGAGAAGGCGGAGGGTGAGATCCTCGCCGAGTACCTGCCCAAGCAGCTCTCGGACGACGAGCTCGACGCGATCGTCTCCCAGGCCGTCGAGGAGGCGAAGGCCGCCGGCGCCGAGGGGCCGCGCGCCATGGGCCAGGTCATGAAGATCGTGAACCCGAAGGTCGCGGGCCTGGCCGAGGGCGGCCGTGTCGCCGCCGCGGTCAAGAAACTGCTCGCGGGCTGAGCACAGACGGTTCGGTGGAGACTGCTGAGCGAACAGCCACGCGCGTACGTGGATGAGGGCGCCCCCTGAAGTCAGGGGGCGCCCTCATCCACGTACTAAGGCGCCCTCATTCACGCACTAAAGGGAAGACCTACCGGCCCCAGCCGCCGATCCCGCCCCCATTGCCGTTCCCGCCGTTCCCACCGCCGCCGATGACGTCCGGCGGGAGGGAGATGTCCGGCCAGGGATCGCCGCCACCGCCGTCACCGTTGCCGCCGCCGTCGTTGCCACCGCCGCCGCCCGGCTTGTTGTCGTCGTGGGGCTTGTCCTTGTCCTTGTCTCTGTCGCCGTCCGGGATGTGGACGGTGTTGAAGCCCGGTGCGGGCTTGCCCGCGAGGGCGCCGCTCATCGCGTCGCGCCAGATCGGGCCAGGCACCTCGCCACCGAAGACCTTGCCGTACGGGACACCGCCGATGGTGATGTCGACCATCTGCCGCTTGTGCTGCGGGTCGCCGACCCAGACCGCGCCCGACATGTTCGGCGTGTAGCCGACGAACCAGGCGGCGTAACGGAAGTCGGTCGTACCGGTCTTGCCCGCGCTGGGGCGGGAGCCGAGGCCGGCCTGCTGGCCGGTTCCGTCCTCGACGACGCCCTTCAGGAGGGTGTTGATCGTGTCGGCCGTCTTCGTCGACATGGCGCGCGAGCACGACGACTTCGGCACCGGCAGCGACTTGCCGCCCGGAGCGGAGATCGACTCGATGGCGATGGGCGTGCAGTACTCGCCGCGCGCGGCGAACGTCGCGTACGCGCTCGCCATCGTCAGTGGTGACATCTCCTGGGTGCCGAGTGCGATCGACGGCGCCTGGTCCATCTTCTTGCCGTCGGCCCGCTCGACGCCCATCTTCTTGGCCATCTTCGTCACCGGGCAGATCCCGATGTCGCCGATCATCTCCACGTAGTAGGTGTTGACCGACTTCGCGGTCGCTTCCTTCATGGCGTAGGGGCCGACCTCGGACTCGTTCTCATTGGTGAGCTTCGCGCCGCCGGAGTTCACCCACTCCTTGCCGTCGCAGGCCGCGACACGCTCCGGATAAGGCATCTCGTACGGCGAGCCGTAGCTCTTCGTAGGAGGCATGCCACCCTCCAGGGCGGCCGCCGCGACGATGGGTTTGAAAGTCGAACCCGGCTGGTAGCCCGCGCCGCCCCGCATGTCCTGGTCCACGGACAGATTCATCGAGGTCTCGTTGGCCTTGAGGTTGATGCCGTAGGGGCGCGACTGGCCCATGCCCAGGATCTTGCCGGTGCCCGGCTCGACGATGGTGGCCGCCGTCGCCACGTCGTCCGTCTGATTGACGTGATCCTTTATCGAGGCCTGCACCGACTGCTGCGCCTGCGGGTCGAGCGTCGTCTTGATCTGCAGCCCGCCCTGGTTCCAGACCTTGGCCCGGTCCTCCTTCGTCTTGCCGAAGACCGGATCGGAGAGGAAGACCTCGCGTACGTAGTCACAGAAGAACCCGGCGCCGCTGACCGCCGTGATGCAGCCGTTCTTCGGCTTGCTCACCTTCAGGCCGAGCGGCTTCTTCTTCGCCGCCTCGGCCTCCGCCTGCGTGATGTCGTGCGTCTCCGCCATCCGCTGGATGACGACGTTGCGGCGCTTGGTGGCTTCCTGCGTGTCGTTGACCGGGTCGTACCGGCTGGGGGACTGCACGATGCCGGCGAGCAGCGCGGCTTCCTGGATCTTCAGGTCCTTGGCCGGCTTGGAGAAGTACCGCTGGGACGCGGCCTCGACGCCGTACGCCTGCTGCCCGAAGTAGGTGATGTTCAGGTAGTTGCTGAGGATGCGCTTCTTGCCGAGCTTGTCCTCGACCTGGATCGCGTACTTCAACTCGCGGATCTTGCGCCCGAGCGTCTGCTGGGTGGCCTCGGCGACCTTCGTCGGGTCGTCACCGGCCTCCTCCACGAAGACGTTCTTCACGTACTGCTGGGTGAGCGTGGACGCGCCCTGGGAGACGCCGCCGCTCTGCGCGTTCTGGTTCAGCGCGCGCAGGATGCCCTTCGCGTCGACCGCGCCGTGTTCGTAGAAGCGGGCGTCCTCGATCGCGACGATCGCCTTCTGCATGTACGGCGAGATCTCCTTGAGCGGCACCACGGTGCGGTCACGTGAGTAGACCGTCGCGATCGCTCCGCCCTTGGCGTCGAGGATCGTGGTGCGCTGACTCAGCGGCGGCTGCTTCAAGTTGGCGGGGATCTCGTCGAACCCCTCGACCGAACCCTTGGCCGCGAGGCCGAGCGCACCGGCCGCGGGCAGGGCGATCCCGGCCAGCACCGCTCCCGCGAGGACGCTGACACCTAGGAACTTCGCGGCCTGCTGAGTTGGTGACAGACCACCGCCGGAGCGCTTCTTTCCCATGAGGGCAGCCTAATCCGTAGTCAAGGACGTTCCGAGGGAGCGGGTGTTCCTCGGGATGTTCGAGTGCCGGATCGTGACATCGGAGAGCAGCGGTCGCCCGCTGTCGTGCCCACGTTCTGATTCGCCGGACAGGCCTCAATGCCTTGGCCTAAGCTGCTCTCAACTGTCACAGCAGTGCGGTTCAGCAACAACCCTGCCGTCATCCCCGAATCTGACGAGGGGGCACCTCCGGCTCCTGGAGAGCTTGAGGGAGTGTCCGAATTCGCCTCATGCGCCATCCGGTGCCCGTTGTGACTCAACTGAAATGCCCGCTTATGCCGGGTTCCTCACGCATGTCGCCAGCTCACTCCGTCGGGTGATCTGCCGCTTACGCATAGTCCGTTCGGGCCATTCAAGATTGGGCCCGAAGGGGGTGTTGCGCTGTCGCCACCTTCCGTAACGTCCTCAACTGGCGGCGGTGAATATGCCGCTGCCGCCGTGGGGGAGCCTCGATTCGGGAGAGGACGGCGCCGGTATGGGCTGGGTAACCGACTGGAGTGCGCAGGCGGCCTGCCGCACTACCGATCCAGATGAACTGTTCGTTCAAGGAGCAGCGCAGAACAGGGCCAAGGCGGTGTGCACCGGCTGCCCGGTGCGGACCGAGTGCCTGGCCGACGCGCTGGACAACCGCGTCGAGTTCGGCGTGTGGGGTGGCATGACGGAGCGGGAACGCCGCGCACTGCTGCGCAGGCGTCCCACCGTCACCTCATGGCGCCGGCTGCTTGAGACGGCGCGCTCCGAGTACGAGCGTGGCGCGGGCCTGCTGCCCGTGGACTTGGAGGACGACGAGACGTACGAGAGCTACGCGGCGGTGGGATAGACCGCCGCGGCGGGTGGGACGAACCACCGCGGCAGTGGGATAGACCCGCTGCTCAGGCAGCTCCGGCCGGATCACCATCAGCACCGGCCGCGAGCCGGTCCCCGATGGCCCGAAGGCCTGCCAGGTCATGCACATCGCCCGGCAGAGCGGTCACTTCGGCCACGGCCACCTCGGGGTGGAGCGCGGTGAAACGGTCGCGTGTGCGCTGTTCGCGCGCGAGCAACTGCATACGTTCGGCGTGCAGCCGCAGCAGACCGGCGGTCAGCTGCTCGACGGACGGCTCTGTGGCCGACCGCGGGGCCGGCAGCGGCTCGGCCGACGGCTCATCAAGCAGCGACCGCTCATGAAGTTCAGAAGGTGCGGGATTCTCAGGGCTTTCGGATGTCTTGGGAGTCTCGGAGGTCTCGGGAGTCTCGGGGGAGTCGGCGAGAGCCTCGTAGGAGGTACGCCCTCCAACCTTCCCGTCCCCCTGATCCACAATGCGGCTCTCATCAAGATTTTCCGCGGCAGCAAGTGCCCGCTCGGCCGTAAGCCGGGCGGCGCCGCTGCTGTGCACCCGGTTCAGCACGAGACCGGCGAGCGGCATGTCGTCGGCGGCCAGCCGCTCCACGAAGTACGCCGCCTCCCGCAGAGCGTCCCGCTCCGGCGACGCCACCACGAGGAACGCCGTGCCGGGCGCCTGCAGCAGCCGGTACGTGGCGTCCGCGCGGGTGCGGAAACCGCCGAACATGGTGTCCATCGCGGCCACGAACGTCTGCACGTCACGCAGCAGTTGACCGCCGAGCAGCTTGCCCAGGGCCCCCGTCATCATCGACATGCCCACGTTCAGGAACTTCATCCCGGCCCGGCCGCCCACCTTCGCGGGAGCCATGAGCAGCCGGATCAGCTTCCCGTCCAGGAACGAACCGAGGCGCTTCGGAGCGTCAAGGAAGTCGAGGGCCGAGCGCGAGGGCGGGGTGTCGACGACGATCAGATCCCACTCGTCGCGGGAGCGCAGCTGCCCCAGCTTCTCCATCGCCATGTACTCCTGCGTGCCCGCGAAGCCCGCCGAAAGCGACTGGTAGAAGGGGTTGTTGAGGATCGCGCTCGCCCGCTCCTTGTCCGCGTGCGCCTCGACGATCTCGTCGAAGGTGCGCTTCATGTCGAGCATCATCGCGTGCAACTCGCCCGCGCCGGAGGAGCTCTCGATGGACTTGACCCGCCGCGGCACATTGTCGAGCGAGTCGATCCCCATGGACTGCGCGAGCCTGCGCGCCGGGTCGATGGTGAGGACGACGACCTTGCGGCCCCGTTCCGCGGCACGCAGGCCGAGCGCGGCCGCCGTGGTCGTCTTGCCGACGCCTCCGGAGCCGCAGCACACGACGATGCGGGTCTTCGGGTCGTCGAGCAGCCTGTCCACGTCGAGGCTGCGGGCCGGGTCGAGGGGGCGTACCGGGTCGGTGCGCGCCGGGTCAGGGGTGCGTGCCGGGTCGGACGTCGTCATGCGATCCCTTGCTTCCGCAGTTCCGTCGCGAGGTCGTAGAGCCCCGCCAGGTCCATCCCCCCTGCGAGCAGCGGGAGTTCGTGCGAGGGCAGGCCGAGATCGCCGAGCACGGCCCGCTGGTCGCGCTCAAGGGCGTACCGCTCGGCGTACTCGGCGGCCTGCTCAAGGAGCGGGTCGACCAGCCGCTCCGCGTTGCCGCCGCGCCGCGCGCCGCCGAGGCCCGCGGCCGACAGGGACTTGGCGATGGCCGCCCGCGGGGTCTGCTCAAGGCCCAGCTCGAGCGAGGCCTCGTCGAGCAGGGCGGGCCGCACCATGTTCACGATGACCCGCCCCACGGCCAGCTTCGCCGCCTGCAGCTCGGCGATCCCGTCGGCGGTCTCCTGGACCGGCATTTCCTCGAGCAGCGTCACCAAGTGCACCGCCGTCTCAGGGGACTTGAGGACCCGCATCACGGCCTGTGCCTGGTTGTGTATCGGCCCGATCTTGGCGAGCCCCGCCACCTCGTCGTTCACGTTCAGGAAGCGCGTGATGCGCCCGGTCGGCGGGGCGTCCATCACCACGTAGTCGTACGTGAAACGCCCGCTCTTCTCCTTGCGGCGTACGGCCTCGCAGGCCTTGCCCGTCAGCAGGACGTCCCGCAGGCCCGGCGCGACGGTGGTGGCGAAGTCGATGGCGCCGAGCTTCTTGAGCGCGCGTCCTGCGCCCCCCAGCTTGTAGAACATCTGGAGGTAGTCGAGGAGCGCGAGCTCGGGGTCGATGGCGAGGGCGTACACCTCCCCGCCCCCCGGAGCGACGGCGATCTTCCGCTCCTCGTAGGGCAACGCTTCGGTCTCGAAGAGCTGCGCGATGCCCTGTCTGCCCTCGACCTCCACGAGAAGGGTGCGCTTGCCCTTCGTCGCGAGGGCGAGCGCTAGGGCGGCGGCCACCGTGGTCTTGCCGGTACCACCCTTGCCGCTGACGACCTGGAGCCTGCTCACACTTGTGAGCCTAACCAGTCGCCGTCCGGGCTACGCAGGAGGCCACCGTGAGCAGCGCCTCACAGCGGCTACAGTCGGCCGTATGACCAAGTGGGAATACGCAACCGTGCCGCTGCTCGTCCATGCCACGAAGCAGATTCTGGACACCTGGGGCGAGGACGGCTGGGAGCTCGTCCAGGTCGTGCCCGGGCCGAACAACCCTGAGCAGCTCGTGGCCTACCTGAAGCGGGAGAAGCAGGCATGAGCGGCGTCGTGGATGCTCGCCTTGCCGAGCTCGGACTGACCCTGCCGGAGGTGGTTCCGCCGCTGGCGACCTACCAGCCGGCCGTCCAGTCCGGTGTGTACGTGTACACCTCGGGGCAGCTCCCGATGGTGGAGGGCAAGCTTCCGGTGACCGGCAAGGTCGGCGCCGAGGTGACCCCGGAGGAGGCCAAGGAACTGGCCCGTACCTGCGCCCTGAACGCGCTCGCCGCGGTGAAGTCCCTCATCGGCGACCTGGACCGGGTCGCGCGCGTCGTGAAGGTCGTCGGCTTCGTCGCCTCGGCCCCCGATTTCACGGGCCAGCCCGGAGTGATCAACGGCTCGAGCGAGCTGCTCGGCGAGGTCCTCGGCGACAAGGGCGTGCACGCCCGCAGCGCCGTGGGCGTGGCGGTCCTGCCGCTGGACGCGCCGGTCGAGGTCGAGATCCAGGCGGAACTGACCGAGGCGTGAGGGCTGCGCGGGGGTGGTTTTTGCTCTCCTGGAGCACCCGATAGTTGCCTCTCGAACATCAGCCCGCCAGGGGATAGCCTCCGCCCATGGCTAATGGGCAGTGGTATCCCCCGGAGTGGCCCGATCGCATCCGGGCGCTGAGCAGCGGCGAACTGACGCCGGCGACTCCGCGCCGGGCCGCCACGGTCATGCTCCTGAGGGACTCCGCGGCGGGCCCCGCCGTACACATGTTGCGCAGACGCGCCTCCATGGCTTTCGCCGGAGGCGCGTACGCGTATCCGGGCGGCGGCGTGGACCCGCGCGACGACGACCACCTGGTGAGGTGGGCGGGCCCCTCCCTCGCGTCGTGGGCGGCGCGGCTCGGCGTGGACGAGCCGGGCGCCCAGGCGATCGTGTGCGCCGCCGTCCGCGAGACGTACGAGGAGGCGGGCGTGCTGCTGGCCGGGCCGAGCCCCTCGACGGTCGTCGGCGACACGACGGGTGAGGACTGGGAGGCGGACCGCGAGGCGCTGGTGGCCCGCGAGGTGTCCTTCGCGGAGTTCCTGGACCGCCGGGGGCTTGTCCTCCGTAGTGATCTGCTTGCCGCCTGGGCGCGGTGGATCACTCCGGAGTTCGAGCCGAAGCGGTACGACACGTTCTTCTTCGTGGCGGTGCTTCCGGAGGGGCAGCGCACGCGCAACGCCTCTACGGAGGCGGACCGTACGGTGTGGATCGCTCCGGGCAAGGCCACGGAGGGGTACGACAACGGCGAGCTCCTGATGATGCCGCCGACCATCGCGACCCTGCGCCAGCTGAGCCCGTACGCGTCCGCTGCGGACGCCCTGGCCGCCGCCCCGGAGCGGGACCTGACCCCGGTCCTGGCCCAAGCGCGCCTGGAGAACGGCGAGTTGACCCTGACCTGGCCAGGCCACGAGGAGTTCACCAAACACATCCCTACGGGCGAGCCCAAGTGAACCCCGGGGCCCACCCGCTGCCACCTGGACCGTGACCCGCACCGTCACTCCACCCCACCCGAACGGGAGTAACCCCGCATGACCGAAGCCGCCGCCCTTCCCGGACAGCCCCGGGGTGGAGTGCTCAGCGGTCGCGCAACGGCCCGCGCGGTCAACGTGCTCGCGCCCAACGCGTCCGCGATGACCCTCGACGGCACCAACACCTGGATCGTCGCGGAGCCGGACTCCGGCCTCGCGGTCGTCATCGACCCCGGCCCTCTGGACGACGCGCACCTCCAGAACGTCATCGCCACCGCCGAGAAGGCCGGTCAGCGTGTGGCCCTGACCCTCCTCACCCACGGCCACCCCGACCACGCGGAAGGCGCCGCCCGCTTCGCCGAGCTGACCGGCAGCAACGTCCGGGCCCTCGACCCGGCGCTGCGCCTCGGCGACGAGGGCCTCGCCGCGGGTGACGTGATCACGACGGGCGGCCTGGAGCTGCGCGTCGTGCCGACGCCGGGCCACACCGCGGACTCCCTGTGCTTCCATCTCCCGGCCGATCAGTCCGTCCTGACGGGGGATACGGTCCTGGGCCGCGGTACGACGGTCGTGGCGCACCCTGACGGCCGCCTGGGGGACTATCTGGACTCGCTGCGCCGCCTCAGGTCCCTGACGGTCGACGACGGCGTGCACACGGTCCTGCCGGGCCACGGACCGGTCCTGGAGGACGCGCAGGGCGCCGTCGAGTACTACCTCGCGCACCGCGCGACCCGCCTGGCCCAGGTGGAGACGGCCGTCGAGAACGGCCACGTGGCCCCCGCGGACGTCGTCTCCCACGTGTACGCGGACGTCGACCGCTCCCTGTGGCCGGCGGCGGAACTCTCGGTCCGTGCCCAGCTGGACTACCTGCGGGAGCACGGCCTGATCTGACGGCCTGGTTCAGGGCCGCGGAACGTCCGGGTGAGGGTCAAGTCCGGGCTTGCGCCACCCCGCCGGGCAATCGTGCGGGTGGGCGGGAAAAGCCTGTACAGCAAGCACGGATGGGGCCCAGCCTCAAAACAGGCGGAACCCCATCCACGTAAGACACAGCGTCAGCGCACCGGCGTCAGCGAGAGCGCTTGGCCAACCGCTCCACATCCAGCAAGATCACCGCGCGAGCCTCAAGCCGCAGCCACCCGCGCCCGGCGAAGTCCGCGAGCGCCTTGTTGACCGTCTCGCGGGAGGCGCCGACCAGCTGGGCCAGCTCTTCCTGCGTGAGGTCGTGCACGACGTGGATGCCCTCCTCGGACTGCACACCGAAGCGGCGCGACAGGTCGAGGAGCGCGCGGGCCACACGCCCGGGCACGTCGGAGAAGACCAGGTCGGACATCTGGTCGTTGGTCTTGCGCAGGCGCCGGGCGACGGCACGCAGCAGCGCGGCGGCCACCTCGGGCCGCGCGTTCAGCCACGGCTGGAGGTCGCCGTGCCCCAGGCCGAGCAGCTTGACCTCGGTGAGGGCGGAGGCGGTTGCCGTACGCGGACCCGGGTCGAACAGCGAGAGCTCACCGATGAGCTCGCCGGGACCGAGCACCGCGAGCATGTTCTCGCGCCCGTCGGGTGAGGTCCGGTGGAGCTTCACCTTGCCCTCGGTGACCACATAAAGGCGGTCTCCGGGGTCGCCCTCATGGAACAGAGCATCCCCGCGCGCGAGCGTCACCTCACTCATGGAGGCGCGGAGCTCCGCGGCCTGCTCGTCATCGAGCGCCGCGAAGAGCGGGGCGCGCCGCAGAACGTCGTCCACGAGTTCTCTCCTTGTCGACCTGCATCAGGGGACCGTGCTCCCCATTTTGCCGGACGGTCCAAACAGTGTGATCTGTCACAAGGATGCCGTACTGGTGTCGCATGCCATGCAGGAGGGGGCCAATTGGGGGCCGATCCATGGGGTCAGGGGCGGATGTCAGTGCCGGGCTCTAGGCTGGCCGGGTGTCCAAAAAGCCGGTGAGAGCACAGGCCAAGGGGGGCTGGAAGGGTGACCGCACGCCGTGATTCCGCTGTGGGCGAACAGGCTTCCTCTGAACCAGAGAATGAGACAAAAGGGACAAGGATGCCACCGGTGAGGAAGCCTGCAGCGAAGAAGACGACGACGGCAGCGGCAAAGAAGAAGACGGCGACGACGGCGACGAAGAAGCCCACCGCCGCGGTGAACCCCACCCCCACCAAGAAGGCCAACCCCGCAAAAAAACAAACCAAGCCCGAGTCCCGTACCGCCCTCGTTCGCCGCGCCCGCCGCATCAACCGCGAGCTCGCCGAGGTGTACTCGTACGCGCACCCCGAGCTGGACTTCGAGAACCCCTTCGAGCTCCTGGTGGCCACGGTCCTCTCCGCGCAGACCACCGACCTGAGGGTGAACCAGACGACACCGCGCCTCTTCGCCGCGTACCCGACCCCGGAGGACCTGGCCGCGGCCAACCCCGAAGAGGTCGAGGAACTGATCAGGCCGACCGGGTTCTTCCGGGCGAAGACGAAGTCGATCATGGGACTCTCCGCGGCCCTCCGGGACAACCACGGCGGCGAGGTCCCCGGCCGCATAGAGGACCTGGTCAAGCTGCCCGGCGTAGGCCGCAAAACGGCGTTCGTGGTGCTCGGCAACGCCTTCGGAGTCCCCGGAATCACCGTGGACACCCACTTCGGGCGCCTCGTCCGCCGGTGGAAGTGGACCGAGGAGACCGACCCGGAGAAGGTCGAGGCCGCCATCGCCGACCTCTTCCCGAAGAGCGAGTGGACGATGCTCTCGCACCGGGTGATCTTCCACGGCCGCCGCATCTGCCACGCCCGCAAGCCCGCCTGCGGCGCCTGCCCCATCGCCGACCTCTGCCCGTCGTACGGGGAGGGCGAGACCGACCCGGAGAAGGCGAAGAAACTCCTCAAGTACGAGATGGGCGGCCTGCCGGGCCAGCGCCTCAAGCCCCCGCCGGACTACCCGGGAAAGGCGGCGCCGCCACTGGGCGCCGCATGAGCGAGGAACCAACCGAGGGGCCACAGGCGTTGTCCACAGTTGGACGGGGGTGCCGATGACGCACGCGAGCGATACAGGCGAGACAACCGACACGAGCGATGCGCACATGACGAACGGGAACGGCTTCCAGGGGCACGGCCGCACGGGCAGCCCCAATGAGCACGGCCACACCGGCACCCCCAATGAGCACGGCCGCACAGACAGCCCCAACGGCCACGTGCGCCTCAGCACCGAAGGCCTCCCCGCCTGGCTGACCCCCGTCGTCCGCGCCGCTCAGACCGTCAAGCCGACCCAGCTCAGCCGCTTCCTGCCCCCGGAGAGCGGCGCCGGACGCCAGTCCGCCGTACTGATCCTCTTCGGAGAGGGCGCCCAAGGACCCGAGCTGCTCCTCATGGAGCGCTCCGGGAGCCTGCGCTCGCACGCCGGCCAGCCCTCCTTCCCGGGCGGCTCCCTCGACCCCGAGGACGGCGATCCGCAGACGGACGGCCCCCTGAGGGCCGCCCTGCGCGAGGCCGAGGAGGAGACCGGGCTCGACCCCCGCGGCGTCCAGCTCTTCGGCGTGCTGCCCCGCCTCTTCATCCCGGTGAGCGATTTCGTCGTCACGCCCGTACTGGGATGGTGGCGTTCACCCAGTCCCGTAGGCGTGGTCGATCCGGCCGAGACGGCCCGCGTCTTCACGGTCCCCGTGGCCGATCTCACGGATCCCGACAACCGCGCGACGGCCGTCCACCCGCGCGGCCACGAAGGTCCCGCCTTCCTGGTCGAATCCGCTCTGGTCTGGGGTTTTACGGCCGGGGTGATCGACAAGATCCTGCACTTCGCGGGCTGGGAGCGCCCCTGGGACCGCACGAAGCAGGTCCCGCTCGACTGGCGCGCATGACAAGGTTGCGGGGACGTGGCGACCGCGATGCGAGGCGAGGATTGAATCGGTGAACGTGCTGGACATCCTGTTGGTGGTCGCCGCCGTGTGGTTCGCGGTGGTCGGCTATCGCCAGGGATTCGTCGTCGGCATCCTGTCGGTGATCGGTTTCCTGGGCGGCGGCCTCGTCGCGGTGTACCTGCTGCCCGTCATCTGGGGCGCCTTCACGGACGACAAGCAGGCGGTGGGCACGACGGCCGCCGTCGTCGCCGTCGTCATCGTGATCGTCTGCGCCTCGATCGGCCAGGCCTTCACCACACACCTCGGCAACAAGCTGCGCAGATAC
Organism: Streptomyces sp. NBC_01381; assembly: GCF_026340305.1. Lineage (NCBI taxonomy): Bacteria > Bacillati > Actinomycetota > Actinomycetes > Kitasatosporales > Streptomycetaceae > Streptomyces > Streptomyces sp. NBC_01381. The sequence goes on along the minus strand of NZ_JAPEPI010000001.1, from coordinate 446,581 downwards.
ATCACCTGGCAGCCCGCCCGCGCCCTGGACGCGACGGGCGGCGCCCTGGTCAACGTGGTGGCGATGCTCCTCGTCGCCTGGCTGATCGGCTCCGCCCTCGCGGGTACGACGCTGCCGACGCTCGGCAAGGAAGTCCGTAACTCCAAGATCCTGCTCGGCGTCTCGCGCGCTCTGCCCAACCAGGCCGACACCTGGTTCGCGGACTTCTCCTCCGTCCTCGCGCGCAACGGCTTCCCGCAGGTCTTCAGCCCGTTCTCGAACGAGCCCATCACCGAGGTCCGGCCCCCCGACCCCAGGCTCGCCAAGAGCGCGGTCGCGACGAAGGCCAAGCAGTCCATCGTGAAGGTGCAGGGCGAGGCCCGCGGCTGCGGCAAGGTCCTCGAAGGCACCGGCTTCGTCTTCTCCGACCGCCGTGTGATGACGAACGCGCATGTGGTGGGCGGCGTGGACGAGCCGACCGTGCAGATAGGCGGAGACGGCCGGACGTACGACGCGAAGGTCGTGCTCTACGACTGGGAGCGCGACATCGCCGTACTCGACGTGCCGACCCTCCAGGCGCCCCCGCTGCAGTTCACGTCGAAGGACGCGGTCAGCGGTGACAACGCGATCGTCGCGGGCTTCCCGGAGAACGGTCCGTACGACGTGCGCCCCGCGCGCGTGCGCGGCCGCATCACGGCCAACGGCCCGGACATCTACCACCGGGGCACCGTGCGCCGCGATGTGTACTCGCTCTACGCGACCGTCCGCCAGGGCAACTCCGGCGGCCCGCTGCTCACGCCGGACGGCAAGGTGTACGGCGTGGTGTTCGCGAAGTCCCTCGACGACCCGGACACCGGCTACGCGCTCACGGCCGACGAGGTCCGCGAGGACATCGAGGCCGGCCGCACCGCCAACCAGGAGGTCGACAGCGAGGGTTGCGCGCTGTAGGCGGGGTGCCGGGGCGCCGCCCCGGATCAGTCGCGCGTATGACGCAGCCGCGCCGAGACCCAGCGGGCCCTGCGGCGCAAGATGCGTGGAATGCCGATGCCCTGAGCAGGGCCTTCGTGGCCCGGATCGTGCGGGCCGCCCCCCTCATGGCTGTTCAGCGCTGTGGCCGAGCGGCGGTTGCGTGCTGCGTCACTGTAGTCGTGCGTCCAGCCCATACCCCGACGTGTGCCCGTGCCTCAAGGTCGGTAACCGCGCCCAGGGGCCCCAATTGGCCTATGCGGGGGGCAAGTGGCCGTTCGTAGTACAGGCGTTCGCCCACCGACGATTCAGGGGTCGATTCAGGGGCCCGAAACCCTCACCGATCCGGCTCGGGATCCTTCAGCCAGTTCACCAGCTCGGTCGAGAACGCAACAGGGTCCTCTTCGTGAGGAAAGTGCCCGAGCCCGTCGAAAAGCCGCCAGCGGTACGGCGCTTCGACGTATTCGCCGGAGCCCGCCGCGCTCCTCGTACGCATCACGGGGTCGAGCGATCCGTGCAGATGCAGCGTGGGAACCTGCACCGGCCGCTTCATGCGGCGGTTGAACTGGATGCCGTCGGGGCGGGCCATCGAGCGCACCATCCAGCGGTACGGCTCGATCGAGCAGTGCGCCGTCGAGGGGATGGTCATGGCCCGCTGGTACGTCTCCACCGTCTCGTCGTCCGGCAGCTGCGGCCCCGACCAGTCCCGCACCAGACGCCCCACCAGGGCCCCGTCGTCCGCGACGAGTTGACGCTCCGGCAGCCACGGCCGCTGGAAACCCCAGACGTACGACCCGGCGGCGGTCTGCTTGCGGTCCGACAGCATCGCCGAGCGCCAGCGCCGCGGATGCGGCATCGAGGAGACGGCGAGGCGGCGCACCAGCTTGGGCCGCATCACGGCCGCCGTCCACGCCAGATATCCGCCCAGGTCGTGCCCGACGAGCGCGGCGTCCGGCTCACCGAGGGACCGGACGACGCCCGTGATGTCGAGCGCGAGGTTCGCCGGGTCGTAGCCGCGCGGCGTACGGTCGCTGCCGCCCACGCCCCGCAGGTCCATCGCGACCGCACGGAACCCCGCGTCGGCGAGCGCCACCATCTGGTGCCGCCAGGTCCACCAGAACTGCGGGAAGCCGTGCAGCAGCAGCACCAGCGGCCCGTCGCCCATCTCGGCGATGTGGAAGCGCGCGCCGTTGGCGGCGACATCCCGGTGGGTCCAGGGGCCTTCGATGCGTACGAGCGAGGGCGGCTGGGCCGAAAGAGGGGCGGGGTCCGTCATGAAGACGAGCGTGCCACAGCCGCGGCCTTCTCACCGACACGGTCGACGGCGGCACCCGCGGGGCTCACCACGCGGGGGTGCGGCTTGACGTTCCCCAGTACGGCAGCCGTCTCCTTGGCCGAAGCGGCCGCCTTCTGCGCGCCCCTGCCCTTCTTGGCCTTCTTCGCGAAGATGACGCCGATGAGCGCGAGGAGCCCCGCGACCAGCACGTTCGCCGCGAAGGACAGCACGAAGCAGATCGCCAGATTCCAGCCGCTCCAGGTCTCGATGCCGTACGCGAGGGCGAAGCTCAGCATCGGCAGCGAGAAGATCAGCACCGCGCCCGCCGCGGCGAACGCGGCACCGCCGACCGCACCGCGCTTGACGTCCTGCCGCAGCTGCGCCTTGGCCAGTGCGATCTCGTCGTGCACCAGCGCCGACATCTCGCTGGTCGCGGTGGAGACCAGCTGGCCGAGGCTGCGCTCGGTGCCGACGGGCCCGTCGGGTGCGCTCATCGCGTACTCCCTCTTCCGTAAGCGTGCATAAGCCTGCTCGGATACGTCTGTTCAGATACGACTGCTCAGCTAGGTCTGCGCAGCAAGTCTGCTAAGTCTGCGCAGATAAGTCTGCTCAGATCATGCCGGACCCTCGTCATCGGCGCGTGCCCCGCCCGACACTTCGGCAAGCCTGCGGTGTTCGGCCGCCTTCTTCTCGTAGATCGCGGCCATCCGCAGGTGGTACTCCGGCTTGTCCTGCTCGTAGATGTCGGGGATGCCGTCGAGGTCGTCGTCGCGCTCCTCCTCGGCCACCATCGTGCGGTACTTGGCGTTGCGGACCTTGAGCAGGATCGCGGCGAGCACGGCCGCGATGAGCGAGCCCATCAGGACGGCGGCCTTGATCTCGTCGGTGAGCAGCGGGTCCTCGGTGAAGGCGAGTTCGCCGATCAGGAGCGAGACGGTGAAGCCGATCCCGGCGAGCGAGGCGACCGCGAAGACGTCGGGCCAGGCCAGTTCGTCGTTGAGCTCGGCCCTGGTGAAGCGCGCCGCGAGCCAGGTGCCGCCGAAGATGCCGACCGCCTTGCCGACCACGAGACCGAGCACCACACCGAGCGTCTCCGGTTTGGTGAATACGTCTCCGAGCGCGCCGCCCGACACCGCGACACCGGCGCTGAACAGCGCGAACAGCGGCACGGCGAGGCCCGCGGAGAGCGGGCGCACCAGGTGCTCGATGTGCTCGCCGGGCGAGTGCTCCTCGTCGTCGCGGCGGGTGCAGCGCAGCATCAGGCCCATCGCGACACCGGCGATGGTGGCGTGGATGCCGCTGTTGTACATCAGGCCCCAGATGACCAGGGCCAGCGGAACGTAGATGTACCAGCCGCGCACGCCCTTGCGCAGCAGCACCCAGAAGACCGCGAGGCCGACGACCGCGCCGCCGAGCGCCGCGAAGTCGATGTCGCTGGTGAAGAAGACCGCGATGATCAGGATCGCGAAGAGGTCGTCGACGACGGCGAGCGTGAGCAGGAAGGCGCGCAGCGCGGACGGCAGGGACGTGCCGATGACCGCGAGGACCGCGAGCGCGAAGGCGATGTCGGTGGCGGTCGGCACGGCCCAGCCGTCCATCGAGCCGCCGCCGACGGTGTTGGTCAGGACGTACACGAGGGCGGGCACGGCCATGCCGCAGAGCGCTGCGACGACGGGCAGGGCGGCGGCCTTGGGGTCGCGCAGATCGCCGGCGACCAGCTCGCGCTTGAGTTCGATGCCGGCGACGAAGAAGAAGACGGCGAGCAGCCCGTCGGCGGCCCAGTGCTGGATGGAGAGATCGAGGCCGAGCGAGGCCGGACCCAGGTGGAAGCCGCTCACCGACTTGTACGACCCCGTGGCCGTGTTGGCCCAGATCAGCGCGGTGACGGCGGCGACGAGGAGGAGGACACCGCCGACGGTCTCGGCACGCAGCGCGTTCGCGACGAAGTTCCGCTCGGGCAGCGAGAGCCGTCCGAGTACCTTGCGGTTGTTGCTGGGTGCGGGCGCGGCCACGGGGGTCGACCTCCGGTCGGTAGGCAGGACGAATCACATGCCGACCAGACTTCCCGGCGCACCTAGGTGTTTCTTGTCGCGATGTTGACGCGATCCTTAGCTTACCTAACATGCGTCCGGACGTATCCGGTGATCGTCACTTTAAGCGCAAGAAGGGCACCCGGCGCGGTGCCGGATGCCCTTCTCCTGTACGTCTGACCAGTGCCCCGAAAGGGCCGGAGCGCTAGTCCTCGCTGGACGCAGCCGGCAGCTTCGTCTGGATCAGGTCCATGACCGAGGAGTCGGTCAGCGTGGTGACGTCACCCAGCTCCCGGTTCTCCGCGACGTCGCGGAGCAGCCGCCGCATGATCTTCCCGGACCGCGTCTTCGGCAGCTCCGCCACCGGCAGGATCCGCTTCGGCTTGGCGATCGGGCCGAGCGTCGTGCCCACGTGGTTGCGCAGATCCGCGACGAGCCCCTCCGCCTCCGCGTCGGCGGAACCCCGCAGGATCACGAAGGCCACGATGGCCTGACCCGTCGTCTCGTCCGCCGCGCCGACGACCGCAGCCTCGGCGACGGAGGGGTGCGAGACGAGCGCCGACTCGACCTCGGTGGTGGAGATGTTGTGCCCGGAAACGAGCATCACGTCATCGACCCGCCCGAGGAGCCAGATGTCGCCGTCGTCGTCCTTCTTGGCACCGTCTCCGGCGAAGTACTTGCCTTCGAAGCGCGACCAGTAGGTGTCGATGAACCGCTGGTCGTCGCCCCAGATGGTGCGCAGCATCGAGGGCCACGGCTCGGTCAGGACGAGATATCCACCGCCCCCGTTCGGCACTTCCTGGGCCTCGTCGTCGACGACGGTGGCGGAGATGCCCGGCAGCGCGCGCTGGGCACTGCCCGGCTTGGTCTCGGTGACGCCCGGCAGCGGCGAGATCATCATCGCGCCGGTCTCGGTCTGCCACCAGGTGTCCACGATCGGGCAGGTGTCGGCGCCGATGTTCTTCCGGTACCAGATCCACGCCTCGGGGTTGATCGGCTCACCGACCGAACCGAGGACGCGCAGTGAGGACAGGTCGAACTTCGCGGGGATGTCGTCGCCCCACTTCATGAACGTACGAATGGCCGTCGGCGCCGTGTAGAGGATCGTCACCCCGTACTTCTGCACGATCTCCCAGAAGCGCCCCTGGTGTGGGGTGTCGGGCGTGCCCTCGTACATGACTTGCGTCGCGCCGTTGGCCAGCGGCCCGTACGTGATGTACGAGTGGCCGGTCACCCAGCCGATGTCGGCCGTGCACCAGTAGACGTCGGTCTCCGGCTTGAGGTCGAAGACGGCGTGGTGGGTGTACGCGGCCTGCGTGAGATAACCGCCGGACGTGTGCAGGATGCCCTTCGGCTTACCCGTCGTACCCGACGTGTAGAGGATGAAGAGCGGGTTCTCCGCGTCGAAGGCCTCCGGGGTGTGCTCGGCGGACTGCCGCTCGGTGAGCTCGTGCCACCACACGTCGCGGCCCTCGGTCCACGCCACGTCCTGACCGGTGCGGCGTACGACGAGGACGCGCTCGACGGAGCTTCCCTCGCGCGAGACGGCGTCGTCGACGGCGGGCTTGAGCGCGGCGGCCTTGCCCCGGCGGTAGCCGCCGTCGGAGGTGATGACGACCTTGGCGTCGGCGTCCTTCACGCGCGTGGCGATGGCGTCGGCGGAGAAGCCGCCGAAGACCACGGAGTGCGCGGCGCCGATGCGGGCGCAGGCCAGCATCGCCACGACGGCCTCGGGGATCATCGGCAGATAGACGGCGACCCGGTCGCCCTGCCGGACACCCAGCTCGGTCAGCGCGTTCGCGGCGCGGCCGACCTCGTCCTTCAGCTCGGCGTAGGTGATGGCCCGGCTGTCGCCGGGCTCACCCTCGAAGTGGATCGCCACGCGGTCGCCGTTGCCGGCCTCCACATGACGGTCCACGCAGTTGTACGCGACGTTGAGCTTGCCGTCGGCGAACCACTTCGCGAATGGCGGGTTCGACCAGTCCAGCGTCTCGGTCGGTTCGGTGGCCCAGGTCAGCCGGCGGGCCTGCTCGGCCCAGAAGCCGAGCCTGTCAGCCTTGGCCTGTTCATACGCCTCCGCGGTGACGTTGGCGTTGGCCGCCAGGTCGGCCGGCGGCGCGAACCTTCGCTCTTCTTTAAGAAGGTTGGCCAGGCTTTCGTTGCTCACGACATCTCCCATTCCCAGGGTGTCCGTTGTGTCCCAAGCCACAGCTCATCAGACGTATACCCCTGGTGACAAGAGCCTGCCGAAAATTGGTTTAGACCTGTACTCGGGCAGATGGCTCGTCCTCCTGGGCCGGTGTCACCTGGTCGAAGACCTCGTCCTGACCCTCGGTCAGCAGATAGGCCTGCGCCTCACCTACGTGGAAGTACATCCCGTGCAGTTCGAGCGCGCCCTCGGCCATCCGCCGGGCCACCGCCTCATGGCCGCGCAGATGCTCCAACTGCTGCACCACATTGGTCAGACAGAGCTGCTCGACCGTGTCCGCGGGCGCCCGCCCCGCAAGCCGGGCCCAGGTCTTGTCGGCGTCGTGCGCCGCCATGCGCTCAAGGCTCGGCATCCCGTGCTTCAGCCACCGCCGCAGGGGCGTCTGGGCGCCGCCGGGCGGCGTGTTGAGCAGGGCCTGCATCGCCCCGCACCCGGAGTGCCCGCACACGGTGATGGACCGCACCTTCAGCACGTCCACGGCGTACTCGATCGCCGCGGCCACCGAGTCGTCCCTGCTCTCGGCACCCGGCAGCGGCACCAGATTGCCGACATTGCGTACGACGAAGAGGTCGCCGGGGCCGCTCGACGTGATCATCGACGTGACGAGCCGGGAGTCGGCACAGGTCAGGAAGAGCTGTGAGGGGCGCTGCCCCTCACGTGCGAGGCGGGCCAGCTCGCCCCGCACATGCGGGGCCGTGTTCCGCTGGAACGCGCTGATGCCGCGGGCCAGTTGATGCCCGGGGGGCCGCCCGTCGCCCGGTGTCTCCTCGGGGCGGTCGCAGTGGTGGTTGCGCCAAGCCGTCCAGGGGCGGCAGCAGGAGTGCGACGTGCTCGCGGGCTCGGCGATCCGCGTCCCCGCGCGCCCGGTCACCTCGACTCTGCCGCCCTGCGCGGTGTGCGCTTCCTGCCAACACTGCAGCGCCTCGTACGCGGCATGGTCCATGAAAGAGCCGTCCAACTCGACGATCGTGGCCGCTCCTTGGGGTACGAGATGCAGCGCCCTGCTGAGCCTCGGCACCGCGAGGAACGTCAACTGTCCGCGCACGCGGACGTGGTGGACGTCGTCCTCCTCGGCGTGTGTGATCCGGGTCCGGGCGAGGCGGTGCAGCGCGACGGTCACGGCGACGGCGACGCCGAGGGCCACGCCTTCGAGCACGCCCAGGAAGACCACGCCGAGTGTTGTGATCGCGTAGACGAGGATCTCGCGGTGGCGGGTGATGGTGCGGATGTGGTTCAGGCTCACCATTTGGATGCCGACGGCCATCACCAGGGCGGCGAGCGCGGCGAGCGGGATCAGCTCCAGGGCGGGGACGAGCAGCAGGGCGGCTACTACTACCCAAACGCCGTGCAGCATTGTGGAGTTCCTGCTGACGGCGCCCGCCCGCACATTGGCCACGCTGCGCACCGCGACCCCGGCGACCGGCAGCCCGCCGAGCGCGCCGGAGACGACATTGGCGGCGCCCTGCCCGAGCAGCTCCCGGTCGAGATCGGAGCGGCCGACGCGGGACTGCCCCGCGGCCCGCCGGGAGGTGAGCTTGTCCACGGCGACCGCGCCGAGCAGCGACTGCACCCCGCACACCAGCGTGACGGTGAGCACGGCGGCGACGATCCCGAGCACGGGGCCTTCCGGGAGCCCGGCCAGCGCGTGACTGCGCCACGACGGCAGGTCGACCTTGGCGAGGCTGAGTCCGGCGACACAGGCGCAGACGGTCGCCCCCGCGACGGCGACGAGCGGGGCCGGCACGACGCGCAGGACTCTCCCCGGGCGTCCCGGAATCCGTGGCCAGGCGAGCAGGATCGCCAGTGTCAGAAGGCTGATCGACAGGTCGGCCAGGTGCAGATCGGCCAACTGGGCGGGCAGCGCGCGGAGGTTGTCCGGCACGGAGCTCTGCGGGGTGCCGCCGAGCACGATGTGCAGCTGGGCGACGGCGATGGCGACACCGATGCCGGCGAGCATGCCGTGCACGATGGCGGGGCTGACGGCGAGCGCGGAGCGGGCCACGCGCAGGCAGCCGAGGCCGAGTTGGGCGCATCCGGCGAGGACGGTGATGGCGCAGGTGGTGCGCCATCCGTAGCGCTGGATGAGGTCGGCGGTGACGACCGTGAGGCCGGCGGCGGGGCCGCTCACCTGGAGCGGTGATCCGCCGAGCCGTCCGGCGACGAGTCCGCCGACGGCGGCGGCGACGAGCCCTGCCTGGAGCGGTGCTCCGGTGGCGAGCGCGATGCCGAGGGAGAGCGGCAGGGCGATCAGGAAGACGGCGATCGACGCGGAGAGGTCGGCGCCGGAGATGCGGAACCTGCGGAACCGGCTGTTCTTGCCGGACGGCGGGCCGTGGGGCTCGTGGTCGTGTGAGGCGTGAGTCGAGTCGGTGGCGTGGGCGGGGACAAAAGCGGTCATGGCTTCCCGTCTCCTCCGGGGCGGCGCGGTCGCGGGACAAGGGGTCCTCCGGCGGTCTCCGGAGGGCGGGGTCGCGGCCGTGGGTCACGGCGTTGCAGCGGCGGGATATCTCAACTCTCGGTAAACGAATCGTAATGGAGAGTAAAGGCCCTGGTTGGATAAATGGGTCAAATGGGGCATTGAATCACTCTGGCGAGTGAATAAAGCTATTCGTCGGCTTGTCGGAACCCGCCTCCCGTGCCCTCGTGCGACGTTGGCGATGTCGCCGGGCATTTCATAGGAATTACGACTTAATGCCTGTGATGCCCCTTGTGGTGATCCCGCAGCGACCCCTGCGGTGCTCTCCGCAGACCCCTGCCCTGACTCGAAGCCGATGTGAAGGAAGAAGGTGGGCGGAAGATGGCCGCCACCCAGAGGATCCAGCGGATCGCCGCGGGCATCACCGCCCTCGTGGCATGCGTCGCGGCACTGGCCGGTTGCGCGGGCGGCGACGCCGGCGCCGAGAAGGGCGCACCCGGCCCCGGAAAGGCGGCTCCCGCCCCGGCGCCCAAGAGTGCGGTCCGCATGATCGGCGACGGCTCCACCGCCTTCACCGGTCAGCAGCCGCACCTGCCGAGACCCGCACGCCTCAAGCCGGGCCAGAAGCCACCCCAGTTCGTGGTCTTCTCCTGGGACGGCGCGGGCGAGGACAGCCAGGAGCTCTTCTCGCACTTCCGCAAGGTCGCCAAGCGGAACAACGCGACGATGACGTACTTCCTCAGCGGCGTGTACGTGCTCCCCGAGGAGAAGCGCAAGCTCTACAAGCCGCCGCAGCACCTGCCCGGCAGCTCGGACATCGGCTTCAACGACCGCAAGGGAATCAAGGACACCGTGGAGCAGCTCCGCGGCGCCTGGCTCGAGGGCAACGAGGTCGGCACGCACTTCAACGGCCACTTCTGCGGTACGAGCGGCGGCGTGGGCCAGTGGTCGGTCGCCGACTGGAAGTCCGAGATCGGCCAGGCCAAGGCCTTCGTCAAGGCCTGGAAGACCAACACGGGCATGAAGGGCGCTCAGCCGCTGCCCTTCGACTACGACAAGGAACTGATCGGCGCCCGCACGCCCTGCCTCGAAGGCCAGAAGAACTTCATGCGGGCGGCCCGCGAGCTCGGCTTCCGCTATGACACCAGCGGCGTCAACAACCAGCTCTGGCCCAAGAAGAAGGAAGGCCTCTGGGACCTGTCGATGCAGCTGGTCCCGGTCCCAGGACGCAAGTTCGAGACGCTCACCATGGACTACAACTTCATGGTGAACCAGTCGGGTACGACGTCCCAGGGCGCCCCGGACAAGCACGAGTACTGGGGCGACCAGATGCGCGACGGCCTGCTCCAGGGCTTCGACCGCGCCTACAAGGGCAACCGCGCCCCGCTGATCATCGGCAACCACTTCGAGTCCTGGAACGGCGGCACGTACATGCGCGCCGTCGAGGAGACGATCGAGTCGGTCTGCACCAAGCCCGAAGTGCGCTGTGTCTCCTTCCGGCAGCTCGCCGACTGGCTCGACGCCCAGGATCCGCAGACCCTGGAGCGCCTCACCAAGCTGCCGGTCGCCACGGCCCCGAAGGGCGGCTGGGCGTCCTACCTCTCGGCCCAGCCCGCCCCGGCCCCGAAGGGTGTACCGGGCGCCCCGGCGGTCAAGCCGTAGCGCCCACAGGTCAGTTCAAGCCGTGACGCCCGCCGGGGTGCTCAGGCCGTAGCGGCCAGCCGCTCGCGCAGCACGAAGTCGGGGTCGACCTGGCCCGCCAGGTCGGCGCCCGTTCGTTCGTTGCCCCAGCTCTGTGCGTTCTTCAGGTGGAAGTGCACCATCTGGCGCGTGTAGCGCTCCCAGTCCCGGCGCTCGTACGAGGCGTCGGCGGCGGACTGAAGTGCTTGCAGGGCAAGGCGGTTGGTCGCCTCCAGGCGCTCGAACCGGGGCGGCCTGCCCTTCTCCATGGCACGGACCCAGTCCGAGTGCCCGACCGTCACCAGGAGGTCGTCGCCCACCTGCTCACGCAGGAAGTCGATGTCGTCCTGGCTCTGCACCTTGTTGCCGACGACCCGGAGTGCGACCCCGAAGTCCCGTGCGTATTCCTTGTACTGGCGATAGACCGAGACGCCCTTCCGGGTCGGCTCGGCCACCAGGAACGTCATGTCGAAGCGGGTGAACATGCCGGAGGCGAAGGAGTCCGAACCGGCGGTCATGTCGACGACCGCGTACTCGTCGCGCCCGTCGACCAGGTGGTTCAGACACAGCTCCACCGCCCCCGTCTTGGAGTGGTAGCAGGCGACACCGAGGTCGGCTTCGGTGAACGGCCCTGTGACCATCAAACGCACGGCGGCGTCGTCGAGTTCCACCGTCCGCGCGCACGCGTCGTACACCGGGTTGTCCTCGCGCACCCGAAGCAGCCGCGAGCCCTCGCCGGGAGGCGTGGTCTTGATCATTGTCTCGGCGGAGGCGATCCGAGGGTTGGAGCCGCGCAGATAGTCCTTGATGAGCGGAAGGCGCGCCCCCATGGCGGGCAGTTCGGCGGCGACGGTGTCGTCGAGGCCGAGCGCGGGGCCCAGGTGCTGGTTGATGTCGGCGTCCACCGCGAGGACCGGTGCTCCGGTGGCGGCGAGGTGGCGGACGAAGAGCGAGGACAGCGTGGTCTTGCCGCTGCCGCCCTTCCCTACGAAAGCGATCTTCATGTTCACCAAGGGTAGCCTGATGATCACCTGACGTATCCATTCGGCGTGAAGAAGACCACTCCTTCGTGGGGCGGGCGCCGGGTGTGCGTAGGGTCGTACTCATGAGTACGACAGCTGATCCGCTCGCCGCTCTGGGCGCGCTGCCGGGAGTGAGCGACTCCGTGGACTCCGTGCGCAAGGCCGTGGACCGGGTCTACGGCCACCGGATCATGCGGCGCCGCAGCAACGAGGTCACGTCCGAGGCGGCCCTGCGCGGCGCGCGCGGCTCCGCGGCGCTCTCCGGCGCCGAGTGGGCGCTCGAAGAGGTCCGCCGGCGCAGCGACTTCAGCGGCGACGACGAGGCGCGCACGGTCGGCGCGGCCCTGCGGCTGACCGCGGAGGCGGGCCAACTCCTGTCCATCTGGCGGCAGTCGCCGCTGCGGGTCCTGGCCCGGCTGCACCTGGTCGCGGCGGCGGAGGCCGATGAGTCGGCGGGGCGGCCGCGCCTCGCGGGCGAGCCGGTCGACGAGCCCCTGGTCGAACTGAACGTGCCGGACGCCGAGGAAGTGGCGGGGCGCCTGGAAGGGCTCTCGCAGCTGATCATCGCGGGAAGTTCCGCACCAGCCCTCGTGACGGCGGCCGTGGTGCACGGGGAGCTGCTCAGCCTGCGGCCCTTCGGCTCGCACAACGGCCTGGTCGCGCGCGCGGCCGAGCGCATCGTCCTGGTGGGCAGCGGCCTGGACCCGAAGTCCATCTGCCCGGCCGAGGCGGGGCACGCGGAACAGGGCCGGGCGGCGTACGTGGCGGCGCTCGACGGCTATGCGTCCGGTACCCCGGAGGGGATGGCCGCCTGGATCGCCCACTGTGGGCGTGCGGTCGTGCTGGGAGTCAGGGAGTCGACGGCGGTCTGCGAGGCGCTGCAGCGCGGTGCGGCGTAAAAGGACCCCGAACAGGGTTGCGGCGGTACGAGTTCTCGTACCGCCGCTGGCATGTTCACCGTGTTACCAAGCGTCCTCGAAGGTTGCCCATCAGGTCGGGAACATTGCCCGTCACCTGGTGCGGCTGGCCCGTAATCGACGGGTCGACGTCGCGTGGGTGCTCGATGTTCATGCTTCGGTCCGTGGGGCCGTGGTTGCGTTTAAAGGTAATCCTCTCGGATGTCCTTGGTCTCGCGGGCCGTTGACTCCTTTGTACTCCTGTCCTGGGGTAAGCGGAAGTCCTGGCCCTACTTCTTTACTTTTAGGTTCAAATAAGGGTGAATCGGGCGCGGGGTGTCCGGCGCCTGCTGGCGAACCAGACGAGACCCGCGGTGGCAGCCGCCGCGCCCACCGCGGCCACCGCCACGAGCGCCGGACGGGACGGCTTCTGCCGCCGCTCCTTGAGCCGCACCGGACGGTGGAAGTCGAGAATCGGCCACCCGCGCGAGACGGCCTCGCGGCGCAGCGCACGATCGGGATTGACCGCGTGCGGATGCCCGACGGACTCCAGCATCGGGATGTCGGTCACCGAGTCGCTGTAGGCGTGGCAGCGGTCGAGGTCGTACCCCTCGGAGACCGCGAGCTCCTTGATGGCGGCCGCCTTGGTGGGGCCGTAGGCGTAGTACTCCACCTCGCCCGTGAAGCATCCGTCGTCGCCCACGACCATTCGGGTGGCGACCACCCGGTCCGCGCCCAGGAGTTCCCCGATCGGCTCGACGACCTCGGCGCCCGATGTGGAGACGATGACGACGTCGCGGCCCGCGGTGTGGTGCTCCTCGATGAGGGACGCGGCCTCGTCGTAGATGATCGGGTCGATCAGGTCGTGCAGTGTCTCGGCGACGATCTCCTTGACCTGCTGCACGTTCCATCCGCGGCAGAGCGCGGACAGGTACTCGCGCATCCGCTCCATCTGGTCGTGATCGGCGCCGCCGGCGAGGAAGACGAACTGCGCATAGGCGGTCCGGAGTACCGCCCTGCGGTTGATCAGGCCGCCTTGGTAGAACGACTTGCTGAAGGTGAGAGTGCTCGACTTCGCAATGACCGTCTTGTCCAGGTCAAAGAAGGCGGCTGTGCGAGGCAAGGAGTGGTTTTCCACGAGCCCGAGCATAGGCGCCCACCATTCGGCGTAAGGTGAGGCGCGTGGGTTTGCCTGAGAAGGCTCTCGGGTACACCATGGAAGTCACGGATCGTTCGCGACCGTGCTAACCCGGTCTGGCTCCTCCCCCCCCGAGTCGGACCGTGGGGACGACCCCCGCTCTCCCCCCCGGCGGGGGTCGTCGCATGTCCGGATGGGTTTTACGGGCTTCGTACGACTCCGATCCGATCACGTGACGCGTCTGGGCCGCCGATTCGGCGGCCCTTTCGCTTGCCCAAGATCCGTCACTGTGCGTAGCCGTCAGGCTGCTCTGTGGAAGTCTTCGGGATGTCACCGGTATGGGTGAAGGGGATATTCACAGCCCACGTCTTGTCCACAGTAATTGACCAAGATCCACACGATTTCCGGGATCGCTGCACGCTGATTCCGCTCGTTCTGCACGCGAAGTTCATGGCCGGATTGCTTTGGCCGGTTCTTCGCCGATGTGGAACGCGGCATTCACGGGGCTTGGAGTGAGAGGGGGCAGGAGATCGTGGCTGGAGTGATTACGGACGACAGGCCGCCGCAGTCCGACGGACGGCAGAGCGGACCGCTGATCGTCACGGAAGATGTGGACCTGCTGGACGACCTGCTGCGGCTGTGCGCCGCGGCGGGCGCGCGACCCGAGGTGCAGCACGGGGTGCCGGAGCGCAGAGGCGGCTGGGACGCCGCCCCGCTCGTGCTGGTCGGGGACGACGCGGTGGACCGGGTGCGGGGGGCCGCGCGCAGGCGCGGGGTCGTGCTGGTCGGCAGGGATCAGGACGATTCCGGGGTCTGGCAGCGCGCGGTGGAGATCGGCGCCGACCATGTCCTCGTCCTGCCCGACGGCGAGCGCTGGCTGGTGGACCGCATCGCCGACGTGGCCGAGGGCGTGGGGCGGCCCGCGCTCACCGTGGGGGTGATCGGCGGGAGCGGTGGCGCCGGCGCGTCGACACTGGCCTGTGCGCTGGCGGTCACGGCGGCCCGCGCGGGGCGGCGCACGATGCTCGTCGACGCCGACCCGCTCGGCGGCGGGCTCGACGTGCTCCTGGGCGGCGAATCGGCCGACGGGCTGCGCTGGCCCGCCTTCGCCCAGTCCAGGGGACGCGTCGGCGGTGGCGCCCTCGAAGAGTCGCTGCCCGAGCTGCACTCGCTGCGCGTCCTCAGCTGGGACCGGGGCGATGCGGTGGTCATTCCGCCGGATGCCATGAGGGCGGTGATCGCGGCGGCCCGCCGGCGGGGCGGGGTGGTGGTCGTGGACCTGCCGCGCCGGGTGGACGAAGGAGTGGCCGAGGCACTGGCCCAGGTGGACCTGGGGCTCCTGGTGGTCCCGGCGGAGCTGCGCGCGGTGGCAGGGGCGCGACGGGTCGCGTCGGCGGTGGGGATGGTGCTGCGGGACCTGAGAGTGGTGGTCGGCGGTGGCGCCGGTGGTCCGGCGGGTGCGGGCGGCTTCGGCGGCCTCGGCTGCTTCGACGCGGAAGAGGTCGCCAGGCTGATCGGTCTGCCACTGGTGGGTGAACTTCCCAGAGAGGCCGGACTGTTGGCGGCGCAGGCCGGGGGCATGCCACCAGGAGGCGTCGCACGGGGGCCGCTCGCGCGCTTCTGTACGGCCTTCTGGGAGCGGGTCCCCGTCGACGCCACCGGAGGCGGCTCATGAGCGCCGTCGTCGGGGCCAGGATGCTGGACGGAGTGCGCCAGTGGCTCGCCGAGAGCGGCACCGAGCCGACCCCGGCCCGGGTCGCCGAGGCGCTCCGGGCCCAGGGCAGGGTGCTCGGCGACGCTGAAGTCCTCGGCGCGGCCGCACAGTTGCGCTCGGAGCTGGTGGGCGCCGGGCCACTGGAGTCCTTGCTCGCGGACGCCTCGGTGACCGATGTGCTGGTGTCCGCTCCCGACCGGGTGTGGGTGGACAGGGGCGGCGGCCTGGAGCTGACCACCGTGTCCTTCGAGGACGCGGCGGCGGTGCGGCGGCTCGCACAGCGGCTCGCGGCCGTGGCGGGGCGACGACTCGACGACGCGAGGCCCTGGGTGGACGCACGGCTCCCGGACGGCACCCGCCTCCACGCGGTACTGCCACCGGTCGCCGTCGGCTCGACCTGTCTCTCCTTGCGCGTCGTACGTCCCAAGGCCTTCACCCTCGCGGAACTGGTCGCGGCGGGCACGGTGCCGCCGGGCGGGGACCGGGTGCTGCGGGCGCTGCTCGACGCGAGGCTCTCGTACCTGATCAGTGGCGGGACGGGCTCCGGCAAGACGACGCTGCTGAGCGCGCTGCTCGGCTTGGTCGGGCCGGGGGAGCGGATCGTGCTCGCTGAGGACTCTGCGGAGTTGCGCCCCGACCACCCGCATGTGGTGCGCCTGGAGGCCAGGCCCGCGAATCAGGAGGGCACTGGACAGGTTGGCTTGGACGACTTGGTGCGGCAGGCCCTGCGGATGCGGCCCGACCGGCTCGTCGTGGGCGAGGTGCGGGGCGCCGAAGTGGTCCATCTGCTGGCCGCGCTGAACACGGGCCATGAAGGCGGTTGCGGCACGGTGCATGCCAACGCGGCGGGGGATGTGCCCGCGCGGCTTGAGGCACTGGGGACGGCGGCGGGGCTCGACCGGGCGGCGCTGCACAGCCAGTTGGCGGCCGCGCTGTCCGTGGTCCTCCATCTCGTACGGGACCGGACAGGGCGGCGGCGGATCGCCGAGGTGCATGTCCTGGAGCGGGACCCGTCGGGCTTCGTGATGACCGTGCCGGCGCTGCGGTGGGGCGAGCGTTCCTTCGTACGGGAGCGCGGCTGGGAGCGGCTTGACGGGCTCCTCGGGGGTGCGAGGTGAGCACGGTCGGAGTGGCGGTGCCGGTCTGGGCGGCGGCGCTGTGCGCGGGCGGTGCGGCCTGGATGTTGGCCGGGCGCGATCGGGCGCTGCGGCGGGCGAGGGTGGTGCTCGGTTGCGGTTCCGCGGTGCCGGACGGTTCGGCGTGGTGGCGGGCGGTGGCCGCGGCGAGCGGGCGGGTGCGGCACGAGTGGTGGTGCCTGGCGGGCGGGGCGGTGGCCGCGCTCCTGGGGGAGTCCGTGGTGCCGCTGGTCATGGGCGCCGGGGGAGTGCCGCTGATACGGCGGGTGCGGCGGGCCCGGGACGCGCGGATCGCGGGGGAGCGGCGGGCCGCCGAGGTGATCGCGCTGTGCGGAACGCTCGCGGGCGAGGTGCGGGCGGGACGGCAGCCGGGCGAGGCGTTGAAGGTCGCGGTCGGTGGTCCGGATGTCGATGCCGGGGGCGGCGCCGGGCTGGGGGAGGCGCGGGCCGCGGTGCTCGCGGCGGCGCGGTTCGGCGGTGACGTGCCGGGGGCGCTCGAGGCGGCGGCGCGGGAGCCGGGGGCGCAGGGGCTGCTGGGGCTCGCGGCGTGCTGGCGGGTGGCGGTGGACCGAGGCGCCGGGCTCGCGGCGGGGCTCGAACGGCTGGAGGGCGCGCTGCGGTCGGAGCGCGACCAACGTGCCGATCTGCGAGCCCAGTTGGCGGGAGCCCGGTCCACGGCGGTGATGCTCGCCGGGTTGCCGGTGCTCGGGCTGCTCATGGGCAGCGCACTCGGCGCGGCACCACTGCGGGTGCTGCTGCACACGGGGGCGGGGCTCGGGTGCCTGGTGGTGGGCGGGGCGCTGGAGGGCGCGGGCGTGTGGTGGGCGCTGCGGATCGTACGAGGGGCGGAGGAGCGATGAACGTGGTTGTCCACAGGCTGGGGGTGACCGTGTGGGGAGCAGTGGCTGTCCTGTGGCTGGCGTCGGCGGTGCTGGCGGCGCGACGGGAGCGGGCGGTGCGGTGCCGGACGGGGGCGGTGCTGGGGGTGCCTTCCTCCAGTGGTCCGGCGCGGACTTGGCCCTGGCGGCAGGAAGCGCTGCGGAGATGGCTCGTGGCGGCCGGTGCGGTGAGTGCCGGGTGGGTGCTGGTCGGAGGGGTTCCGGGGGCCCTGCTGGGGTTGGGCGCGGGATACGGGGTGTTGCGGTGGTGGCGCGGGCGGGGTGATGCCGTCCCGGAGTTCGACGCCGCGGAGGCCTCTCGGCAACTGCCGTTGGCGGCAGATCTGTTGGCGGCCTGTGTCGCGGCGGGCGCGGGGCCCGTGGTGGCCGCGCAAGCCGTGGGGGAGGCGCTGAAGGGGCCGGTCGGTGAGCGTCTGGCACGCGGGGCGGCGGAGGTGCGTCTCGGGGGCGAACCAGCCGATGCCTGGCGGATGTTGGCCGCGATACCGGGCGCGGGGGCGCTGGCCGGTCTGCTGGAACGGGCGGGTGAGTCAGGGGCTCCGGCGGCGGAACCGGTGGCGCGCCTTGCCGCGGACTGCCGGGCGGAACGGGGGCGTACGGCGATGGCGGCGGCGCGCAGAGCGGGCGTGCTGATGACGGCGCCGGTGGGGCTGTGCTTCCTGCCCGCGTTCATCGCGGTGGGGGTGCTGCCGGTGGTGATCGGCCTTGCGGAGGGCCTGCTGAGGGGCTGAGTGGCAGGCGGAACATACCGAACTGACAGAATTTTCATGGGGGTTGAGATGCGGGGACAGGTGTGTGCGCGGGTGCTGCGACGCGGGGTGCGTGCGGTGCGTGGGGACTCGGGGATGGTCACTTCGGAGTACGCGATGGGGTTGATCGCGGCGGTGGGGTTCGCCGGGCTGCTTTACAAGGTGGTGACGAGCGGGCAGGTCAGGGCGGCGCTGCAGGCGGTCGTGGAGAAGGCCCTCGATGTCCAGTTCTGAGAGTTCTGAGAGGGCTCCGGGTGGGCGGAAGTTGCGGCGCCCGCTTCGGGTGCGGGATCGGGACCGAGACGCGGGGTTCGTGACCGCTGAGGCTGCCGTGGTGCTGCCGACGCTGGTGCTGTTCACGATGGCGCTGGTCTGGGCGCTGCTGACCGCCTCCGCGCAGATCCAGTGCGTGGACGCGGCGCGGGCCGGGGCTCGCGCGATGGCCCGGCAGGACCCCGAGAGCGCGGCCGTGGCGGCGGCACGCCAGGCGGCGCCGCGCGGTGCGTCGGTGGCGGTGCGACGGGACGGCGACCTGGTCCGCGTGGCGGTCGTGGCCAACTCGCCGGGGCCGGAAGCGCTGGGGCTCGGGTTGCGGCTGCGCTCGGAGGCGGTGGCGTTGGCGGAGGAGACGGTGGGGGTGGGGACGTGAGGAGCGGCGAGGTCGGCACGGGCGCTTCCCGACGGTCGGCCGGCACCGCGGCCGCCGCTTCGGACCGGGGTGCCGCCACGACCCCGTCGGATCGTGGCGCCGCCACCGTCTGGGTCGTCGTCGTGATGGCCGTGTTGTGTGTGATCTGCGGCGCGGTTCTGGCGATGGGGCAGGTGATCGTCGCGCGTCATCGGGCGGGCGGCGCGGCCGACTTGGCGGCGCTCGCGGCGGCGGACCACTGGATGGAGGGGCGCTCCGGGGCGTGCGCGCGGGCCGGGCGGGTGGCCGAGGCGCAGGGGACGCGCATCGTGCGGTGCGCGGTGCACGGCGAGATCTCGGACGTCACCGCGGCGGCGTACTTCGGGCCATTCGTGACGGAGGTCAGATCGCGGGCGGGGCCGGCGGGGCCGGTCGCGCCGACGCCGCGGGCACCTGCCCTGGGGGTAGCCCCGGAGGCACCCGATCCGGAGTCACCCACAGTCGACGCGCCCGGGCCCGATCCGGGCGCGAACCTTGCGCCGCCGCGCGCGCCCCAGCTGTCAGGCAGCCGGCGCGTCCCTGAGGAGGGTCGAGAGGAGGCGGACCGCGCCGCGCTTGTGGAGGGGGTCGTTGCCGTTGCCGCATTTGGGGGACTGGATGCAGGACGGGCAGCCGGCGTCGCACTCGCAGGAGGCGATGGCCTGCCGGGTGGCCGTCAGCCACTCGCGGGCCGTGTGGAAGGCCCGCTCGGCAAAGCCCGCGCCGCCTGGATGGCCGTCGTACACGAAGACGGTCGGCAGGAGCGTGTCCGGGTGCAGCGGCACGGAGACACCGCCGATGTCCCAGCGGTCGCACGTCGCGAAGAGCGGCAGCATGCCGATGGAGGCGTGCTCGGCGGCGTGCAGGGCGCCGCCGAGGATCTCCGGATTGATCCGGGCGGCGTCCAGCTGGTCCTCGGTGACCGTCCACCACACGGCCTTGGTGCGCAGGGTGCGGGGCGGCAGGTCCAGCTTGGTCTCGCCGAGGACCTCGCCGGTGATCAGCTTGCGGCGCAGGAAGGAGACAACCTGGTTGGTGACTTCGACGGAGCCGTAGCAGAGGCGGCCCTCGCCCCAGGGGATCTCGACGTCCGTCTCCAGGATGGCGATGGCGGTGGTGTCGCGGGCGGTCGTGGAGTACGGCGGTTCGGCCTGCTCGACCAGGGCCACCGAGTCCTCCAGATCGAGGTGCCGCACCAGATACGTACGCCCCTGGTGGAGGTGGACCGCACCCTCGTGCACGGCGGTGTGCGCGGCGGAGGCGTCGACGGTGCCGAGCAGTCGGCCGGTGCCCTCCTCGACGATCTGGACGGGGCTGCCGCCCCCGCCGCGGATGTCGGTGAGGTCGGCGGCCCGCTCCCGGCGGGTCCAGTGCCAGGCCTTGGTGCGGCGGCGCAGCAGCTTCGCGGCCTCCAGTTGCGGGAGGAGCTCCTCGGCGGCGGGGCCGAAGAGGGCCAAGTCCTCGTCGGTCAAGGGCAGTTCCGCGGCCGCCGCGCAGAGGTGGGGCGCGAGGACGTACGGATTGTCGGGGTCGAGGACGGTGGACTCCACGGGCTGCTGGAAAAGAGCCTCGGGGTGGTGGACGAGATAGGTGTCCAGCGGGTCGTCGCGGGCGACGAGGACGGCGAGCGCGCCCTGCCCGGAGCGTCCGGCACGCCCCGCCTGCTGCCAGAGCGAGGCGCGCGTCCCGGGATAGCCGGCGATGACGACGGCGTCCAACCCCGATACGTCCACTCCGAGTTCGAGGGCGGTGGTGGCCGCGAGGCCGAGGAGTTCGCCGGAGTGCAGGGCACGCTCCAGGGCCCGGCGTTCCTCGGGGAGATAGCCACCCCGGTAGGCGGCGACGCGGCGGGCGAGGGAGCGGTCGACCTCGGCGAGGCGTTCCTGGGCGATGACCGCGATCAGTTCGGCGCCGCGCCGGGAGCGTACGAAGGCGACCGAGCGGACGCCCTGGATGGTGAGGTCGGTCAGCAGGTCGGCCGTCTCGGCGGTGGCGGTGCGGCGGACGGGTGCGCCCTTCTCGCCGTGCAGCTCGGTGAGCGGGGGCTCCCAGAGGGCGAAGACGAGATCGCCGCGGGGCGAGGCGTCGTCGGCGACCTCCTTCACGGGCAGTCCGGTGAGGCGCTCGGCGGCGACGGCGGGCTCGGCCGAGGTGGCGGAGGCCAGGAGGAAGACGGGATCGGAGCCGTAGCGGGCACACAGCCGGCGGAGGCGGCGCAGGACCTGGGCGACGTGCGAGCCGAAGACGCCGCGGTAGGTGTGGCACTCGTCGATCACGACATAGCGCAGGGCGCGCAGGAAGGCGGACCAGCGGGGGTGGGACGGAAGTATCCCGCGGTGCAGCATGTCGGGGTTGGTCAGGACGTAGTTGGCGTACTGACGTACCCATTCGCGTTCCTCGACGGGGGTGTCGCCGTCGTAGACCGCGGGGCGGATCGCGTTGCCGAGGGGGGCCGCGAGCTCGCGGACGGCGCGGCGCTGGTCGGCGGCCAGGGCCTTGGTGGGGGCGAGATACAGGGCGGTCGAGCCGCGGCCGTTGGGCGCCTCGGAGCCGTCGAGGAGTGCCGAGAGGACGGGGGTGAGATAGGCCAGTGACTTTCCCGACGCGGTGCCGGTGGCGACGATGACCGACTCGCCGTCCAGGGCGTACTCGGCGGCTTGTGCCTGGTGGGCCCAAGGGTGCTCGATGCCCGCGGCCTGGACGGCGGAGATGACCTCGGGACGGATGCGATCGGGCCAGACGGCATAGCGGGCCTCGCGCGGGGGCAAGTGCTCCGTATGAGTGACGCGCGAAGCACGGCTCGGTCCCGCGGTGAGCCGGTCCAGGACCGTCCGTGGAGACGTGCGTTCCGGGGCGCCCGTGGAGGGTTCGCCGGGAGGGGAAAAGTTGGCCATCGGCACCGAGTCTGTCACTGGCGGGATGGACAATGGTCCCAAGGCGTCGTGCACGCCTGCCGGTAAGTGATTGAATGCCATCGCGGCTGGCGATCCGTCCTGGGGGCTCTGCCGAGGTGTCCCAAGGGATGACCGCTCGATAGCAAGGTGCTGGAGGATCCGTGGACCTGTCCCTGTCGACCCGTACCGTCGGCGATCGTACGGTCGTCGAGGTCGGTGGCGAAATCGATGTGTATACCGCGCCCAAGCTGCGCGAGCAGTTGGTCGAGTTGGTGAACGACGGCAGTTTCCATCTGGTCGTCGACATGGAGGGCGTGGACTTCCTCGACTCCACCGGACTCGGCGTGCTGGTCGGCGGCCTGAAGCGGGTGCGTGCCCATGAGGGCTCGCTGCGCCTGGTCTGCAACCAGGAGCGCATTCTCAAGATCTTCCGCATCACCGGCCTGACCAAGGTGTTCCCCATTCACACCTCGGTCGAGGAAGCGGTCGCGGCCACCGACTGAGTGTCGGATGTCCCGGGCCGGCCGTCGGCCGGCCCCGGGGTGGCAGTACAAGCAGGGGACCGGGCCCTCGGCCCGGCCCTCTGACCGCACGCGCGTACGTCCGAGGGGGATTGCATGGCCACCGTTGAGCTCCGCTTCAGCGCGCTGCCCGAGCACGTCAGGACCGCCCGCCTCGTGGCGGCGGCCGTCGCGCGCAGGGCCGGGGTGGACGAGGCGGTCCTCGACGAGGTCAGGCTCGCCGTCGGCGAGGCCTGCACACGCGCCGTCGGTCTCCATCAGAGCAACGGCGTCGACGCGCCGGTGCGGGTCGCGCTGATCGAGGACGAGAAGCAGTTCTCCATCGAGGTGGGCGACGAAGCCCCCCGTTCGGCTCCCGGTGACCGGGTGCCCGGCTCAGGTGGCGAATCCGACGAGCTCGAGGGCGAGGACGAGATGGGTCTCGCCGTCATCAGCGGGCTCGTGGACGACGTGGAGGTCACCGCGGGCGAGTCCGGCGGACTCATTCGGATGACCTGGCCCACGACTCCGGCGACACTGACCTGACGCCACGCGGCCGGCCCCGCACGGCGGGGTGCCGCGGTCCCTCAAGGTCCTGCTCCCGACCCGGCGAGCAGGGCCTTTCTTTTTGATCAATGCTTGATCACCGCCCCGATCAATACTTTGATCATTTCTCCGGGCGATTGCCTCGGTCATTTGCCGCGAGCTTTGCGCCGAATGACGTATCGGTCCTGCGACCCCCGTCAACGGTTTTGGGGCATTACCGCTTTCGGGGGCAATCCGCGGTCGCGATCATTTGCTGGGGAGCAATCTCGCGCCAATTCCGTATGCGGCGCTCTGTTTTGATCAGGTTCCGCTCCCTACAATCCGTCCACATCTTGAGCTCAGCCCCAGCGTCAAGGAGGACGAATGGCGGGGCTTTCTACCCCTCATCAGTTTGACCACCCCTCAACCTTCGCAGCCGCAGTACTGACCGACGACAACCGCCTCATCGTGATGGTCATCGCGGCCGTCGCGATCGCGGCTCTCGTGGTCGCCTGGGTGCTCGTACGCCAGGTGCTCGCGGCCGACGAGGGCACCGACAGCATGAAGAAGATCGCGAAAGCGATCCAGGAGGGCGCCAATGCCTATCTGGGCCGGCAGTTGCGCACTCTCGGCGTATTCGCCGTCGTGGTGTTCTTCCTGCTCATGCTGCTGCCCGCGGACGACTGGAATCAGCGTGCCGGCCGATCGATCTTCTTCTTGATCGGTGCGGCGTTCTCGGCGACCACCGGCTATATCGGCATGTGGCTCGCCGTACGCAGCAATGTCCGTGTGGCGGCCGCCGCCCGAGAGGCCACCCCAGCGGAAGGTGAACCCGAAAAGGATCTCACCGCCGTATCGCACAAGGCCATGAAGATCGCTTTCCGCACGGGCGGCGTCGTCGGCATGTTCACGGTGGGGCTCGGTCTTCTGGGCGCCTCCTGTGTGGTGCTCGTCTACGCCGCCGACGCGCCGAAGGTCCTCGAAGGCTTCGGCCTCGGGGCGGCGCTGATCGCGATGTTCATGCGTGTCGGCGGCGGCATCTTCACCAAGGCCGCCGACGTCGGCGCCGACCTGGTCGGCAAGGTCGAGCAGGGCATTCCGGAGGACGACCCGAGGAATGCCGCGACCATCGCCGACAACGTGGGCGACAACGTCGGCGACTGTGCGGGCATGGCCGCCGACCTCTTCGAGTCGTACGCCGTGACCCTGGTCGCCGCGCTGATCCTCGGGAAGGTCGCGTTCGGTGACTCCGGACTCGCCTTCCCGCTGATCGTCCCGGCGATCGGTGTCGTGACCGCGATGATCGGGATCTTCGCGGTGGCGCCACGGCGCTCCGACCGGAGCGGCATGACCGCCATCAACCGCGGATTCTTCATCTCCGCGGTCATCTCGCTGGTGCTCGTCGCGGTGGCCGTCTTCGTCTATCTCCCGTCCTCGTACGCGGATCTGGACGGAGTCACGGACGCGGCGATCAAGGGCCATGACGGCGATCCGCGGGTCCTCGCGGTCGTCGCCGTCGCGATCGGCATCGTCATGGCCGCGCTGATCCAGCAGCTCACCGGCTACTTCACGGAGACAACCCGGCGTCCGGTGAAGGACATCGGCAAGACCTCGCTCACCGGTCCTGCCACCGTCGTCCTGGCCGGCATCTCGCTCGGCCTCGAATCGGCCGTCTACACCGCGCTGTTGATCGGGCTCGGTGTGTACGGGGCGTTCCTGCTCGGCGGTACGTCGATCATGCTCGCCCTCTTCGCGGTGGCCCTCGCGGGCACCGGGCTGCTGACCACCGTCGGTGTCATCGTCGCCATGGACACCTTCGGGCCCGTCTCCGACAACGCGCAGGGCATCGCCGAGATGTCCGGCGACGTCGAGGGCGCGGGCGCGCAGGTGCTCACCGACCTGGACGCCGTCGGCAACACCACGAAGGCCATCACCAAGGGCATCGCCATCGCCACGGCCGTACTCGCGGCCGCGGCGCTCTTCGGGTCGTACCGCGACGCCATCGCGGAATCGGCCAAGGACGTCGGCGAGAAACTCGGCGACGGCGCTCCGATGAACCTGGTGATGGACATCTCGCAGCCCAACAACCTGGTGGGCCTGATCCTCGGCGCCGCGGTCGTCTTCCTCTTCTCGGGGCTTGCGATCAACGCGGTGTCGCGGTCGGCCGGAGCGGTGGTCTACGAGGTGCGGCGGCAGTTCCGCGAGCACCCCGGGATCATGGACTACAGCGAGGAACCGGAGTACGGGCGCGTCGTCGACATCTGCACCAAGGACGCGCTGCGCGAGCTGGCCACGCCAGGCCTGCTCGCCGTGCTCACGCCGATCGCGGTCGGCTTCTCGCTCGGCGTCGGCGCACTCGGCTCGTTCCTGGCCGGCGCGATCGGCACGGGCACGCTGATGGCTGTCTTCCTCGCCAACTCCGGTGGCGCGTGGGACAACGCGAAGAAGCTCGTCGAGGACGGTCACCATGGCGGCAAGGGCAGCGAGGCCCATGCCGCGACGGTCATCGGTGACACCATCGGTGACCCGTTCAAGGACACCGCGGGTCCGGCGATCAACCCCTTGCTGAAGGTGATGAACCTGGTGGCGCTGCTGATTGCGCCCGCGGTCGTCCAGTTCAGTTACGGGGACGACGCCAGCGCCGGGTTGCGGGCGCTGATCGCGGTGGCCGCCATCCTGGTCATCATCGGCGCGGTGTACATCTCCAAGCGCCGCGGCATCGCCGTGGGCGACGAGGAGAACGGAGGCGAGGAGCGGGTGGCGAATTCGGCCGACCCCGCCGTGGTTTCGTAACACCGGATCAGACTCTGCCCAACACGCGGGCGGACGGCGCGTTTTGACGCGGCGTCCGCCCGTCGTGTGTGTGGTGAGCCTTCTCTCGCCTTGTTTGTGTGGTGCAAATGGCTTTAATAGCGGGCGTAACGGACCTCTGGCATGCGGTTGTAGCCCAGTTGGCGTGTAAGTTCCGGGGCCGAGAGCCATGGAAGGGACCAATCCGGTGAACAAGAAGCTTGCTGCCGCACTGTCCGGCGGTGCGGTACTGGTACTGGCGCTGTCGGGCTGCAGCGACGACGGGAACGAGGAGCTGGACGCCTGGGCCAAGGACGTCTGCGACTCGGTGCAGCCGCAGTCGAAGAAGATCGCTGACGCCAATGCCGCGATCCAGAAGGAAACCTCGGACAACAGCTCGCCGGAGGACGTCCAGAAGACCGACTCCAAGGCGTTCCAGGACATGTCCGACGCCTACAAGGCGATGGGCGCCGCAGTGAAGGACGCGGGTGCCCCGCCGGTCGACGGGGGTCAGAAGAAGACCGATGACGCGGTCAAGGAGCTGAACGCGATCTCCAAGTCGTACGGCGACCTGAAGAAGAAGGTCGACGGGCTCGACACCAAGAACCAGGCGGACTTCGCGGATGGGCTGAAGTCCGTCGCGGGTGAGTTGGACAAGCTGAGCAAGAGTGGGAACGAGGCGTTGGAGAAGTTGCAGGAGGGTGAGGTGGGGAAGGCGATGAGCAAGCAGGACAGCTGTAAGTCGGCTTCCGCTACGCCTTCTGCGTCCTAGGGACTCCCTTTTTGCTGTGCTGCCCTGGAGCTGGGTTCCCCCGGCGTCGGGGCAGCGTTGCGTTGTGTCGGTGCCCGGCGGCTGTGGGCTGTGCCCACCCGTTCCGCCGTGCGGAACGCCTGCCCACAACGGGAGCGGCTGACTGCCCACAGCCTGGGCCGCCGACTGCAGACAGCGGGGATGGGTGGATGCGGGTCACAATGAGGGGGTGAGTATTGCTAGCGCCCCCCTGCCCTCGTCCGATCGTCTCGATGTTGCCGCTCAGTTGCGGGAAGCCCTGCTGGCGGTCGACTTCACCGCTGATGGGCTGCTCGAACTCCTTGGGGCGCCCGCCTATGCCGCGCTCGCGCGCAGCGAGACCGTGCCCGCGCTGCGGGCCACGCGTGGTGACGGGGCGCTGGAGACGCTCGTACGGCTCTTCCTGTTGCAGCGGACCGTGCCGCACGCGCGCGTGGCGGCGGTTCTGCCGGTCGACGCTCTCCTGGAGAGCGGTTGGCTGGCCGAGGCGGACGGCGGACTCGCGGCGACCGTGGACGTGCGGCCGTACGGCGGTCCTGACGGCGAGGACTGGTTCATCGTCTCGGACCTCGGGTGCGCGGTCGGCGGTGCCGGTGGCATCGGCAGCCATGACGAGGGCGTCGTGCTCGGGGTCGGCGGGGCGTCCACGACGCTCGCGGGGCTCACCGTGCGTACGCCGGTGGAGAGCGCGCTCGACCTCGGCACCGGCTCCGGGATCCAGGCGCTGCACGCCGCGCAGCACGCGACGCGGGTCACCGCGACGGACCTCAACCCCCGGGCACTGCACATCACCCGGCTCACCCTCGCGCTGTCCGGGGCCCCCGTCGCCACCGTGCTCGAGGGCTCGCTCTTCGAGCCGGTGGGCGAGGAAACGTACGACCTCATCGTGTCCAATCCGCCCTTCGTGATCTCGCCCGGGGCGCGGCTCACCTACCGCGACGGCGGGATGAGCGGGGACGATCTGTGCCGGTCGCTCGTTCAGCAGGCGGGGGCAAGACTGAACGAAGGGGGGTACGCGCACTTCCTGGCCAACTGGCAGCACGTGGACGGCGAAGAGTGGACCGAGCGGCTCCGCTCCTGGGTGCCGCGTGGGTGCGACGCGTGGATCGTGCAGCGCGAGGTGCAGGACATCACGCAGTACGCCGAGCTGTGGCTGCGGGACGCGGGGGATCACCGGACGGATCCGGAGGAGTACGCGGCGCGGTACGACGCGTGGCTCGACGAGTTCGACGCCCGTAAGACGCGCGCCGTCGGGTTCGGCTGGATCACCCTGCGCAAGACCGGTGCCGGATCACGGGCCGCCGAGCCGTCGGTGACGGTGGAGGAGTGGCCGCACCCCGTAGAGCAGCCGCTCGGCGAGACGGTGCGGGCGCACTTCGCGCGCCAGGACTTCCTGCGGGCGCACGACGACGCCGCGCTGCTCGCCGGGCACTTCAAGCTCGCCGACGAGGTCGTGCAGGAACAGGTCGGGCTGCCGGGTGCCGAGGACCCGGAGCATGTCGTCCTGCGCCAGCACCGCGGGATGCGGCGCGCCACCAAGGTGGACACGGTGGGGGCGGGCTTCGCCGGGGTGTGCGACGGGTCGCTGAGCGCCGGGCGGATTCTCGACGCGATCGCCCAACTGGTCGGGGAGGACCCCGTATTGCTGCGGGACCGCACGCCCGCGCAGATCCGGCTGCTCGTGGAGCAGGGCTTCCTGGAGCCGGCCGGGGTCTAGCACGCCATGCGTCCAGGCGGGTAGCCGCCTGCGGGCGATGGCGGTACGGCAGGTCCCGTACGCGACCGCGCCCGCACTGGGCCATCGGGTCGGTTTGCGTGCCGAAGAGCACCGGAAAACAGGGACCGCATCGGGTCGGTACCGGTGCCGTGGGGCGCGGCGTCGCACAGTGGTCCACAAGAAGGTGCGTACGGCGCGAACAGGCTCCGTGGCGACGAGTTCCGGTCGAGTTGGGCGCCGTCGGTCTGCCGGCGGGTCCCGAAGGCGTGTACGGAGCGGTGTGCGCCGGCGGTGACGCGCGCCGGGCGCCCGCCGTTAACCCGGGGTTCGCGCCCCGGCTTCCCGGGCGTGCCAAGTTCCCAAGCCGGGAAGTCGGTACGGGGAGGAAATGCCATGGAGAGTGGGCCAGCGATCTTCGCGGGCACGGTGTTCGCGCTGTTCGGAGCCGGGCTGCTGCTCTGGACCGGGGCACGCGTGGCACACCGCGCACCCGTCGCCCACGGTGTGAACCCTGTCGCATCGGCGACGCTCGCCGCGCTCGCCGGAGCGGGTGCACTGGTGCTCGGAGTGTGGTGCTTCACCCGGCTGTGAGTGTGATGCCTCACCCCGCTGTGACGGTAGGTGGCGGTGGCCGCGCGGACGATGTCGGCGGATGCGCGGCGGGGCCGGGCCGTAGGCCCGCCGCCGGTGGTCAAAGAGCAGGTCGCCACTCCGGGCGGCAGGAAGGGCGGTAGTCGGGTTACCGTTCGAGTGGCCGTTGCGGGCTTTTCCCGTTTGACACGGGGGCGGGATGTACCGTCACACTCCGCAGCGACGGCGCAACTCAAGCGCAGCGAGCGAGGCCAGCCAGTACGGCCACCGAGTACCGACCGGAGAGAAGAGCGAAGTTGTCCCCGACCAGCGAGACCGCAAAGGGCGGCCGCCGACTCGTCATCGTCGAGTCGCCTGCCAAGGCGAAGACGATCAAGGGTTACCTCGGCCCCGGCTACGTAGTCGAGGCAAGCGTCGGGCACATCCGCGACCTCCCCAGCGGCGCCGCGGAGGTCCCCGAGAAGTACACCGGCGAGGTGCGCCGGCTCGGCGTGGACGTCGAGAACGACTTCGAGCCCATCTATGTCGTCAACGCCGACAAGAAGGCGCAGGTCAAGAAGCTCAAGGACCTGCTGAAGGACTCCGACGAACTCTTCCTCGCCACCGATGAGGACCGCGAGGGCGAAGCCATCGCGTGGCACCTCCTCGAGGTCCTGAAGCCCAAGGTCCCGGTCAAGCGCATGGTGTTCCACGAGATCACCAAGGCCGCGATCCAGGAGGCCGTCGCCTCCCCCCGCGACCTCAACAAGCGCATGGTCGACGCCCAGGAGACCCGCCGCATCCTCGACCGTCTCTACGGCTACGAGGTCTCGCCGGTCTTGTGGAAGAAGGTCATGCCGCGCCTGTCGGCCGGCCGCGTCCAGTCCGTGGCGACCCGCCTCGTCGTCGAGCGGGAGCGCGAGCGCATCGCCTTCCGCTCCGCCGAGTACTGGGACCTGACGGGCACCTTCGGCACCGGCCGCACCGGTGACGCGTCCGACCCCTCGCAGCTGGTCGCCCGCCTCACCACGGTCGACGGCAAGCGCATCGCGCAGGGCCGCGACTTCAACTCGGTCGGGCAGCTCAAGTCCGACACCCTGCACCTCGACGAGACGAACGCCCGTGCGCTCGCCGCGGCCCTGGAGAACACCCGGTTCTCGGTCCGCTCCGTCGAGTCCAAGCCCTATCGCCGCTCTCCGTACGCGCCGTTCCGTACGACGACGATGCAGCAGGAGGCCTCGCGCAAGCTCGGCTTCGGTGCGAAGGCGACCATGCAGGTGGCCCAGAAGCTGTACGAGAACGGCTTCATCACCTACATGCGTACGGACTCCACGACGCTGTCCGACACGGCGATCGGCGCCGCTCGCGCGCAGGTCACGCAGCTGTACGGCGCCGACTACCTGCCGGACAAGCCCCGCACGTACGCCGGGAAGGTCAAGAACGCGCAGGAGGCGCACGAGGCGATCCGTCCCTCGGGTGATCGTTTCCGCACGCCCGCCGAGACCGGCCTGACCGGCGACCAGTTCCGGCTCTACGAGCTGATCTGGAAGCGGACCGTCGCCTCCCAGATGAAGGACGCGACCGGAAACTCCGTCACGGTGAAGATCGGCGGCACGGCAGCCGACGGCCGCGACGCCGAGTTCAGCGCGTCCGGCAAGACCATCACCTTCCACGGCTTCCTCAAGGCGTACGTCGAGGGCGCGGACGACCCGAACGCCGAGCTGGACGACCGCGAGCGCAGGCTTCCGCAGGTCAGCGAGGGCGACGCGCTCTCCGCCGAGGAGATCTCGGTCGACGGCCACGCGACGAAGCCCCCGGCCCGCTACACCGAGGCGTCGCTGGTCAAGGAGCTGGAAGAGCGCGAGATCGGTCGCCCGTCGACGTACGCGTCGATCATCGGGACCATCCTCGACCGCGGGTACGTCTTCAAGAAGGGGACGGCCCTCGTGCCCTCCTTCCTGAGCTTCGCGGTCGTCAATCTGCTCGAGAAGCACTTCGGGCGGCTCGTCGACTACGACTTCACGGCGCGCATGGAGGACGACCTCGACCGCATCGCGCGGGGCGAGGCGCAGGCCGTGCCGTGGCTGAAGCGGTTCTACTTCGGCGAGGGCGACGACGCGGGGGCCGCCTCAAGCGCCGGCAACGGCGACGGCGACCACCTCGGCGGGCTCAAGGAGCTGGTGACCGACCTGGGCGCGATCGACGCCCGGGAGATCTCCTCCTTCCCCGTCGGCGAGGGCATCGTGCTGCGGGTCGGCCGCTACGGCCCGTACATCGAGCGGGGCGAGAAGGACGCGGAGGGCCACCAGCGTGCCGACGTGCCCGACGACCTGCCGCCGGACGAGCTGACCGTCGACTACGCCGAGGAGCTGCTCGCCAAGCCGAGCGGTGACTTCGCGCTGGGCACCGACCCCACGTCGGGTCACGAGATCGTCGCCAAGGACGGCCGTTACGGCCCGTACGTCACCGAGGTGCTCCCCGAGGGCACTCCGAAGACCGGCAAGAACGCGGTGAAGCCGCGGACGGCCTCGCTCTTCAAGTCCATGTCGCTCGACACGGTGACGCTTGAGGACGCGCTGAAGCTGATGTCCCTGCCGCGTGTGGTGGGTGCCGACGCCGAGGGCGTCGAGATCACCGCGCAGAACGGGCGCTACGGGCCGTACCTGAAGAAGGGCACGGACTCGCGGTCCATCGAGACCGAGGAGCAGCTCTTCAACATCACGTTGGAAGAGGCGCTCGCGATCTACGCGCAGCCCAAGCAGCGGGGGCGGGCCGCGGCCAAGCCGCCGCTGAAGGAGCTCGGCGAGGACCCGGTCAGCGGGAAGCCGGTCGTCGTCAAGGACGGGCGCTTCGGGGCGTACGTCACTGATGGCGAGACGAACGCGACCCTGCGGGCCGCGGACTCCGTCGAGGACATCACTCCTGAGCGGGGCTATGAGCTGCTCGCGGAGAAGCGGGCGAAGGGGCCGGCGAAGAAGACCGCCAAGAAGGCGGCGAAGAAGGCTCCTGCGAAGAAGGCTGCCGCTAAGAAGACCGCGGCCAAGAAGACGGCGACTTCTAAGACTGCGGCTAAGAAGACTGCTGCCAAGAAGACCACCGCTACTGCCAAGAAGGCTGCGGCTTCTACTAAGGCTGCTGCTTCGGAGGACTGACGTTTCCGTTGCCGGGCGCCTGGTTTATCGGTGCCCGGCAGTGGAGCGTTGTGCCCACCCTTCCCCAAGCTCTCGGCTTCGCTCGAGCAGGGGAGACCCCACTCGCCGTGCGGAACGCCTGCCCACAACGGAGGCGGTGAGAAGCGGTCGCATGTTCGGGTGGCGCCTCGGGGAGGCGGTGCGTCCAGATAGGCTGGACGGATGACGCGTGCCGAGCAGCCAACGGCCGGGAACCCGGCCCCCGACGACGCCCTGGTCGCAGATTCCCGAGAGCGTGCCGTCCGCGCCTTGCTGCGCACACCGCAGCTGAAGCGGCTGTGGAGCGCACAGCTCGTCGGCGGTGTCGGCGACGCACTCGCGCTCCTCGTCCTGGTGGTCCTCGCCCTGCAGGCGGCGATCTCCGAGGCGGCCTTCGGGGGCGGGTACCGAGGGGTCGCGTTCGCCGTAACCGCTGTCTTCGGAGCACGCGTTCTCGCGACGCTGCTCTTCGGAGCGGTGCTTCTCGGACCGCTCAGCTCGCTCACCTCGCCCGACGGGCCGCTGGACCGGCGCTGGACGATGGTCGTGGCGGACGGTCTGCGGGCCGCGCTGCTGATCGTCGCGCCGCTGTGGATCGACTGGACTTCGGAGAACGCGCTCGCGGTGCTCCTTGTCACCGCCTTCGTGATCGGCGTCGCCGAGCGCTTCTGGACGGTGTGCCGGGAGAGCGCGGCGCCCGCGCTGCTGCCCGCGCCGCCGCTGGAGGGCGCGACGGTACGGCCGCTGCCGGACCACATGGACGCGCTGCGGCGCCTTTCGCTGCGTACGGGATTCGTGGCGCTGCCCATCGCGGCCGCCGCGCTCGTCGCCGTCACGCTGGTCGGCAACCTGCTGGGTACCGGTCTCGAGTGGTTCGAGGTGCACCAGGCGGGGCTCGCCTCGTTCGTCGCCGCCGGGCTCTTCGCGGCCTCGCTGTCGATCGTCTACTTCCTCGAACTTCCCGCCACGCAGACGCCACGCGCGCGTAGCCCCCTCGAAGGGCTCCGCAGGCCGCGCACCGGCGCCGGCACCGACAAGGGCCGCACCGGCGCGATCCCGCTGCTCGTCGCCGCCTGCGCCGCGATCGCCGGGGCCATCGCGGCCGCCGTGGCCGTCGCCGTGCTGCACGCCAAGGACCTGGACGGCGGGCCCGTCACGTACGGCCTGATCGTCCTCGCGCTGACCGGCGGCACCGCCGTCGGCATCCGTACGGCACCGTCCGTGCTGCCCTCGCTGTCGCGCCGCCGGCTGCTCGCGCTCGCCATCGCCGTCACCGGAGTCGCACTGCTCGCCGCGGGCCTGGTGCCCGACGTGACGACCGTGCTGCTGCTCCTCGCGCTCACCGGTGTGGCCGCGGGCGTCGCAGCCAACACCGGGCACGCGCTGCTCGACCAGGAGGTCGAGGACTACCGGCGGGCCCGCACGGCCGAGCATCTCCAGGCGGTCGTACGTCTCTTCGTGGCGCTCGGCGCCCTGGTGGCCCCCGTGGTCGCCGCCGCGATCGGCCCGCACCGCTTCGTCAACGGCAAGTTCGTCTTCGACCACGGTGGCGCCGCCTTCACGCTGATGCTGGTGGGCGCGCTGCTCCTGCCGGTGGCCGCGCTGGTGCTCGCCAAGGTCGACGACCGGCAGGGCGTACCGCTGCGGCACGACCTGCGCGACGCGCTGCGCGGCGGCGACGACCCGCTGCAGGCGCCCGCAGGCACGGGCTTCTTCATCGCCCTGGAGGGCGGCGACGGCGCGGGCAAGTCGACGCAGGCCGAGGCGCTCGCCGAGTGGATCCGGGCCAAGGGCCACGAGGTCGTGGTGACGCGCGAGCCGGGGGCCACCCCGGTGGGGAAGCGGCTGCGGTCGATCCTGCTCGATGTGTCTTCGGCCGGTCTTTCGCACCGGGCCGAGGCGCTGCTGTACGCGGCCGACCGCGCCGAGCACGTCGACACCGTCGTACGGCCCGCCCTTGAGCGTGGCGCCGTGGTCATCTCCGACCGGTACATCGACTCGTCCGTCGCCTACCAGGGCGCGGGCCGCGATCTGTCGCCGACCGAGGTCGCCCGGATCAACCGGTGGGCCACGGGCGGACTCGTACCGCATCTGACGTGCCTGCTCGACGTGTCCCCCGAGGCCGCTCGCGAGCGGTTCACGGAGGCACCCGACCGACTTGAGTCGGAGCCCGCCGAGTTCCACGCGCGCGTGCGGTCCGGTTTCCTGACGCTCGCCGCCGCCGACCCGGGGCGCTATCTGGTGGTCGACGCGGCGCAGGAGCCGGAGGCCGTCACCACCGTGATCCGGCACCGGCTCGACCTCGTCCTTCCGCTCTCCGAGGCCGAGGTGAAGGCGCAGGAAGAGGCCCGCAAGGCCGCCGAGGAAGAGGCGCGCCGCAAGGCCGAGGAAGAGGCCGCGCGGAAGGCCGAGGAGGAGCGGATCGAGCGCGAGCGCCAGGAGCAGATCGCCAAGCTCCGTGCCGAGGAGGAGGAGCGCGCGCGCCGCGAGCTGGAGGAGGCGCAGCGCCTGGAGGCCGAACGGCAGGCGGAAGAGGCCAGGCAGCGCGCCGAGGAGGCGAAGCGCCGGGCCGAGGAGGAGCAGGCGCGGCTGCTCGCCGAGGAGAAGGTGCGCGCGGCCGAGGAGGCGCGGCGCCGCCGGGAGGCGGAGGAAGAGGCGCGGCTTCGGGCCGAGGCGGAGGCGCGGCGGATCGAGAAGCAGCGCAAGGCCGAGGAGGCGTTGCTGCGGGCCGAGGAGGCGCGGCGGCTGGCCGCGGCTCAGGCCGAGGCGGCTTCTGCGCGGGCGGCGGCTTCCGCTGCTGCGGCTCCCGCCCCTGCCCCTGCCCCCGCCCCTGCTCCGGCGCCGGACAACGAGACGACCGTGCCCACGCCTGTCGTGACCCCGCAGACCTCCGGGGCTGAGGACACCGAGGTGATGCCGCAGCCGTCGGCCCCCGCCGGGGCCGTGGACGAGACGGCCGTGCTGCCGCCCGTCCGGGAGGACAAGGTGCCGCCGGGGTACTTCCGGGACGAGCGCCCCTCGCCTGCCGGCGGGAACGACCGGACCCGCGAGCTGCCCCAGGTCGATGAGCAGGGTGCGCCCCGGCAGCGGCCGCGCTCCGACTGGGCGGAGGAGACTCCGCTGGACGATCTGCCGTCCTTGGCGGATGAGTTGCTCGGTTCGCGGGACGACGAGGACGACCGCGGGCGGAACGGGCGCTGAGCGCTGCGGTGCCGCTGCCCGCACCGCGATCGGCGGGCGTTGTCAGTGGGCTGCCCCACAATGAAACCGGCAGCGAAAAGTGCGGCGAAAGACGCAAGGCGGAGGCGGTGACCCATGGCCGTATGGGATGACCTGGTGGGCCAGGAGCGGGTGAGCGAGCAGCTGGCGGCTGCCGCTCGGGACGCCGACGCCCTCGTCACCGCCGTGGCCACGGGCACCGCGCCCCCCGCGGCGTCGAAGATGACGCACGCCTGGCTCTTCACCGGGCCGCCCGGCTCCGGGCGGTCCACCGCCGCCCGTGCCTTCGCCGCCGCGCTCCAGTGCACGAGCCCGGACCGCGCGCTCGGCGGCGTACCAGGCTGCGGATTCTGCGACGGATGTCATACGAGCCTGGTCGGTACGCACGCCGACGTGGAAGTGGTGCGTACGGACCTGCTGTCCATCGGCGTGAAGGAGACCCGCGACCTCGTGCGGCGGGCCCAGCTCTCGCCCGCCGGCGGGCGCTGGCAGGTCATCGTCCTGGAGGACGCCGACCGCCTCACCGAGGGCGCGGGCAACGTCCTCCTGAAGGCCGTCGAGGAGCCCGCGCCCCGCACGGTGTGGCTGCTCTGCGCGCCTTCCCTGGAGGACGTGCTGCCCACGATCCGCTCCCGCTGCCGCCACCTGACGCTGCGCACGCCCTCTGTGGACGCCGTCGCTGACGTGCTCGTACGACGTGACGGCATCGAGCCGGATGTCGCCGCGGCCGCCGCCCGTGCCACGCAGGGTCATATCGGCCGCGCCCGGCGCCTGGCGACCGACCCGCGGGCGCGTGAGCGCCGGGCCGCCGTGCTCAAGATGCCGCTGCGGGTCGAGGAGATCGGCGGCTGCCTCAAGGCCGCGCAGGAGCTGATCGACACGGCGGGCGAGGACGCGAAGCAGGTCGCCGAAGAGGTCGACGTGAAGGAGACGGACGACCTGAAGGCGGCACTCGGCGCGGAGAAGGGCGGCCGGATGCCGCGCGGCACGGCGGGCGTGATGAAGGACCTGGAGGACAGGCAGAAGCGCCGCAGGACCCGCACCCAGCGCGACAGCCTCGACCTCGCCCTGATCGACCTGACCGGTGTCTACAGAGACGTCCTTACGCTGCAGCTCGGCTCCCGCGTGGCCATCGCCAACATGGAGGTGCAGGACATGCTGGAGCGCATGGCGCGCGGCACCTCACCCGAGTCCACGCTCCGCCGCATCGAGGCGATCAGCGCCTGCCGCACCGCCCTGGACCGCAATGTGGCCCCGCTCCTTGCGGTCGAGGCGATGACGATGGCGCTGCGCGCGGGCTGACCGGCCCCCTCCGGAGGGTCTCTCGGAGGGGCGAACGCGACATTCCGGCCCGGAGATTGACCGAGTCACCCATACGAGCACTGAGGGCGACCGGATGATCTCGGACGGTTACTCTCGCCTGATGCGCATCGTCAGAGGACTCCGTACCCCAGCCACCGTGTTCCTGGCCGCCGGCCTGCTGATCTCCGGCTGCTCGGCCGGGAGTTCGACTGCGGACGCGTCCATGGCCGCGCTGCCCCGCGCGACTCCGGAAGGGCTCGCGCCCTTCTACGGGCAGAAGCTGAAGTGGCGCGAGTGCGGCGTCCCGGGCTTCGAGTGCTCCACGATGAAGGCGCCGCTGGACTACGACAAGCCGGGCGGCGAGGAGATCAAGCTGGCCGTCTCCCGCAAGAAGGCCACGGGCCCCGGCAAGCGCCTCGGCTCGCTCCAGGTCAACCCGGGCGGTCCCGGCGGCTCGGCGATCGGCTATCTCCAGTCGTACGCGGCGCTCGGTTACCCCGAAGAGGTCCGCGCCCGCTACGACATGGTCGCGGTCGACCCGCGCGGCGTGGCCCGCAGCGAGCCCGTCAACTGCCTCGACGGCAAGCAGATGGACGCGTACACGCAGACGGACATCACTCCCGACGACACGCGCGAGACAGGCGAACTCACCGCCTCCTTCAAGGAGTTCGCGGAAGGCTGCGAGAAGCGGTCCGCCGAGATGCTCCCGCACGTCTCCACGGTCGAGGCCGCCCGCGACATGGACCTCCTGCGGGAGGTGCTCGGCGACGAGAAGCTGACATACGTGGGCGCTTCGTACGGCACGTTCCTGGGGGCGACGTACGCCGGGCTCTATCCCGACCGCGTCGGCCGCCTGGTCCTGGACGGCGCGATGGACCCGTCGCTGCCGGCCCGGCGGATGAACCGCGACCAGACGGCGGGCTTCGAGACGGCGTTCCAGTCGTTCGCCAAGGACTGCGTGCGGCGGGCGGACTGCCCGCTGGGCACGGAGAACCCGCAGGACGCGGGGAAGCGCCTGAAGTCCTTCTTCGACGACCTGGACGGCGCGCCGATCCCCGCCGGGGACCCCGACGGCCGCAAGCTCGGCGAGGCGCTCGCCACGACGGGTGTGATCGCCGCGATGTACGACGAGGCGGCCTGGCCCCAGCTGCGCACGGCGCTGGACGCGGCGATGAAGGACAAGGACGGCGCGGGCCTCCTCTCGCTCTCGGACAGCTACTACGAGCGCGACGGCGACGGAACGTACGCGAACCTCATGTTCGCCAACGCGGCCGTGAACTGCCTGGATCTGCCGCCCGCCTTCGCCTCCCCCGACGAGGTGAAGAAGGCACTCCCCGACTTCGACAAGGCATCCCCGGTCTTCGGCGAGGGCCTCGCCTGGGCCTCGCTGAACTGCGCGTACTGGCCGGTGAAGGCGACGGGTGAGCCGCGCCGCATCGAGGCGAAGGGCGCCGCCCCGATCGTCGTGGCCGGCACGACCCGCGACCCGGCCACCCCGTACCACTGGGCCGAGTCCCTGGCCGACCAGCTCTCCTCCGGCAGGCTCCTCACCTACGAGGGCGACGGCCACACGGCGTACGGCCGGGGCAGCGACTGCATCGACTCGACGATCAACGCCTACCTCCTGGAGGGCACCGCCCCGAAGGACGGAAAGCGCTGCTCATAGCGGTGCCGGGGGTGTTCGGGGCGCGTCCAAGGGGCGTGTACGGAGCACCCTTGGAAACTGTGTAGACTTGGCCGCGTTGCTGATCGCACCATAGGTGCGGGACGCGCGCCGCCTTAGCTCAGATGGCCAGAGCAACGCACTCGTAATGCGTAGGTCTCGGGTTCGAATCCCGAAGGCGGCTCGGATTAACCCCAGGACTCACTCGCCGTGGCCTGGGGTTTTTTCATGGCCTGTCGCCAGTGTCCTGCGGCCGGTTGCCGCGATGAGTGCGATCAGTGCGAGCGCCGCCAGGAGGATGAGCACCAGCAGCAGCACCGTCAGGACCGTGGGGTGGTTCCACAGGGCGAACACCAGGGCCAGGACCAGCAGGGCACCGATCGTGACCCAGCGCCGGTGCTCCGCCGTCCAGGTGCCCACGCGGCCGGTGCGGATGTTGTGGGTGTCCGCCCAGCGGGCCGCGGAGTCGGCGGTGCGCTCGGACGTGGACCGTACGGCGTTGGCCCCTCGGCCGGGTCCGACGAAATACGCGCCGAGAGCGATGATCACGCCGAGCACGATCACGGTGCGCAACGTGACCCGCAGGAAGTGCAGGAGGTGATCGAAGATCGCTGCCGCGGCCGCCTCCGACTGCACCTGCGGGGGGAGATGGTCCAGGTAGTAGCGGCGGGCGACGACCAGGACGATGGCCACGATCAGACAGGCCACCGCGGCACCCAGGGCGGTCTTTGCCAGTGCGCGTCGGCGGCGGTACGCGAGAAATACGCCTGCCGCTCCGATGACGACCGTCAGCGCGGGCAGCCAGGTGCCGGCCACGTCGAGTGCGTGCCCGGCGCTCTGCACGCTCTTGAGCTTGTCGGACTGGATGAGCACCATCTTCTTGTTGACGTCCGGGATGTGCTCGGCCGGTGTCACACCGGCATCGACGAGGTCCTTCTTGACCTCCTCGACGGCGGCGCCGACATCGAGGGTCACGGTGCCGTCGTCGACGCCGACCGACCCGCGTCCCTTTCCGGTCAGGGCGTGCACCAGAGCCGAATGGGCCTCACGGTTGGCGGTGGTCCACACCTTCTCGAACCTGTCGCTCTCGACGAAGCGCGTTGCCACTTTGTCCGCGGCACCGGTCACGGCCGCGTCCAGCTGAGGAGCCAGCCCCTTCACCGCCTGGGCGGCGCGGGGCGGCAGTCCTTGAGACTCCAGCCAGGCCGCGATGTCGGCGGT
This sequence comes from Streptomyces sp. NBC_01381, assembly GCF_026340305.1. Taxonomy (NCBI): domain Bacteria; kingdom Bacillati; phylum Actinomycetota; class Actinomycetes; order Kitasatosporales; family Streptomycetaceae; genus Streptomyces; species Streptomyces sp. NBC_01381. The sequence goes on along the minus strand of NZ_JAPEPI010000001.1, from coordinate 407,443 downwards.
GGCCCGTTTGCCGTCGACGCGTACGTCCACCGCCTGGACGATTCGGTTGTGCGCGGCGTCCTCGATCGCGGGGTCGGAGGCGAGCGGTTCGACCGTCTCGACGTACCGGTCCGTGTCGAGGACGATGTCGTGCACCCAGACGGTCAGCACCGATAGGGGGACCAGGATGCAGGCGAGGAAGATCAGCACTGCCGAGACGGTCTTCCGTGCGATTCTGGCCGGACGGGCCGCGTGCGACTTGCCGTCCGACGGTGAAGCCTCCGGGGCGGGGACATCCGATGGTTCCGGCGGGCTGGTCATCCGTCCTCCAGGATTGAAGTGCCCCTGTCTGCGTGGCTGCCGCTCTACCCATTGGTCCTGGTTGCCGGGGATACGGCATGGCGGGGTACGCCATTCGGAGTGCGTGGCGCCGCATCCGCACCCCGAGCACACGGGACCCGGTCGTCGTGTCGGTGCCGGATATGGACGTATCCAAGTCCGACCATGGGGTGAAATTCTTGGATTTCTCCTGCACGACGACAGGCCGGGGAGGGCTCAGTGAGCGGCAGCGCGTGGACCGGGGCCGCCATAGCCGCCGTCACGGCGGGGTATGCGCTGTTCTCCCGGCGGCTGGCCACGACTGCCGTGTCGGCACCGATGGTGTTCACCGGCTTCGGGGTGGCCATCGGCCCGGTCGGCCTCGGCCTTCTCGAGCTGGAGCATGAGGCGGGGCCGGTGCTCACCCTGGTCGAAGCGGCCCTGACGATCGTCCTGGTGACCGACGCGATGTCCGTGCGCCGACGTGATCTGCGCGTCGGCGGATTCCTCCCCCGGCGGCTGCTGGGGATCGGACTGCCGCTGACCATCGGGGCCGGCTGGCTCCTTGCCTGGCCCCTGCTGCCGGGACTGACCGCATGGGAGCTGGCGCTGGTCGGGGCGATCCTGGCCCCGACCGACGCCGCTCTGGGCAAGACCACGGTCTCCAGTCCGCGTGTCCCCTCGCTCGTGCGCGGCGGCCTCAATGTCGAGAGTGGCCTCAACGACGGGATGGTGCTGCCCTTCTTCGTGCTCTTCCTCGCGGCGCTGCCCGACACAGCGGCCTCGGAGGAGGGAATCGCCGGGGCCTTCTGGCGCGCGCTCGTGCTCAGCACCGTGCTCGGCCTGGCCGTCGGAAGGATCGGCGGGTGGCTGTTGCGCTGGTCGCGCGGCCGGGGCTTGGCCACTCGTGGCTGGCAGCAGGTGTTCGTCCTTGCCGTGGCGGCGGGCTCGTACACGCTGGCGGTCGTCGTCGACGGCAGCGGGTTCATCGCGGCCTGGGTGGCCGGCTTCGCCTTCGGTGTCTCCCTGCGGCAGGGCGAGGCAGCGGACGCGCCGCCCGTCGACGAGGACACGGCCGGCCTTGCGGAGCATCTGGCGGAGCTGCTCGCGTCCTTGAGTTTCCTGGTCTTCGGCGCCGTCCTGCTCGGTCCGGCGCTGGAGCACCTCGACTGGCGGATCATCACGTACGCCGTGCTGAGCCTCACCGTGGTGCGGATGCTGCCCGTCGCGCTTTCGCTGGCCGGGAGCGGTCTGGCCCTTCCCACCGTCGCCTACATCGGGTGGTTCGGGCCGCGCGGGCTCGCCTCCATCGTTTTCGGGCTGCTCGTCGTGGAAGAGCACGTCCCGGGGGTCCGGATCATCGGCGAGGTGGTCGCGGTCACCGTCGCGCTGAGCATCGTGCTGCACGGGGTGTCCGCCGTCGTTCTCACGGAGCGGTACGGCGATTGGCACAAGAAGGCCGCTGCCCGGCGCCCGCAGCTGCGCGAGGGGATGCCCGACGAGAAAGACGCCGGGTCCGCGTCCACCACGCGGTAGGGCATCGACGAGCTACGGAGGAATCATGAGCGGCGGTAGTTCGGCGCCACGGTGGGCGGCTCGGCTGGCTGTCGCCGCGGCGGTGGCTGCCGTGGTTCTTCCCCTGGTGGTCGCGGGCCTCAGGAGTCTGGGTCTTGCCGCCGTCGCGCTGATCGGACTCGCCGTCAGCGCGGCCGGGCTGTGGTGGGCCTTCAGTCGCAAGGGCCTGATCAGGGCACTCGCGCTCGCCCTCGCCGTGGCCGTACAGGTGGCCGTGATCGCGCTGTTCGTCGCGGTCGACGTGTTCTGGGTGCTGTCCGCCGTGCTCGCGTTGTGGGCCGTGGCGTGCTTCGCCGGCTGGGCCGCGCTCGGCGAGGACGGCGGGCGAACGGCTCAGGCCGAATACCGCACCCCTCCGCCCGAGCGCCCGTTCCTCATCATGAATCCGCGTTCCGGTGGCGGGAAGGTGGGAAGGTTCGGGCTGCAGGAGAAGGCCGAAGCCCTGGGCGCCCGGGTCGTGTTGCTGGACCCCGCGCACCCTCAGGACGTGGCGGCGCTCGCGCGCGACGCCGTGACGAACGGCGCGGATCTCCTCGGCGTCGCCGGCGGAGACGGCACGCAGGCCCTCGTCGCCGGTGTGGCGGCCGAGCACGGCATCCCCTTCATGGTGATGCCGGCCGGAACCCGGAATCACTTCGCCCTCGACCTGGGACTGGACCGTGAGGACCCGTCCAGGTGCCTGGAGGCGCTCACCGACGGGGTCGAACTCCGCATCGACCTCGGTCGCATCGGTGAGCGCACCTTCGTCAACAACGTGTCGTTCGGCGCCTACGCGGAGGTGGTGCGGAGTCCCGCGTACCGCGACGACAAGATCCACACCATCCTCCGGATGCTGCCGGACGCCCTGACCCATCACCTCGGCTCCCGCCTCACCGTTCAGGGCGCCTCCCTGAGGATCACCTCCCCCCAGGCCGTACTCGTGAGCAACAACCCGTACCGCCCTGGTGACCGGGCCGGCCTGGGCCGCCGGGACCGGCTCGACGCCGGTGTCCTCGGGGTGCTGGCCATCAAGGTCGACAACGCGGTGCAGGCGGCCGAACTGCTCCGCGGCAGACGCTCGTCCGGGCTCACCGTCGTGACCGCACGAGAAGTCGTCATCGATGCCGACGTGCCGGAAGTACAGGTCGGCGTCGACGGCGAGGCGCTGTCCTTCCCGACGCCCGTACCCGTCGTGAGCCGTCCCCGGGCGCTGCGCGTGCGCGTCCCCCGCCACCGCCCCGGCGTTTCCCGGCCGCGGTCGCGCCTGGACTGGCGGCGACTGCGCGATCTGGCGCTGGCGCGCGGATGAGTCAGCGGCGGCGCCGGTACCACAGCAGCGCGGCCACCGCGGAGACGGCGAGGAACGCGAGCAGCACCGTGCTCCAGTGCTCGTCGGCGACGCGGATGTCGGCGGCCAGTACGACCACCACGATCACGACCGGCGCCGTGCAGGCCAGCAGGACCCGCACGGTCGCCAGCAGGAATCCCGGGCGCACGGTGGCACGCTGCGTCGCCGGGCCGCCGGGCGGCAGTACGTCCGTGCCCCCGTGCAGCACATCCGTGCCCCCGTGCAGTGCGAAGTAGCGTGCGGCGACCGCGGCGAGCTGGTTGGTCGCGCGCCGGTACATCTCCGCGCACACCGGAACCCAGACGAACGGCACCACGGTGCCGATGAGGACCAGCGCGCCCGTGCCCGCCCACACCGCGGCCCTGCGCAGCTTCCCGCGCGGCCGGTCCTGGGGCGTGACCAGTCCGATGAGGTACGCCAGTCTCCTGACGGTGCTCCACCAACTGGCCCTGGCCCCACCGCTCACGACGGCGGATCGTGCCTCCCGCAGTGCCGCCTCCGCCTCGGCGACGGTCGGATGGACGCCCTGGATGACGAGCAGGTGGGCCACGATCGTGTCGTCCCTGGGGTCGAGACCGGACAGGGCCGAGAGTTCGAGCACCATACGGAACTGGGCGAGCAGCGCACCGCAGAACGCGATCGGCAGCAGCGCCATGAACGGCCCGCCCAGGAAGGAGCCTTCCGCGACGGATGAGCGAACTCCCCGGTGGACCACCTGGATGCGCAGTTCATCGGTGTCCGCGGCCCGCGCCGGCTGCTCGGACCGTCGCCGGGCGACCCATTCCGCGGCCGATGGGCCGAGGGACTCGACCGCGAACACGGCCATCCGCTCCGGCATGTGCCGGGGATCCGCGCGGACCGTACGCAACAGCTTCCTGGCGGCGCCAGGAGTGCGACGCCCCGCTGACTCGCCGTCCTTCACTCGCGGTCCTTCACCCGCCGCAGGCTAGCCAACCGATCGCGCCCTTCCGCCTTGTCGATCTCCTGCGGCAGCTCATTCACCCGTATGAAGCGCACAGGAAGCGCGCACGAAGCGCACCTGAAGCGAGCCCCTGAAGGCGGTGGCGGCCTTTCTGTGCGACGAATGGACCGTGAACCGCAAGCAGCTCCGGGACTGGGCCAGGGCGGCCCAGGAGTTCCCCCGGCGGACACCGCTGGTCGGGCGGATGCTCGCACGGCTGATCAGCGTGCGCTGGATGGATGCCAGCGCGCGCCTCGCGGCCCAGCTCTTCCTGGCCGCGCTGCCGCTGCTCATCGTCGTGGCCGCGTTCGCGCCCAGTGGTGTCAAGGACCTGCTGGCCGACTCCGTTCAGGCTCTGCTGGGCGGGGACGCACCGGTCGACACGATCGAGCAGTCGTTCACCGCCCAAGGCGTCACGAAGGACACCTACGGAGGCGTCGGCCTCGTCGTCGCGCTCATCTCGGCGACCGCCCTGAGCCGGGCCCTGCAGCAGGTGTGCGAGCGCTGCTGGGATCTGCCCAAAGGGGGCGCGCGGGTGACCGCCTGGCGCTGGCTGGTGTGGCTGGCGGGATGGCTGACCGCGGTGCTGTTCCAGGCCCCGTTGCGCCACGGGTTCGGGGCCGGCACCTGGCTCGGAGTGCTGCTCTCGCTGGTGACGGCCGTACTGCTGTGGTGGTGGACGCAGCATCTGCTGCTCGGCGCGCGCATCAGGTGGGCGCCGCTGCTGCCGGGAGCCGTGCTGACGGGCGTCGGCATGGTGACGTTCGCGTATCTGTCGGGGTTGTTCATGCCCGCGGCCATGAAACGGAGCCTCGCGCAGTTCGGATCGCTCGGCTACGTCTTCACGCTGCTCTCGTGGCTGATCGCGGCGTGCTGCGTGATCGTCGCCGGAATCGGCCTCGGCCAGGTCACGGCTCTTTCAGGACCGTTCCCGCGCTGGCTGGGCTCTCCTGCGGCCGACGCGCGCGACCGGCCGCCCGCCGGCGGCAGGCCCTCACAGGGCGGCGACAGCGTGTGACGATCGGAGTCGTCCGACGCCTGGCGGGTGAGGTGGTCTCGATGGCGGTGGTGGTACCGGCGGGCGATGCCCGGGTCGACGCGGTCCGTGCCGCGCTGGAACCGTTCGCGTGGCAGTCGTTCACCGCGGAGCTGGTCTCCGCCGTGCGGTGGCCGCCACGGACGGCGGGCAGATGGTGCCCCGTCCCCGCGGTCCGATGACACGGCCGAGCCCGCAGGAGGAGTGCGCCGAGGCGCTGGTGGAGATCCTCGGCGGCTACCGCTGGCGGTCGCTCACCATCGACGGGCTGAGCAGGCTCCTCGCGGGTGCGGCTCAGGCGTGGCGACACGAGCGGGACTGGTTCGACATCCGGCTCGGCCTGCTGTTGGACGGCGTCGGCTGACCATCGGCAGGCCTGGCCTTCGGGCCCTTACTTTGCCGGCCTCGACGTACCACTGGGGGGCGGCGTTCAGCGGGCGTACGAGCCGATGCCGACCAGGCAGTACACGTACTCGTTGATCGTCGTTCCGTTGAGGGTGTAGCGGGAGGAGAAGGCGTACTGCGTCTGGGAGTTGTCGCTGCAGGTGCTCAGGTCCGACGTCATGGGGATGCTCTCGATCACCCGGTAATGGGCGTCGGACGCGGAGCAGGACACCTCGTCGATGTCGCTGACCTCCTGCGCGGTCTCGGAGTCCGGCAGCGTGCCGTTGAGGCAGGTGCCCGAGTCGTATGGGGTGGGGGCATCGCTCGTGGGAGTGGCTGCCGGGTCGGTCGCGCTGTCGTATGGACCGTCGGTCTCGTACGGATCGTCGGTCTCGTACGGATCGTTGGAGTACGTCGGTGTGCTGGTCGACGGGTCGTAGGTCCCGTAGCTGGTCGTCGGGTCGGGGGCGACGGTGCTGTCATCGTCGTCGCCCTGGTTCAGGAGCAGGATGACGAGGAGCACGGCGCCGGCGACGCCGAGCACGGCCAGGCAGCTTCGGGCGCTGGAGCCGGGGGCGGCGCCCGGCCGGGGCGTGGGCGGTGTGGGTTCGGGCATGGGAGCAGTGTGGATCAGTGGGTGGGTTTCCTGGAACAGTTTTCTAGAAAATGGTTCTAGAAATTGTGTGCCTTACGCTGGGTGTCACCATGAGCCCCAAGCAACAACGCGGCGAGGAAACCGCCGACCGCCTCCTGGGCGCCGCGCTTCAGGTGTACGCCGACTCCGGCGAGCAGGGCGTCACCGTCAGCGCCCTCACCAAAGCCAGCGGGGTCAGTCTCGGCAGCCTCTACCACCACTTCGGCAGCGTCGACGGCCTCATGAACGCCCTGCTGCAGCGCTGGCTCGGGCGGCTGCTCGGCGAGCTCGCCGCGGCCGTGGAGCGCTCCCGGACCGCCCGGACCGGCATCCGCGCCCTCGTGCGGGTCTACCTGACGTTCATCCAGGAGCACCCGGACGCGTCCCGGCTCCTGCACTCCTCCTACGCCGACCGGCTCGGGATGGCGCAGGCCAGGCAGCTCCGCGATGCCCAGGAGGCCAGGCTCTCGCCGATGGCCGCGTGGATGCGGCAGCACATCGAGTCGGGCGAGGTCGCCCCGCTGGCCGTGCCCTTGATCGAGGCGCTGGTCCTGGGGCCGGTCGTCGCGACCGCGCGCCGGTGGCTGTCCGGTATCGACGATGTCGACCTCGACGAGGCCGCGCGCGTCCTGCCGGAGAGGATTCTGCGGTCGCTCAGCCCCTGAGCGCCCCCTGAGCCTCGCTCACCCCCTGAGCGTCATCGTCATTGGCTCCATCGACGGGCCGTGATGTTCCAGACCCGGCAGCAGCCAGCTCTGGAACGGGGCCAGTGCGGCCAGGACCAGGAACAGCACGCCGATCGCGGCGCTGAACACCGGGCCGAGGCGCCACAGTTTCTCGACGAAGATGACGACCGCGACTCCGGCCATCGCCGCGATGTTCATCGCGCCAAGGGGGATGAGGACGATCATGAGTCCCCAGCAGCAGCCGACGCAGTAGAGCCCGTGATGGGCGCCGACGCGCAGGTCACGGGCGCGTGGCCGGTATCCGGCGTAGCGCACGAGTTGGCCGATGGGGCTTCGGCAGTGGCGCAGGCACATGTTCTTCAGCGGACTGAATTGGTGGAGTCCGGCGAGCAGGAAGGCGCCGGCGCCGATCCAGCGCCCGGCTTCGGGGTGGCCGTCGACCAGGTCGCCGGTCACGGTGAGAATCCCGTACACACAGAGACCGAACGCCGTCCAGGCGATCAGGTACCCGGCCACGAACTGGGCGATCCGTGCCGTGCGGGCGGCTCCGGAGGACTGACGGCCGATGGCCCGGACCCAGGTGATGGCCACCGGTGCCACGGACGGGAACATCATCGCGACCATCATGGTCACCCACAGCAGCAGGAACAGGGGCAGGCCGAGGCCCATGGTCCCCGGCTCCATATCCATGTCCATGTCACCGGCCTGGGCGGCCGTGAGCAGCCACGCGAGCAGTGCGAGCACCACCATGACGGACCAGGCGATGGTCATCTCCCGGGCCGGGAGGAGATTGCCCGGCCTCAGGGGCGCGGAGAGCGCTGCCCGGTCATGGAACACAGTTCCAGGTCAGCACAGAAAGCGGCGGGTCGCGCGACAACGGGAGGACAATGGAGGTGCGGGCCTCGAGGAGGCGGCGGATATGGCTGAGGCAGCAGAGGCAGCAGAGGCAGCAGAGGCAGCAGAGGCAGCAGGTCAGGCGGCCGCTCCGACTGTTCCGAAGTGGCATGCGTCCGGGGACTGGTTCGACACCTGCAAGTGCAATGTGCCGTGCCCGTGTTCGTTCGCCGAGCCGCCCACGTACGGAGACTGCGAGGGAGTCCTGGCCTGGCATGTACGCGAGGGGCACTACGGAGATGTTCCGCTGGACGGCCTCAACGTGCTGATGGTCGGCTCGTTCGTCGGCAATGTGTGGGCCGAACACTCCGACGCGTACGCGGGCGTCTTCTTCGACGAGAGGGCCGACGACGCGCAGCGCGAGGCATTGCAGATGATCTTCAGTGGTCAGGCGGGCAGCTGGCCCGCCGAAATGATCAGCATGTTCGGTGCCGAGATGCGCGGCATGGACTTCGCCCCCATCGACATTCAGGTCGACGACGACCTGGGCGGATGGCGGGCCACCGTTCCGGGCCGGGTCGAGGCCGGTGCGACGGCGCTCACCGGACCGACGACGCCCGAGGGCGCGCGCGTGCAGTCGACCAACCTGCCGGGATCGGAGACCGGTCCGGGCCAGGTGGCGACCTGGGGCCGCTCGACGGCCGACCGTGCCGACGCCTTCGGCTTCAGCTGGAGCCGCCAGGGGCAGTCCAGCAAGCACATCACCTTCGACTGGGCGGGGCCGAACTGAGACGCGTTCAGTGGCGCAGTGCCTGGCCGATCTCCACCTTCGGGGTGCCGGACAGGCTTCGGTTGCTGCGGGCCGTGCCGGACTTGGAAGAGCCCGGGTCCACGCCGTTGATGTTCAGGACGACCGCGTCGAGGAGATTGCCGTCGCTGTCACGGAAGTTGACGGAGATCGTGTAGTCCGCCTTCTTGTCCGAGCTGTTGGTGGCGGTGATCTCGGCGGTGATCCGGTCGCCGTCGGGCTTGGCGTCCGCTGCCTTCACGTCGCCCTTGGCGTTCACGCCGTCCTTGACCTTCGCCAGCTCGGAGGCAGCCGCTTCCGTGGCGGACGCGACCACGTCGCCCGCCTTGGCCGTGGCCGATGCGACGGTGTCCTTGGCCTTGTCGACGTCTTCGTCCGTGCAGGCGGTGACCGTGAGGGCGAGCAGGGCGGTGCAGGCCGCGGCGGCGACACGGGTCGCGGTGGCGGTACGGGTGGGCTCCATGCCGACCACCTTCGGGGCGATGGGCGGCGGGCGCGAGGCGGGGCAGTCCGTATGGGTGGGGGAGATGGGAGGAGGAGGGGGCAGGGTCAGGTGTTGATGCGGGTCAGCCATGTGCGCACCGCCGCGTTGAACACCTCCGGCTGCTCCAGGTTCGGCAGGTGGGCCGCCGACTCCACCACGCACAGCTCCGCGCCGGGGATCGCGTCGCGCATGGCCTCGGCGTCGGACACCGGTGTGTACGTGTCGTCACGGCCGACGACGATCAGGGCGGGGACCGTGACGCCGGTCAACAGGGCCCGGTAGTCCGGGCGTTCGGCCCTGCCCCGCAGGGCCGCCGCCGCGCCCTCCGGTGGCGCGGCCAGCATCATGCGGTGCACGTGGGCCGCGGCTCGCGGGTTGTACGGGGCGGCCATCTTGTCCAGCACTTCATCGGCGTACGGCTTCATGCCCTCGGCAAGGAGCCGGTCGGCCATGGCGTTGCGCCAGGCCTTGCCCCCGTCCGTCTCGGCGGCCGGGAAGGTGTCGGCCAGGAGCAGGCCGCTGATCCGCTCGGGGAACAGCCGGAGGCACTCCATCGCGATCTGGCCGCCCATGGAGAGGCCGCCGAGCGCGCAGCGGGTCACGCCGAGGTGGTCGAGCAGGGCGAGGATGTCGGCGGCGAAGGTGGCGAAGGGGGTGGTGCCGGGGACCACGTCCGTCTCGCCGTAGCCGCGGAGGTCTGGGGTGATGACGCGGTGGGTCGCGGAGAAGGCGGTGCGCTGGGGGGTCCACATCGTGCGGTCGAAAGGGTGGCCGTGGATGAGGAGCAGGGGTGGGGGCGGCCCTTCGGCGGCTGGGTTTTCACCGCCGGGGCCTTCGTCGTCGTAGCCGATGGTGATGCCGTTGAGGTGCGCGGTTGCCATGGGGGGAGGCTAGGCGGGGGCAACTCGGCGGTGCAATAGGGTCTTTGCTCTCGGTGCAATGTGTGCGGGGTGCGCGATTGCCGGGGGTTCACGTGGGGGTTCTCTGTGTTGGCGGCTGCTGGATTTCTTGGGGGTTCTTGCTGTGGCGCGCAGTGACTATCGGCTCGTTGCCGATGAAGTGGCCGGGGAGATCGAGCGCGGCTTGTTGCGGCCCGGGGATCAGTTGCCCACGCAGCGGGCCTTCGCTCGGCAGCGGCGGATCGCCAACTCCACCGCCATCCGCGTGTACGGCGAGCTCGTGCGGCGGGGGCTCGCGGTGGGCGAGGTCGGGCGTGGCACCTTCGTGAGGGCCGCGCCCCCGCACCCCGGCGGGTCCGCCTCGCTCGCCGAGCGGCCGCGAGGGGCGGACGCGCCACCGGTGAACCTGGAGCTCAACTACCCCGTCACGCAAGGGCAGTCCGAGCTGATGGCCCGCGGCATCGCCCCGCTGCTGCGGCCGGACGTCCTCCTTGAGGCAAGCCGCCCGGCCGCCGCCGACGGCACTCCGCAGGCGCGGGCGGCCGCCGCCGATGTGCTGGCACGGGCGGGCTGGCGGCCCGACCCTGCCCATGTCCTCTTCGCCGGCAACGGGCGGCAGGCCATCGCCGCCGCGATCTCGTCCCTCGTACGCCCTGGAGGCCGTCTCGGTGTCGAGGAGCTGACGTATCCGCTGGTCAAGGCCATTGCCGAGCGGCTCGGGGTGAGTCTGGTGCCGGTCGCCGTGGACGAGGAGGGGATACGGCCGGACGCGCTGGCCGCCGTCCACCGCAGTGCTTCGCCGCTCAGTGCGGTGTACGTACAGCCGACGCTGCACAATCCGCTGTCCCTGACCGCCGGTCCGGAGCGGCGGGCCGAACTGGCGGGTGTGTTGCGGGAGTTGGATCTGTACGCCGTCGAGGACACCACATGGGCCTTCCTCGCCGAGGACGCGCCCGCGCCGCTCGCCGCGTACGCCCCGGACCGCACCGTTCTCGTCGACAGCCTCTCCAAGCGGCTCGCCCCCGGACTCACCGTGGGCATGCTGACCGCGCCGCCCGCCCATCTGGACGTTCTCGCGCGGACCCTGCGCTCCGGGGCCTGGACGGCGGGCGGCGTGAACCTGGAGGCCGCGGTGCGGTGGTGCGGCGACGGGACGGTGGACTCGGTGGTCGCCGCCAAGCGCGTCGACGCGGCGGTGCGGCATCGGGTTGTAGAGGAGCGGCTCGGGGTGGGTGCGGGGGCGGGTGTGCGCCCCGGTGCGGGCACGGGGGCCGTCGCGGTCGCGGGGTCCAGGGCTCGCTCGGGGCGGGTCCGTGTCGACCCCCGTTCCTATTTCTGCTGGTGGGAGCTGCCGTCCCACTGGCGGGCCGAGGCCTTCGTCGCCGCCGCGGCCGAGCGGGGTGTCGCCGTGACACCCGGCTCTGCCTTCGCGATCGGGGAGCGGTCCGCGCCCGGCGCGGTCAGGATCGGGCTCGCGTCGCCGCCGGTGGACGTGCTCGGGGACGCGTTGGGAGTACTGGCCGAACTTGCTCGCAGGGCGGGGCCGGGTGCGGGCGTCGATGCGAGGATGCGCTGATGTGTGATGAAGAGACAGCGGGGACGGCGGGGACGGCGGGGACAGCGGGGACGACGGAGACGGTGGGCCCGGAGGGTGCGGCGGAGTTCGTACGGTTCCAGTCGCCGGTACGGCACGAACGCGGGCACTTTCCCGGAGTGTTCGTGCTGGTCAACGGCCTTGCCCGGGAGGGGAAGCTGACGCCGGAGCAGGAGCGCTTCCGGCGGGCCAACAACGACTGGTACGACGCCGCCTACCCGACCCCCTCGAAGGTCGATCCGACGGTGTACGACCCCGAGCTCACCCCGGGAGCCGTGGCCTGGTTCAAGTCGACCGCCACGCACCTCATCGAGCGGGTGCCGGGCTATCTGGAGATCCTCGACGCGCACGGCGTCGAGTGCCGGATGCTGCGGTCGTCGGATCCGGGGAGGGTCGTGTACGAGGACGAATTCCAGGTCGTGGTCGTTCCGTACGGCGGGTAGCCGGGCCCGGCGTCCGCGCTCCGCATCCGACGCCCCGCCCTCACCCCGCACAACGGATAGATGTACCGTGCAGCGGACACCGCCCCGTACCGCCGGTTACGTGTTGGGCCGGTCGCCAGCGCAGGCAGGCGAAGCCCCGGGCAGCCGTCGGCGCGTGAGCGAATGGTGATCAACCGGTGAGTAAATGGTGCCGGTATCCGAGGCGGGATCGGCCCCGCGCGGGCGTCGGACGGCCGTGGCCCGTGCTCGACGGTGGCGTGCTCATCGGCATCACAAGACGCAGCGTGTAAGCAAGGGGGCCTCAAGTGGCCTGCAAAATAAGGGAGTTGACAGCCCCCGAAAGAAAATGATCGGACCCGACCGCGGCGGCGTCACTCCCCCGAGCTGCGCGATCCGCGCGAGCACCGCCGTGGTCGGTTCCGATGCATGGATTCCATCAGGGCCCGCCAACCGATCGCTAACATGAGGCCAACGGTTGGCGGGAGATGGCGTGGGCATGCGGAGTGAGTTGCGGTTCGGGCTCCTTGGCGCACCCGCCGTGTACGACGCGGACGGTGAGCCGCAGCCCGTCCAGAGCGCCAAGGGGCGCGCACTCCTTGCCGCACTCCTCCTCGAACCGGGCAGGGTCGTCTCCGTGGACGCCCTCAAGGACGCACTGTGGGGCGGCCACCCGCCCGCTTCCGCGCACGCATCGCTGCAGAACCACGTCACGCGCCTGCGCCGGCTGCTCGACGACCCGGACCGGCTGCGGGCGGTGCCCCCGGGCTACCGGCTGCGCGTGGGCGAGGGCGAGCTCGACGTACGCGTATTCGAGCAGCTGGTCTCGCGGGCCCGGGCGGCGCACGCGGAGCACGACTGGGAGGCCTGCGCGGACGCCGCGGCCGACGCGCTCGCCCTGTGGCGCGGCACCCCGCTGGACGGCTTGCCCCCGGACGCCGCGGGCCACGCGCTCGTGCCACGGCTCGAAGAGGCGCGGCTCCTCGCCCTCGAACTGCGCTACGACGCGGAGATCGGCCTCGGCAGCGGTGGCGGGCTCGTGCCTGAGCTTGCCGAGCTGGTCGCCGAGTACCCCTTGCGGGAGGCCTTCCACCGGCAGCTGATGCTCGTCCTGCACCGCGCCGGGCGGCAGGCGGAGGCGCTCGCCGTGCACCGGGAGCTGCGGCGCAGGCTGGTCGAGGAGCTCGGCGTGGAGCCGGGCGCCGCGGTGCGCGAGGCACACCGGGTGGTCCTTCAGGAGCCGGGTGGGTCCGCTGTGCCGGGGGTCGCCGACTCCGAACCTGCCGTGATCGACGATCCGGTCGCCGCCGCCGCTTCCGCCGCGGCGCCCGCCCCCGCTCAACTCCCGCCTTCCCCGCCGCACTTCACGGGCCGTACCGATGTGACGTACGCCCTCTCACGACTGCTCGCGGGAGGCGGCGACGAAGAGGGCACGTCCCCCGTCGCCGTCGTCTCCGGCATGGCCGGTGTCGGCAAGAGCGCGCTCGCCCTGCATGTGGCGCACGGGCTGCGCGAGCGGTTCCCGGACGGGCAGCTCTACGTCAACCTGCACGGTGCGACGCCCGGCATGACGCCCCTCACCCCGGACCAGGCGCTCGCCGCGCTCCTGCGCGACCTGGGTGTGGAGCCGCAGCGCAGTCCCCAACACCCGGACGCGGCATCGGCGTTGCTCCGCTCGCTGCTCGCGCCCACCCGCACCCTGATGGTCCTTGACGACGCGGCCACCGCCGCTCAAGTGCGTCCGCTCCTTCCCGCCGGGTCCGGCTGCGCGGTCATCGTCACCAGCCGCTCACCGCTCGCCGCGCTCGACGGCGCGGGCCGCTTCCCGCTGGAGCCGCTCTCCGGCCGGGACAGCGCCGCGCTGCTGCGTGCCGTCTCCGGGCGCGCGGGCCTTGAGGCCGGGCACCCCCTGGTTGAACTCGCCGGGCGCCTCCCGCTGGCCCTGCGCATCGTCGCGGCCCGGCTCGCCGCCCGCCGCGCGCTCACCCCGGACGCGCTCGCCGAACTCCTCACCGCGAGCGACGGACGCCTGCACCACCTCGAACACGACGACCTGAGCGTGCGTCGCTCGCTCGCCGTCGCCTTGGACGCGCTGTGCGGTTCGGAGCGCGAGGCCGATCAGGACGCCGCCGTGGCCCTCGCCCGGATCGGCGCGCTCGACCTGCCGACGTACGGAGTGCCGCTCCTCGCCCGGCTGTTGGGGGTGGCGGAACGGCGCGCCGAGGCCGCTCTCGACCGGCTCGTCGACGTCGCGCTGCTCGACGAGACGGCGTACGGCCGGTACGCCCCGCACGACCTCGTACGCGACTTCGCGAGGGAAGCGGCGCGCCAGAGCGGGTGCGGGGTCACCGGCGCGGAGGTGGCGGAGTCGGCGCTGCACTGGTACGCGGAGTCGGCGCTGCAGAGCCTCCTTGCGATCATGCCGGAGGGCCTGGACCGCGACGACCGGATGCGGGGCGTGGCGGAGCGGCTGTCCGCGCCAGGGGACCGCTCCGAGGGCCGGGCGGCGGCCGGTGCCGTGCCGGCGATGTCCACCGACCAGGCCTACGCCTGGGGCGACACGGAGCTCGCGAACGTCATAGCGGTCGCCGACCGCTACGGCCGCTCGTCCGCCCTCCTCCCCGTCCTGGTCCGCTGCAGCTTCTCGTACCTCAAACGCCGTGGCAGGCTCGCCGAGGCCGACCTCCTGACCCGGCTCGCCGTGACCGCGGCCCGGCGCAGCGGCGACCGCGACGGCGAGGCGCAGGCCCTCACCGACCTCGCGGGCCTCAGCTACGTGTCGGGGCGCAGCGGCGCGGCGCTTGATCTGATCGACGAGGCGCTGGTCCTGTGGCGGGAGCTCGACCACGTCTCGTGCGTCCACCGGGCCGTCATCAACCGCGGCCTGCTGCTCGAAGCGCTCGGCCGCTACGAGGAGGCGGCGGACGCGCTGCGGCAGAGCATGGAGCTCGCCAAGAGCCTGGACGACCCCCTGAGCGAGGCGTTCGCCCTCAGCAACCTCGGCAACATCTACGAGCACACCGACGCGCGCGCGGCGATCGACTGTCACCGGCGCAGCCTGGAGATCGGCGAGGCCCAGGGCCACGACGGTGTCCGGCAGGAGGCGCACTGCGACATCGGCTACTCCTATCTGGCCCTGGGCGAACCGGCCGCCGCGCTCAAGCACTTCGAGGAGAGCCTGCGCATCCACGACGAGGCCGAGGACTGGCACAACGAGTCCCGGGTGCGCCTCGGAACGGTGCGGGCCCTGCGCGAGCTGTCCCGCACGTGCGACGCGGTGCGTGAGTGCGACGACCTCCTGGACCGCGCGGAAGCACGGGCCGACGACCATCGGGCGGGCCTCGCCCGCCATCAGCGCGGACTTCTCCTGTACGCCGATGGGCACGTCGAAGAGGCGTACGCGCAATGGGAGGCGGCGCTCGCGGCGCTCGACGGCACGGACAGCAGCGAGGTGGTGGGCGAGTTGAAGGGCCTGCTGGCGGGCTCGGTGCCTCAACAAGCCTGATGCGTACGGGACTTGGCCTTACCTGTGCGGGACTTACTTCGCATCGGCGTAGCACTCCACCACGGCCGTGGTGAACGGAAACCGCACCGGTGTCTCGCCGAAAGCGATGCGGCCCGCGAGCTCCCCGGCCTCTCGGATCGCCGTCACGACCGCGGCGGCCTCCTGCTCGGGGCAGTGCACGATCACCTCGTCGTGCTGGAAGAAGACCAGCTCGGCGCGGAGCCCGGACGCGGTGATGGCCTGGCGCAGCGCGGCCAGCATCAGGAGCGCCCAGTCGGCCGCGCTGCCCTGGACGACGAAGTTGCGGGTGAAGCGGCCGCGGGCGCGGGAGTTCGTCGAGGCGTAGCCTGGGGTGAACTCGCCTTCCTGGGCGGGCTGTTCGGAGTCGTCGCCCTGCGGGATGCCCGCCTCGTCGAAGTCGCCCGCGCCGGCCGCAGGGGGGCTGGTGCGGCCCAGCCAGGTCCGTACGAGCCTGCCCTCCTCGCCCGCCTTCGCCGCATCGTCGACGTACGCGACGGCGGCGGGGAATCTGCGCCGCAGCGCCGCCAGGTTCTTCAGGCCGTCGCCGGAGGTCTGGCCGTAGACGGCGCCGAGGAGGGCGATCTTGGCGTGGTCGCGGTCGCCGGCGAACGCGCGGTCGGAGAGGCGCGTGTAGAGATCCTCGTCGCTCCCCGCGACCTCCATCAGGCCCCGGTCGCGCGAG
The DNA here is from genome assembly GCF_026340305.1 of Streptomyces sp. NBC_01381. Taxonomy (NCBI): domain Bacteria; kingdom Bacillati; phylum Actinomycetota; class Actinomycetes; order Kitasatosporales; family Streptomycetaceae; genus Streptomyces; species Streptomyces sp. NBC_01381. The sequence continues at coordinate 391,276 of NZ_JAPEPI010000001.1, read as the reverse complement.
ATCGCGGCGAGGACCCGCGGCTCCATCTGGTCGGCGTCGGCGACGACGAGCCGCCAGCCGGGGTCGGCGACGACCGCGCGCCGGATGACCTTGGGGATCTGCAGGGCGCCGCCGCCGTTCGTGGTCCAGCGGCCGGTGACGGTGCCGCCCGGTGTGTACTCGGGGCGGAAGCGGCCGTCGCGCACCCAGTCCTGCAGCCAGCTCCAGCCGTGCGCGACCCAGATGCGGTACAGCTTCTTGTACTGGATGAGCGGCTTCACGGCGGGGTGGTCGATCTCCTCGAGCTCCCAGCGCCGGGTGGACTTGACCTTGATGCCGGCCTGGGCGAAGGCCTTGATGACGTCGGCGGGCAGATCGGGGCGTACGCGGCGGCCGAAGGCGGCGGAGACCTCGTCGGCGAGTTCGGCAAGGCGGCGCGGCTCGGTGGCTCCCGCGTTCCGCCCGCCGCCCGCGTACCGCTCGCCGAGGAGTTCGGTGAGCAGGGCGTGGTGGACGTCGGCGCGCCAGGGGAGGCCCGCGACGTTCATCTCGGCGGCCACGAGCATGCCCGCCGACTCGGCCGCGGTGAGCAGCCGCATCCGGCCGGGGTGCTCGGTGGCCCCGTGTCTTCGCTGCTGTTCCGCGTACACCTCGAGGAGGGCCTCGAAGGGGAGGGCGGTCACCGGGGAGTGGTCGAAGAGGGAGTCCTGGGCGCCGGGCTCGGCGGCTCTGGGGGGCGGGTCGGCGGGCACGGGGGCGTTGCGCAGCCGGGCCCAGGCGGCGGCTGCCGAGCGGGGCTCGCCGAGGCGGCCCTCGTGACCGAGCAGGAGCTGCTCGGCGTCCTCGATGTCGTAGCAACGGTCGGCCCGGGCGCCGGCGGCCAGCAGGCGTGGGTAGATCTCGGCGGTGGAGCGCCAGACCCAGCGGGTCACGTGGGGGCGGTCGCGGACGGCCCCGGCGAGGTCGGGCTCCTCCTGGACGGGGCCCGCGGGCAGGCCGTCGTCCCCGAGCGGGGCGAGGGTGGCGCCGCCGGTCTCGGTGGCTGCGATGGCCCACCTTTCGATCACACCGCCGAGTGTGCCAGCCGCCACTGACACTGGCCGGGGGCCTTGGCGGTCACCCCGCGGCGGGTGCGTGGCCGAACGGGCCTTTCCCGCCCGATTGCCCCGCGGCTGCGGGTTGCCGCACGGGCCTTTCCCGCCCATCCGCCCGATTGCCCCGCGTCACGGCCGGGCGTCCCCGACATGCGGGGGGCGCCGGGCGCTGCGAGGCTCGGAGCCATGAGAGTGGCCCTTGCGCAGACCGACTGTGTCCTCGGCGAGGTGGACGAGAACCTCGCGGTGGCGCGGGACCAGATCGGCCAGGCGGCGGCGCAGGGCGCGGATCTTGTCGTCTTCCCGGAGCTGAGCCTGCACGGCTACCACTTGGGCGGACTGCACCGCGACACGTCCCTGGACGCGAAGGACCCCCGCCTCCTCGAACTGTCGACGCTCGGCCCCGACGTCATGGTCGGCATCCACGAGCACACCAGCCTGCGGGCGTACAACACGTCCGCGTACTACGCGAGCGGCCAACTCCTCCACACCCACCGGAAGTTGTACCTCCCCAACTACCTGGCGTGGGAGGAGCGCAAGCATGTGAGCCCCGGCCAGCACCTGCGCGCGTACGACCTGCCCGGCGGCCACGGCCGCGCCGCGACGCTGGTCTGCAACGACGCGTGGCAGCCGGTGCTGCCGTGGCTCGCGGTGCAGGACGGGGCGGAGGTGATCATCGTCCCCACGAACAGCGCGGCCAGCCTCGACCCCGAGGCGATGGACACGGGCCTGTACTGGGACACGCTCCTCTCCTATACGGCCCGCATGCTGCAGTGCTGGGTGGTCTTCGTGAACCGGGTGGGGAACGAGAACGGGGCGTCGTTCTGGGGTGGTTCGCGGGTGGTGGACCCGCGGGGCTCGGTGGTCGCGCAGGCGCCGAAGTGGGAGCCGGCGCTGGTGACGGTCGACATCGACGTCCATGAGTCCCGCCGTCACCGGAGGGCGGTGCCGCTGGTGGCCGAGGCGCGCCTCGGCCTGATCGACCGGGAGGTACGCCGCCTGATCGACGAGGGCGGCGACAGCTGATCCCTGGCGTGGGCGCCGCGGAGTCCTTGCCCCTCCGCCTGGCTTCATCGGAACCCGGCAGCCGGGGCTGTGCCCACCCTTCCCCAAGCTCTCGGCTTCGCTCGAGCAGGGGAGACCCCACTCGCCCTGCGGAACGCCTGCCCACAGCAACGGCGGCCGGCAGCGGGGTGACTCGCCGGGGTGGGTGGGGGAGGCGGCGTAACTGCACCACTCACCCGCATTGGGCGACGAGACGCAAGGGGACGGGCATCGGCCCCCACGCACCGGTACCGCGCATCGAGACGCGAGGGGACGTGTCGGTATGTCCGCACGGAGCACGGTACGCAGCACTCCCCAGCCGCAGCGGCAGAACGCTCAGACCGAGATGGCGAGTACGGACATACCGGCGCGGCCCCGCCCCATACCGGGCGGTAGCGCAGACGGCACCCCCGACCACCGCCCGCCCCCAAGACGACCCTCACCCCTCGCGCCGCCCGAGGCCACACACCTGCACCACCCCCACACCCACACCCACCACCGCGCAACCAACCGCGCACACACCCACCGCCCCCCACGGCACCACCACCCCCGCCGGCGCCGACAACCGCGCAAGACCCGCGCTCAAGCCGCCCAGATTCACCAGCGTCACGGCCACGCCGAGCACCGTTCCCACCGCCACGGCCAACAGCGTCTCCCCGGCGACGACCATCCGCACCTGCCGCCCCGTGGCCCCCGCCATCCGCAGCGCCCGCAGCTCCGGCCCTCGCACGGACGTGGCCATCAGCAGCGTGCCCGCGAGGGAGATCGCCGTGTAGACGAGGGCGATACCGAGCAGCGTCACCAGCCCGAGCCGCGTCTGGGCCTTGGTGACCGGATACGTATCGGCGAGCCACTGCTCACCGGACCGCACCACGCCACCGCCATCGCCACCACTCCCGACCCGATCCCGAAGCACCACGCCACCGCCACCGCTACCGCCTTCGCCCCCGCCCCCGACCCGATCCCGAAGCACGGCGCCAACCTCCGCCCGGCCAACCCCCGAGCCGGCCCGCAGCCCCACATCCACCCGATCGACCCCAGCTCCGGCCCCCGCATTCGCCGAAGTGACGTAGGCCCCGTTGTCCCCCGTCCCCCGCTCAAGCACCGCCACGATCCGCAACCGAGCAGCCCGCCCGTCCCCCAACCAGACATCGACCCACTCACCGACCCGCCGCCGCTCCCACCCCTCGTTGACGACGATCGACCGGTCGTCGAGATCGCGCACGTCTCCGTCCACCACCGGCAGCCGGGACACCGAGGCGAACGCCGCGGGATCCTCGACCGCCCGCGCATCCGACCGGACGAGCGCGCTGCCCTCCTCCCGCACGTACACCGCCGTGGACGACGAGGCGGCCACCACAGCCCCGTCCACCCGCCCAACAGGCTTCAAATCATCGCCAGTTACGACAAAGTCGGCCCCGGTACGCTCCCGCGCCTCCGCGGCCCGCGCCGCCCCCGCCGTCTCCGCGGAGCCGAGCAGCGACCCGGCGAGCGCCACGGTGACGAGCACCGGCGCGGCGACGGCCGCGGTCCTGCGCACCGACGCGGCGGAGTTCTCCCGGACGAGCAGGCCGACGGCGCCGGGCAGTGGGACGGCGCGGACGACGGGACGTACGAGAAGGGGAGTCAGCGCGGCCAGCGCCGTGATGAGGATCATCGGCTGTGTGGTGTACGTCTTCCGCTTCATCAGAGCGGCCGGATCGCTCCACAGCGTCCACCCCAGCATCCCGAGCCCCGCGGCCAGCAGCGCCGCCCCCACGATCCGCCGGCTCCACGGCATCACCCCGCTGTCCACCGAGGCGTCGCGCAACGCGTCGACGGGCCCCACACGCCCGGCCCGCCGGGAGGCGATCCACGCCCCCGAGAAGGCCACCAACACGCCTACCCAGAAAGCGAGATGGTACGGCCACACGGCCTCGCCCAGCTCGAACCACTCGGGAGCGATCTCCGCCCCCACCAGCCGCTCGGCGAGCACCGGCGCACCCCAACTCCCCAGCGCACAACCCACTCCGGAGGCCACGACCCCCACGGCGAGCGCCTCCCCGAGGAGCGTCCTGCGCACCTGCCCCGGCGTGGCCCCGGCCATCCGCAGCAGCCCCAACTCCCGCCGCCGCAGCGCCACCACGAAGGCGAACGTGGACGCGGTGACGAAGACGGAAACGAACGCGGACACCCCACCGGCCGTTCCCAGAAAGGAGTTCACGGCCACGAGCGCCTCGGCGTCCCGCGCCGCCCCGGGATCGGCGAGCCGCCGCTCACCCCCGGTGAGAACACGGGCCCGCTTCCCGACCACCTCCCGCACATCCGCTGCCGCCGCGTCCACACCCACGGCGTCCCGCTTCGACCCGTCCGTCCGCACGGGGCCGAGCCGACGCAGCTCGCGTAGAAGTTCGATATCCACAGGGTGTGGATGAGCGAGCGGCTTGGATACGTACCCGATGTCCGGCCCCCGCTCGACCGGCACGGTCAGCCGGTCCTGCCCCATGACGACCACGGGCGATCCCGCGAACCGCACGGGTTCACGCTCGGGCGCGCCGAGGGTGGACGAGAGCCCGAGCCCCATGGCGGCGATGAGCGAGACGCCGAGCGCGACGGCGACAAAGGCCCCGAGAAGACTGACCCACCGGGCACGCAAAAAGGCAAAAACCATCATGACCCAGCCACCTCCGACGGGAAGCCGCCCGTGAAGGCGCCCCCACCCCCAAAACCGCTACCCCCAGCCCCCGCCTCAAGCCCAGCCATCCGCCGAGCCACCTCCCCCACCCCCGGAGCGACCACCTCATCCGCGACGCGCCCATCCACCAGGAACACCACCCGGTCCGCATACGAAGCGGCAACCGGATCATGAGTGACCATCACGACTGTCTGCCCTTCTCCATCCACCAACCCCCGCAACAGCACAAGCACTTCACGACTGGTCGTCGTGTCGAGCGCACCGGTCGGCTCGTCCCCGAACAGCACGGCGGGCCGGGTGACCAGCGCACGCGCAAGGGCGACCCGCTGCTGCTGGCCGCCGGACAGCTCGCCGGGCCGGTGCCGGGCGCGCTCGGCGAGCCCGACACGGGCGAGCGCCTCGAAGATCTCCGTACGCGAAGGCCTGCGCCCCGCGAGCCGCAGCGGAAGGGCCACGTTCTGCGCGGCGGTCAGCGAGGGAAGCAGATTGAAGGACTGAAAGACGAAGCCGATGCGATCCCGCCGCAACAGCGTCAGGCGCCGCTCGCTCAGCCCGCTCAGCTCGGTGCCGCCCACCTCGACGGCCCCGGACGTAGGCCGGTCGAGCCCGGCGGCGCACTGCAGCAGCGTCGACTTGCCGGACCCCGAGGGCCCCATGATCGCGGTGAAGGTCCCGCTCGCCAGCTGGAGGTCGACCCCGTCGAGCGCGGTCACATCGCGATAGAGGCGGCGGACCGCCGTAAGGCGTACGGCAGTTGATGTCATGCCCTCAAGCCAACCGCCGGGAGGCCTCCCGGGCACGACCACTGGGGGGCGTTGTGGAGGTAGGGCCAGCCATACCCTTGGCGTATGGATCCGGTGACCGAGGTGATCGACAAGGCGTTCGCGGCAGCGCTGTACGCGGACGGCGACGCGGGCCTCGACACCGGCGCCTCCCTCCTGGCGGCCGCCCCTGAGGCCGACGCGGAGCTGCGCCGCAGGGGCGAGGAACTGGTGCGGCGGGCGTGGGAGCGCGGCTGGCAGCCGGCGGACGTGGTCCGCATGGTGCGACGCGCACAGACCGACAGCGACCCCGATCAGGCCCGCCTGGCCGCCGAGCTGATCACAGGCGAGACCCGACGCTACGGAGACACCCTCCCGCCCCGCTGGAGAGCGCAACTCGCCGAACTCGCCCCGGACGCCGACCCGGCAGCACGCCCCCGCCCCACCGACCGCTTCTCCCGCGCCACCACGACCCTGGCCCTCTACCGCACCCTCCTCCGCCTCCCCCCGATCGAGCCGGTGGGCCCGGCCCCCGGCACCCCCCTGCACACCCCGCCGCCCCCCGGCCACGAGGAACCCCGCATCCTCACCCGTATCCGCGCCCTGCTCGCCAAGGCGGAGGCAACAGGCTTCCCCGAGGAGGCGGAGGCTCTCACGGCCAAGGCGCAGGAGCTGATGGCCAGGCACACCATCGACGAGGCCCTGCTCGCGTCCCGCACCCACGCCAAGAACACCCCCGGCGCCTGCCGCATCGGTGTGGACGCTCCGTACGAGACGGCGAAGGCGATCCTGCTGGACGCGGTGGCCACGGCGAACCACTGCCGGGCGGTCTGGAACGAGGCGTACGGCTTCTCCACGGTCGTCGGCTTCGAGCCGGACCTGGAGGTGATGGAACTCCTCCACACATCGCTCCTCCTGCAAGGAACCACGGCGATGACGAAGGCGGAGGCCGGCCAACGGGCAGGCGGCCGAAAGCGCACCAAAACATTCCGTCAGGCGTTCCTGCTGGCGTACGCGAACCGCCTGGGCGCGCGCCTGGCCGCCACCGCCGAGCACGTAGCGGACGAGTCCCCGGAGGCCGGCGAACTCCTCCCGGTCCTCGCGGCACGAGACGTGGCCGTCACGGCAAGCACCGAGCGGATGTTCCCCGCGACGACAACCACCCGAGTCCGCGGCGCAACCGACGCGGAGGGCTGGCACTCAGGCACCACAGCCGCCGACCAGGCCCACCTGCCCCCCTCGGCACGCAGCCTCCCTTAACCTCCCCCGCGACGAGACGCGAGGGGACGGACATCGCCCCCCACGCACCGTCAGCGCGCAACGCTCGCGAGGGGACGTGTCGGTATGTCCGCACGGAGCACGGTAAGCAGCACTCCCCAGCCGCAGCAGCAAGACGCTCAGACCGAGATGGCGAGTACGGACATACCGGCGCGGCCCCGCCCCAGGACGCACCGCACCGCAGCCGGCACCCCGACCACCGCCCCACCCCCAAGACGCACCGCACCGCAGACACCCCCCGAGCCCCCAAGACGCACCGCACCGCAGCCGGCACCCCGACCACCGCCCCACCCCCAAGACGCACCGCACCGCAGACGGCACCCCCGACCACCGCCCCACCCCCAAGACGCACCGCACCACAGACGCCCCCCGAGCCCCCACGCCGACCCCCGAGCCCCCCCCCGACGCCCCCACCGCAAACCCCCCGCCCGATATGCCCCGTATCATCACAGAGTGACCTGGCTCCGAGCGCTGAAATTGACCGCCCGCTCGGGCCTCAGCGTCGAGCGGAAGCGGCTCGAACCCCTCATCGCGCTCCGCGGTGCGGCCGGCCTCGCCCTGGTCATCGGGCTCAGCCTCACCCTCTTCGGCCCGGCCGTGGCCGCCAGCTCCGCCTTCGGGGCGTACCAGGCCGCCATCGCCACCTTCCAGCGCAGCTGGCGCCCACGCCCGGAACTGGCCATCGCCTCCGGCAGCAGCCTCGCCGTCTCCACCTTCCTCGGCTACCTCACCGGCTCCCACACCTTCCTCTTCCTCGCCCTCCTCGCCTTGTGGACCTTCCTCGCGGGCCTCAGCTGGGCCGCGGGCCCCACCATCGGCCTCATCGCCTCGTCCAACGTCGCGATCATGCTGGTGACGGTCACCCTGCCCACCTCGGTGGCCGCCGCGGCGGGCCACGCCGCGATGATGGTGGTGGGCGGCGCGGTCCAGGCCGCGCTGGTGATCCTCTTCCCGGTACGCAGATGGGGCGCCCAGCGCGACGCGCTCGCGGACGCCCTCGCGGCGGAGGCCGACTACGCCCGCAGGCTGCGCCACGACCCGCTGGCCGACTTCGACCCGGAGCCTCTGATGGCGGCCCGCGCCGCGGCGACCGTCACCCCGCGCCAGGCCCGCACCCGCCCCGCCGAACTCCATGGCGCCCGCGGCGTCGCCGAGCGCATCCGCCCGGTGCTCGCCTCCCTGGCCGACCCGGCCGTCGGCGTACCGGAAGAGGGCCCCGAGCGGGACCGCGTACGCGAACTCCTCGGCGCGGCGGCAGCGGTGCTCGACGCCGCCGCGCGGGCGATCCGGCACGGCGAACCGGTGCGCATCCCGCCCGCGGCCCTGGCCACCCTCAAGACCCCGGACGCCGAAGCGATCCTCACGGGCCCGGCCGGCAGAGCGGCCACCCGCCTGGCGGCGCTGCTGCACGACGTGGTGGAAACGGCGGGCAAGCCCCCCGAAGGCCCCCGCACCGACCCGGAGGGCACCCGCTCGGCCCCCGAACAGCAAGCACCCCACACCCCCCTCCTCCGCCCCACACTCCCCGCCCTGATCCCCGCGGCCCTGCGCGCCATGCGGGCCGACCTCCGCCACGAATCCCCCGTCACCCGCCACGCGATCCGCGTCACCGCGGTGGCCGCAGCCGGCTATCTCCTGGGCACCTGGCTCCCCTTCGGCCACGGCTACTGGGCCCCCATGACCTCCGTCATGGTGATGCGGCCCGACTTCTCACAGACGTACTCACGCGCGGTGGCCCGCTTCGGCGGCACCCTGGTCGGCGTCGCCCTGGCCACCGGCCTGGTGCAGGTGGCGCATCCCGACACCGGGCTCTCCGCGATCCTCGCCGTCCTGTGCGCCGGATTGATGTACCTGCTGATGCGCACGGGCCAGATGGCGGCCCAGGCCTGCGTCGCCGCGTACGTCGTGTTCCTGCTCGGCATGGGCGGCGAGGAGTGGACGCAGACGGTGCCGGAGCGCGTCATCCTGACCCTGCTCGGCGGCGTCCTCGCGATGATCGCGTACGCCGTGTACCCGGCCTGGGAGACGCCGCGGCTGCGCACCCGCCTCGCCGACTGGCTGATCGCGGACGGCCGTTACGCCGCCGCGGTCGTCGGCCACTACGCCGACCCCGCGGGCAAGTCCTGCCCCGACGTCCGCGAGGCCCTGCTCGCCGCCCGCGACGCCCGCATCGCCTGGCAGGAGGCATCGGACCGCGCCAAGATCGAGCCGGTACGCCACCGGGGCCTCTCCCGGGCCGCGGCCACCGACGCGGAGGAGGCCCTGGCCCAACTCGGCCGCGTGGCCATGCTGATGGAGGCCCATCTGCCCGAGCGCGGCGCGACCCCCGTCCCCGCGGCGGCCCGCCTGGCCAAGGCCCTGCGCAAGTCGACCGAGCAGGGCGCGAAGGCGGTGCGAGAACGCCGCGTACCGAAGTGGGACGCGGTCCGCACCGCCCTGGAGGAGTGGGACGGCGAAGGCGTGCCCGACCGGGTCGTGCGCAGAGGCGCGGGCCTCTTCCTCACCACCCTGGAGGAGTTCTCCGACGCCCTGGACACGAGCCCGGCCCCGATGCTGGTGGACGGCTCCGACACACAGGAAAAGACCAACGGGCGGCAGGACCCCGAAGGCCCTGCCGCCCGCTGACGACCGTACGAAAAATCAGGATGCACCGGAGAATCCAGATGTACCGGAGAGTCCAGATGGACCGGAGAACCCAGATGGACCGGAGATCAGGACTGCGGAATCCCCGCCGTCGGCAGCCCGTCCGGCAGCTTCCCGCCCTCGGTCTTCGTGAACTGGTCCGTTCCGGAGCCCTCCCACGCGACCGACATCGACGTGCCGTTGACCGACTCGACCGTGCCCTTGGTGCGGCCCGAGTCGCCCTTGGCGCACTTGAGCTCGATGGTGCCGGCGCTCGCCGTGCCGCTGCACAGCACGTCCTCACCGAGCAGCGTCGCCTTCTTGTCGGCGATCACCATCGCGAGCGGGCTCCCGTCGGCGGTGGTGACCCAACTGCCCTCGACGCTCCCGTCCTTGGCGCCGGTGTCGCCGGAGCCCTCGTCCGGCGTGTCGGACCCACCGGCCCCGGCGGAGGAACCCGCCGAGCCCTTGTCCTTGCCCTTGCTCCCGCCGTCGTCACCGTCACTGCTGCAACCGGTCAGGACAAGGGCGGCGACAAGACCCGCCGCCGCGGCACCGATACGTACGTTCCGGACACGCATGCGCACTGAATTCCCCCTAGCGACTGGCCGATGCAACGGGCCGATCGGCCGACTCGGTCGATGAACGCGCGCCAAGCTACCAGGACGACTTGCGCACCCCGGGGAGGAATCCGGCGTGCGCTTGATCACGCAACTTCACCCGCGAAAGCCCGAACTTCCCCACGTATCCACGCGGACGCCCGTCGACGCTGTCCCGATTGCGTACGCGCGTGGCGCTCGCGTCCCGCGGCTGACGCGCCAACTCCTCCTGGGCGGCGGCCCGTTCGGCATCGCCGGTGCCGGGCCTGCGGATGATCTCCTTCAGCTCGGCACGGCGGACGGCGTACCGGGCGACGGTCTCGCGCCGCTTCTCGTTCTTCGCGATCTTGCTCTTCTTCGCCATCAGACCCTCACCCCGCGGGCACGGATCCGGGCGACGGCGGCCTCGACGCCGATGGCGTCGACGGTCTTGATGCCCTTGGCGCTGAGCCGCAGCCGCACGTGGCGGCCCTCGCTCGGCAGCCAGTAGCGCTTGCTCTGGACATTGACGTCGAACCGGCGCGACGTGCGCCGGTGCGAATGGGAGATCTGGTTGCCGAAGCCCGGCTTCGCGCCGGTCAGCTGGCAGTGGGCGGACATGGTGACGCACCTCTCGGTCGTGGGAAGGGGATCCCCGGTGGAACCGTTTTGAAAACGGCATTCATTTTCATACACTAGCGCCATGGCTCGCAACGAACTCCGCCCCGTCATCAAGCTCCGGTCCACGGCCGGCACCGGGTTCACCTACGTGACCCGCAAGAACCGCCGCAACGACCCCGACCGCATGACCCTGCGCAAGTACGACCCCGTCGTCGGGCGCCACGTCGATTTCCGAGAGGAGCGCTGACCGCCATGCGCAAGGACATCCACCCGCCGTACGGCCCCGTCGTCTTCCGCGACAAGTCCGCCGGCTTCGCCTTCCTCACCCGCTCGACGGCGACGAGCGACAAGACCATCGACTGGGAGGACGGGCGCACCTACCCCGTCATCGACGTCGAGGTCTCATCCGCGAGCCACCCCTTCTACACGGGCACGGCCAAGGTCCTGGACACCGCGGGCCGCGTGGAGCGGTTCGAGCGCCGATTCGGCGCGCGATGAGCCCGGCGAACCCGACCGGCATGGACATCGCGGTCGTCGGAGGCCTGCACTCCGACGCCCGCAAACAGGCCGTCGACCGGCTCCTCACCACCGTCCCGGGCAGCGTCGCGCTCCACCACGACCTGGCGACCGCCGTGCACGGCACGGTCGTGCGCACGGTGCGCGACGCCACCGGCGTGCTCTCCACGGGCGAGGCGCCGCTGGTCAACGACTGTGCGTGCTGCGCGCTGCGCGAGGACCTGGTGCCGGAGCTCGAACGGCTCGCGGACTCGGGCCTCACCCGGCTCGCGGTCGTCGAGCTGTGGGACTCCGTCGAGCCCAAGGCGATGGCCGAGGTGATCACGGCGCACGAGGGCCTGCGGCTGAGCGGCGTGATCACGGCCGTCGACCCGGCGCTCCTGCTGCCCTACCTGGGCAACGGCGACGACCTCCTGGAGGCCGGGCTCGCGGCCGCCGCGTCGGACCAGCGCACGGTCGCCGACACCTGGGCCCGCCAGCTCGAATACGCACCCGTGTTGGCCATCGCGGACTCTCCCGAGGCCGACGACGAGGACCGCGCGCTCCTCGCCCAGCTCCACCCGACTGCCCGTCAGGTCCCGATCAGCGGTCATGGGGACCTGGCGGGCGCCGCGCTCGCCGGTTTCGACGTCGAGGCGGCCGCCGCGGCGCAGCATCCGTCCTGCGCGCTGCTGCCGATCGACGCCGACGAGCACGGGGTCGCAACCCTCGTATGGCACCGGGACCGGCCCTTCCACCCGGAGCGGCTCTACCAGGCCCTGGAGGATCTGACCTGCGCGGCGGCGCGCAGCCGGGGCCGGTTCTGGCTGGCCGACCATCCGGACACGCTGCTCGGCTGGGACGCGGCCGGCGGTGCGCTGTGCGTGGAGAGCGCGGGGCCGTGGCTGGCCTCGCTGCCGGACGCGGCGTGGGAGATGGTGCCGCCGGTGCGGCGCGCGGCGGCCGCGCTCGACTGGCATCCGGAGCACGGCGACTGCTGCCAGCACCTGGTCTTCATCTCGCCGGGCCTGGACCGCGAGGGGCTCGAAGAGGTCCTGGAGTCCTGCCTGTTGACCGACGAGGAGTACGCCGCCGGACGCGACGCCTGGAAACACCTGCCCCCCGCCTTCGACACCCTCCTGGAGGTCTGAATGTCCCCCCGCAAGCCGAACCCGCGCGTCCAGAAGCCGCGTCCCAATCCCCTCGACCAGGCGAAGATCACGTACATCGACTACAAGGACACGGATCTGCTCCGGAAGTTCATCTCGGACCGCGGCAAGATCCGCTCCCGGCGGGTCACCCGTGTCAGCGCCCAGCAGCAGCGGCTGCTCGCGCGGGCGATCAAGAACGCCCGGGAGATGGCGCTGCTGCCGTACGGCTCTCCTCGCTGAATCGCGCCCCTCTCGGCCCTCCGAAGGCGGGCATCTCCCTACGTGTGACCCGTAGGCGGATGCCCGCCTTTCGTCGTATTCATGACCCCCGATCGGCCGATGGCCTGGACCATGACGCGGATGGTGGAACACGAAGGGCGCGGTACGCGTCTCTCTCTAGCGGGGGCTGGCGTTCGCATGTCATGCGGGGGCCTGGGCAGGTGCTGACAGAGCTGTAACCAAGGGAACACCCCGCGTGCACGTGCATCTGCCCATGCATCGGCATGTGAACACAGCTATGATCCGGGACAGTTGACCACTGCATCTAGAGCCACATCGGGCACTGCACCACCGGGGAGCGACCTGTGCACCACGTGTTTAACGGCATGGCGGCCACGGAGCTTCACGGGGTGGTCTGGCAGAAGAGCAGGCACAGCAACTCGCAGGGATCCTGCGTGGAGTTCGCGAAACTGCCCGGTGGCGACGTCGCCGTGCGCAACTCGCGCTTCCCCGAGGGCCCGGCGCTCGTCTACACGCGGGCGGAGATAGAGGCGATGCTGCTCGGGATGAAGGACGGGGAGTTCGACCACCTGATAGGTGGTTAGCCCGCTGATAGGTGGTTAGCCCGCTGAAAAGCGGGTGCGGCCGCCCATGACGGCGGCCGGCCCGCCTACGACAGCTGGAACAGCGCCCAGACCACCTTGCCGCGCAGGGTGCCCGCGAGCGGGTGCCAGCCCCAGCTGTCGCTGAAGGAGTCCACCAGGAACAGGCCGCGGCCCGACTCGGCGGAGAAGTCGTCGTCCGTCTCGCGCGCCACCGGACTGTCGTCGCTGGGATCGCGCACCGCACACACCAGACGCGAGGTCCAGCGCATCAAGTGCAGCCGCACCGGCGGGTTCTGGTCGCGCGGGGTGTCGGAGGGCAGCGCGTGTCTGAGGGCGTTGGTGACGAGTTCGGAGACGACGAGCGCTATGTCGTCGAAGCGCTCTTCCAGTTCCCACTGGTCCAGCGTCTTGCGCGTGAACTGCCGTGCGCTGCCCACCGCTTCGTAGCGGGCGGGCAGGGAGCAGGATGCCGCGCTGGAGACCGCAGAAGGGTCGAGTGGGGGAAGCCCCTGCCGTAACGGCTCGAGCATGGTCGATCCATTCGTCCCCATGCGAGGCACTCCCCGGTTTCGCGGTACATAGCGATGGAGCGGTGGCGCGGTCGGTGGTACAGAGGTGGCGCGCGGACCATGGTTCCGAATGCGTACAGCAGATGCAAGGGCAGATGCACGTGCACGCGCCGGACTTGGCCGTTCCCGTGACACTTCTTGCCCATTTCTTCCTACGACTTCTTGTGGAGGACTTCCGAAGGCTTTCCGTTTCTGTAACCGAACGAGTACGGCCTGAAGCGTTTAATGGCAGACTGCTGGCTTCCAAGTGATGGGGAGGATTGAGCGAAGTGACCGCAGGGGAGTCGAGCGGCTCGGTCGTACGGCGCATGCTCCTTGGCTCGCAACTCAGGCGCCTCAGGGAATCGCGTGGCATCACCCGTGAAGCGGCCGGCTACTCGATCCGCGCTTCCGAATCGAAGATCAGCCGCATGGAGTTGGGACGGGTGAGCTTCAAGTCCAGGGACGTCGAGGACCTGCTGACGCTGTACGGCGTCACCGAAGAGACCGAGCGCGTCGCTCTGCTCTCGCTCGCCAAAGAGGCCAACCTCGCAGGCTGGTGGCACAGTTACTCCGACGTCCTGCCCGGCTGGTTCCAGACCTATGTGGGTCTCGAGGGCGCCGCATCGCTCATCCGTGTCTATGAAGTCCAGTTCGTCAACGGCCTGTTGCAGACCGAGGCGTACGCCCACGCGGTCGTCGCGCGCGGCATGAAGGGCGCGAGCAAGGCCGAGATCGAGCGCCGCGTCGCGCTCCGTCTGGAGCGCCAGAAGCTGCTCGTGTCCGAGCGTGCTCCCCGCTTCCACTGCGTACTCGACGAGGCGGCACTGCGACGCCCGTACGGAGACCGGGAAGTGATGCGCGGTCAGATCCAGCATCTCATCGACATCTCGGAACGGCCGAATGTCACCCTTCAGGTGATGCCGTTCAGTTTCGGTGGGCACTCGGGCGAGAGCGGAGCGTTCACGATGCTGCGCTTCCCGGAATCGGACCTCTCGGACGTCGTGTACGTGGAGCAGCTGACCGGAGCCCTATATCTCGACAAGGCCGAGGAAGTGGCCCAGTACGAGCGGGTGGTGAGCCAGTTGCAGAGCGACAGCCCGAATCCGGCCGATAGCCGGGATCTTCTCCGTGGTCTACTCCAACTGACCTGAAACGTCAGTACGATGACGTGAAATCAGATGTCTGCACAGTCTGCGGCAAGGGGTCTCATGTCCTTCTTCACTGACCTGGCTCACCAGTACATCGACGGTGAGTGGAAGGCCGGCTCCGGCTCCTGGGACATCATCGACTTCAACCCGTACAACGGGGAGAAGCTGGCGTCGATCACCGTGGCCACGGCCGACGAGGTGGACCAGGCCTACCGGGCGGCCGAGCGTGCGCAGAAGGAGTGGGGCGCGACCAACCCCTACGCCAGGCGCGGTGTCTTCGAGCGTGCCCTGCGCATCATCGAGGACCGCGAGGACGAGATATCCGAGGCGATAGTCGCCGAGCTTGGCGGGACCCGGCTCAAGGCAGGCTTCGAGCTGCACCTCACCAAGGAATTCCTGCGCGAGGCCGTGCATGTCGCGCTGCAGCCCGAAGGCCGCATCCTGCCGTCGCCCGACGACGGCAAGGAGAACCGTCTCTACCGCGTCCCGGTGGGCGTGGTCGGGGCCATCAGCCCCTTCAACTTCCCGCTCCTGCTCTCCCTCAAGACCGTCGCCCCTGCGCTCGCCCTGGGCAACGCGGTGGTGCTCAAGCCGCACCAGAACACGCCCGTGATGGGCGGCAGCTTCCTTGCCAGGCTGTTCGAGGACGCGGGACTTCCGGCAGGCGTCCTGAACGTCGTCATCACGGACATCGCCGAGATCGGTGACGCGTTCATCGAGCACCCGGTGCCGAGCGTCATCTCCTTCACCGGCTCGGACCGCGTCGGCCGGCACGTCGGCACGGTCTGCGCGTCGAACTTCAAGCGCTCGATCCTGGAGCTCGGCGGCAACAGCGCGCTTGTCGTCCTGGACGACGCGGACATCGACTACGCCGTGGACGCGGCGGTCTTCAGCCGGTTCGTGCACCAGGGCCAGGTCTGCATGGCCGCCAACCGCATCCTCGTGGACCGGTCGCTGCAGGCGGAGTTCACCGAGAAGTTCGTCGCGAAGGTCGCCACCCTGAAGGTCGGCGACCCGGCGGACCCGGCGACCCACATCGGCCCGCTGATCAACTCCTCGCAGGCCGACGCGGTGATGAAGACCGTCGAGCAGACGGTCGCGTCGGGCGCGAAGGCGCTGATCCACGGCCACGTCGAGGGCAACCTCGTACACCCCACCGTCCTCGTGGACGTGCCGGCCGACTCCCCGGTCCTGCGGCAGGAGATCTTCGGCCCCGTCGCGATCCTGATGCCCTTCGACGGCGAGGACGACGCCCTGCGGATCACCAACGACACGCCGTACGGGCTCAGCGGCGCCGTCCACACGGCCGACGTGGAGCGCGGTGTGCGGTTCGCGCGGCAGGTGAAGAGCGGCATGTTCCACGTGAACGACGGCACCGTGCACGACGAGCCGATCGTGCCCTTCGGCGGCGAGAAGAGCTCGGGCGTCGGGCGGCTGAACGGCGATTCGACGGTGGACGCGTTCACGACGCAGAAGTGGATCTCGGTGCAGCACGGCAGGTCGCGCTTCCCGTTCTGAGAACCGTTCTGCGTACGTCGTAGAACTCCCCGACCGAACCTGCGGACCCTTGCGGACAGAACCTGACCGCAAGGGTCCGTAGTGTCTGTGGTGTCGGAAAGCCCGGCAGGCTCCACAGGCTCGGAGAGGCGGACCCCATGGTCACCCACGTCAACGCAGAGGCCCCCGGCGACGAGCGCGGCGCGCTGCTCGCCTTCCTGGACGCCGAGCGCGGCGGCATCCGGCGGGCCCTGATCGGCCTGAGCGACGAGCGGGCGGCGACGAAGCCGAGCGCCAGCGAACTCTCGCTCTCCGGGCTGCTCAAGCATGTCGCGGAGGTCGAGGAGGTCTGGATCTCGCGGGCGAAGGGCGTCGCCCCGGCGGTCGAGCGCACCGAGGCGAACTGGGACGAGTGCTTCCGCCTGACCGAGGACGAGACGGTGGAGTCCGCGCTCGCGTACTGGGCCCAAGTGGCGGACCGCACCGAGGAGTTCATCCGCTCCCTGCCCACCCTCGACGAGACCTTCGCGCTCCCGGACCAGCCGTGGTTCCCGAAGGAGGACGTGTCGATGCGCTGGGTCCTGCTCCGGCTGATCACGGAGATGTCCCGGCACTCGGGCCACGCCGACATCATCCGCGAGTCCCTCGACGGCAAGACGGCCTTCGAGCTGGTGGCGCTGGAGCGCGGGGAGAGCTGGGGCTAGGGCCGGCTAGGAGTTCTCCTCCCCCTCGTCGTCGAGGTGGGCGGCCATCTCCGCCCGCAAGGCGTGCAGTTCGCGGAGCTGTTCAGGGGTGGGGGTGCCGTCGGCCGCGAGCGCCCGGTCGATGATGCGGACCGCGGCCGCGTGGTCCTCCTTGGACGCGCCGAGGAGCGTGGCCTGGTGCAGGGCGCGCGCGTACCGCTCCTTGGGCACCGGCGCGTGCTCGAAGGAATCGGCGATGGGCTGCCCGATGCGGACGCAGTTGCCCGCCGGGTCCGTCATCAGGAACTGCCGTACGCCGTAGCTCATGTCCCGCACGGTCCCGATCCGGGGCAGGCCGCGGGTCGGGATCCGGCCGAGGGTCTGCTTGAGGCCGGCGCGGAAGGACGCGTGGAGGGTGTCCACGTCGTCGGTCAGGATGTAACAGGTGCTGTAGGAGGCCTTGGGGTCGTAGTCCTTCAGTTGGAAGAACTGCAGTTGCATGTCGCCGCGCCGGACCACGCCGTGCGGATTGGGCGCCTTCTGGCGGAAGGTCACCTCGAAACCGATGGCCTCGTAGAAGTCGAGTGTCTCGTCGAGCTTGTGGCAGGGGAACAAGGGGATCATTGTCTCGGCCATACCGCTACTCTAATCAAAGTTGATTAGAAAGAGAGGTGGCTTCATGTCGGCGATCCGACTCCTTGTCCTCGGTGCCGTCCGTCAGCACGGCCGTGCGCACGGCTATCAGGTGCGCAACGACCTGGAGTACTGGGGCGCCCATGAGTGGTCCAACGCCAAGCCCGGCTCGATCTACCACGCGCTGAAGCAGATGGCGAAGCAGGGCCTGCTGCACGCGCACGAGATCGCCCCGTCGACCGCCGGCGGGCCGCCGCGCACGGAGTACGAGATCACGGAAGCGGGCACCGAGGAGTTCTTCACGCTGCTCCGGTCCGCCCTCACCTCGTACGACCAGCGGCCGGACATCCTCTCGGCGGGCCTCGGCTTCATCGTCGACCTGCCGCGCGGCGAGGCCGTCGAGCTGCTCAAGGAGCGGGTGCGCAGCATCGAGGCGTGGCGCAGGTCCGTCACGGAGTACTACACGCCCGAGGACGGCCCGGAGCAGCTCGGGCACATCGGCGAGATCATGAACCTCTGGGTGCACACGGCCGACGGCGGCGCGGAGTGGGCGCGCGGCCTGATCAAGCGCATCGAGGGCGGGGCCTACACGTTCGCGGGCGAGGGCGAGCCGTTCGTCGGCGTGCTCACCGAGGGGCAGGAGAACCCGTACGCGACCGGGGAGCGGCATGCGGGAGACGAGCGTTGAGGGTCCCCCTGATGTCCGCCCGGACGCCCGCTAATCAAGTTTGACGAATCCTGAATCCGGGAGTACCTTCCTTCGCGTTGGGTTCGTAGTCAAGTTTGACTACGGGTGCGGGCGGGACTCGGAGGGAGACGGATGACGGACGCGATCGTCGTCGAGGGAGCGCGGAAGCGGTACGGGGAGAAGCGGGCCCTGGACGGCCTGGACCTGGCCGTCGGGCGCGGCACGGTGCACGGCGTGCTCGGCCCGAACGGCGCGGGCAAGACCACGGCGGTGCGGGTGCTCGCCACGCTGCTGCGGGCGGACGAGGGCCGCGTGGAGGTCGCGGGGTACGACGTGCGGCGGCAGCCGGACGAGGTGCGGAGGCGGATCGGCCTGCTCGGCCAGCACGCGGCGCTCGACGAGGAGCTGAGCGGCCGGCAGAACCTGGAGATGTTCGGGCGGCTCTACCACCTGGGTGCCCGCCGCGCGCGCGTGCGGGCCGATGAGCTCCTGGTCCGGTTCGGCCTCGGGGAGACGGGCCGCAAGGCCGTCAAGCAGTACAGCGGCGGCATGCGCCGCCGCCTGGACCTCGCGGCCTCGCTCATCACGGACCCCGAGGTGCTGTTCCTGGACGAGCCGACCACCGGCCTCGACCCGCGCGGCCGCACGGAGGTGTGGGACGCGGTCCGCTCGCTGGTGGACGGCGGCACGACGGTCCTGCTGACCACGCAGTACCTCGAAGAGGCCGACCAGCTCGCGGACCGCATCTCGGTCGTCGACCACGGCCGGGTCATCGCGGACGGCACGGCGGACGAGCTGAAGTCGAAGATCGGCGGCGACCGGATCGACGTGGTGGTGCGGGACGCGGCCCAACTGGAGGACGTGGCCCGTCTGTTGCCCGGCGATGCCGTCCTGGATGCCGACCGCAGGCTGGCGAGCGCGCCGGTCGCGGACCGGATGGAGGCGCTCACCGGGGTCGTACAGGCGCTGCGGGCGGCCGGCATCGAGGCCGAGGACATCGCGGTGCGCAGGCCGACGCTTGACGAGGTGTTCCTGCGGCTCACGGGACGTACCGAAGATCAGGAACGTATGAAGGAGGCCGTGTGAGTACGTCCATGACGAGTACGTCTATGACGAGTACGCCGATGGCGCGGGGCTCGGCGATCGGCTGGGCCGCGACCGACTCCTGGACCATGACGCGGCGCGAACTCGCGCACTGGGCGCGGCAGCCCGTGCAGGTCCTCGTCGGCCTGGTCTTCCCCGTGATGCTGCTGCTGATGTTCAACTTCCTGATCGGCGGCGGAAAGGGCATCGAGGGCGACTACGCCGAGTTCCTGGTGCCCGGCATGTTCGCGCTGACCATGACCTTCGGCCTGGACGCCACGATGGTCGCGGTCACCCAGGACCTCAACAAGGGCGTGATCGACCGCTTCCGTTCCATGCCGATGACCAACGGGGCGGTCCTCGTGGGCCGTTCGGTCGCCGACATGCTGCAGTCCTTCGCCTCGCTCCTGGTCATGATCGGCGTCGGCCTCGCGATCGGCTGGCGCTGGCACGGCTCCTTCGGAGCGGCGCTCGGCGCGGTGGGGCTGCTGCTCCTGCTGCGGTTCGCGATGCTGTGGATCGGCATCCACCTGGCGATGGTCGCGGGGAAGCCGGAGCTGGTGGCGGCCGTGCAGATCCTGGTCTGGCCGGTCGGCTTCCTCTCCAACGCCTTCACCGTCCCGCAGAACATGCCGGGCTGGCTGGGTGCGGTGGTCGAGTGGAACCCGATGTCGGCGACGGCCACGGCGGTGCGCGATCTGTTCGGCAACGACCCGGGAGTGGTGGGGACTTCGTGGGCGGCCGAGCACGCGGGGCTGCTTGCCGTGCTGTGGCCCGTGGTGCTCGTGGGGGTGTTCCTGCCGCTGGCCGTACGGAAGTTCGGGGCGCTCAGCAAGTAGGCACGTAGGTGCGCTCCCCTAGTGGTGGAACCCCGTGGCCGCCTCCCGGTCCCGGGTGAACGGGTGGGGCTGGCTGCGCAGTTCGGGCAGCAGGCGCCGCAGGTCCGCGATGAACAGCTCCGCGAGGTCGGTCGAGAAGCCGTTGCGGCAGACCACGCGGAGCACCGCCAGGTCCTCGCGGTGGGCCGGGAAGGTGTACGCGGGCACCAGCCAGCCCTGCTCGCGCAGCCGCCGGGACACGTCGAAGACGTCGTACGCCTTGACGGTGTCCAGCGTCGTGAAGGCGAGCACCGGCAGCTGGTCGCCGCGCGTGATCATCCGGAAGTCGCCGAGCGCCTCGATGCGTTCGGCGAGCCCCAGGGCGACGTTCCTGCTCGCCTGCTGCACGGCCCGGTAGCCGTCCCGGCCAAGCCGCAGGAACGTGTAGTACTGCGCGACGACCTGCGCGCCGGGCCGGGAGAAGTTCAGCGCGAACGTCGGCATGTCACCGCCGAGGTAGTTCACCCGGAACACCAGCTCCTCCGGCAGCGCGTCCGCGTCCCGCCACAGCGCCCAGCCGACGCCCGGATAGACCAGGCCGTACTTGTGGCCCGACGTGTTGATCGACGCCACCCTCGGCAGCCGGAAGTCCCACTCCAGGTCCTCGTCGAGGAAGGGCGCGATCATCGCGCCGGACGCGCCGTCGACATGCACGGGGATGTCGAGGCCGGTGCGCTCCTGGAGGGCGTCGAGGGCCGCGCAGAGCTCGGCGACCGGCTCGTACGAACCGTCGAAGGTCGAGCCGAGCACGGCCACCACGCCGATCGTGTTCTCGTCGCAGAGCTCGGCGGCGGCCTCGGGGTCCAGATGGAAACGGTCGCCCTCCATGGGGACCAGGCGCGCCTCGACCTCCCAGAAATTGCAGAACTTGTCCCAGCAGACCTGGACGTTGATGCCCATGACGAGGTTCGGGCGGGCGGCGGGGGAGGGGTAGCGGTCGCTGTTCCGCTTCATCCAGCGGCGCTTGAGCGCCATCCCGGCGAGCATGCAGGCCTCGCTCGACCCGGTCGTCGAGCAGCCGACGGCCGCCGTCGGGTCCGGCGCGTGCCACAGATCGGCGAGCATCGCCACACAGCGCCGCTCCAGCGCGGCGGTGCGCGGGTACTCGTCCTTGTCGATCATGTTCTTGTCCCGGCACTCCGCCATCAGGACGTCGGCCTGCGGCTCCATCCAGGTGGTGACGAAGGTGGCGAGGTTGAGCCGCGCGTTACCGTCCAGCATCAGCTCGTCGTGCACCAGCTGGTACGCCGTCATGGGCGGCAGCGGTCCTTCGGCGAGGCGGTGCTTGGGCGGCGCCTCGGTCATGCCGCCGACCGGGTCGGCCTCTCCGTAGAAGGGGTTCACCGCGAGAGGGCGCTCCTTGGAGTCGCCGTCGGTGTCCTCGCTGCGGTGGAACGGCATGGGCGGTCTCCTCGGGGCTGAGGGTTTCTCCCGGTACGGGCTTTTTTATGTCCCTGCTGGCGAGGATATGGCCCGCTGCCAGGGCCTGCACTTGCACCTCACGTGGCGTGAGGACACAGGCTGAGGTGCGTACCGAGAGAGAGGCGGGAGCCATGAGCTACTCCGTGGGACAGGTCGCCGGTTTCGCCGGAGTGACGGTGCGCACGCTGCACCACTACGACGAGATCGGCCTGCTCGTGCCCAGCGAGCGCAGCCATGCGGGCCACCGGCGCTACAGCGACGACGACCTGGACCGGCTGCAGCAGGTCCTGTTCTACCGGGAGCTCGGCTTCCCCCTCGACGAGGTGGCGGCCCTCCTGGACGACCCGGAGACGGATCCGCGCGAGCATCTGCGCCGCCAGCACGAGCTGCTGACCGCCCGGATCACCAAGCTCCAGGAGATGGCCGCCGCCGTCGAGACCGCCATGGAGGCGAAGAAGATGGGCATCAACCTCACGCCCGAGGAGAAGTTCGAGGTCTTCGGGGACCACGATCCCGACCAGTACGCGGAGGAGGTCGAGCGGCGCTGGGGCGACACCGACGGCTACAAGGAGTCGCAGCGCAGGCATGCCTCGTACACCAAGGACGACTGGAAGCGGATCAACGACGAGTTCACCGCGGTCCACGCCCACATGGGCGAGCTGCTCCACGGGGGCGTCGCGGCCGACTCCGCCGAGGCGATGGACGGGGCGGAGGAGCACCGCCGCTTCATCTCACGGCACCACTACGAGTGCTCGTACGAGATCCACACCTGCCTCGGCGAGATGTACGTCACGGACGAGCGGTTCACCGCCTTCTACGAGGCCATCCGGCCGGGGCTCGCGGTGTTCATGCGGGACGCGATCCTGGCGAACGCGGTGCGCAACAGCTGAGAGGGGTCAGTAAGGGGCGTCCGCAATGGCGGATGCCCCTTACCGCTGCCCCGGGCTCACTGCTCCTGGGCGATCACGGCCGCCGTCCCGTACGCGCACACCTCCGTGCCCACGTCCGCCGCCTCGGTGACGTCGAACCGCATCATCAGGACCGCGTTGGCTCCCCGCGCGCGTGCCTGCTCGATGAGGCGCTCCATGGCCTGGTTCCGGGTCTCCACCAGCGTCTTCGTGAGGCCCTTCAGCTCGCCGCCGATCATCGACTTGAGGCCCGCGCCGATCTGGCTGCCGATGTGCCGGGAGCGGACGGTGAGGCCGAAGACCTCACCGATAACCTGTTGTACGCGGTAGCCCGGTACGTCGTTCGTCGTCACGACCAGTACGTCGGACTGCGGATTGAGGCCGCCGCCGAAATCTTCGATACCCATGGCACACAGCTTTGTCCCAGGTGGCGCACAGTGCACCCTGGGGAGTGCAGTGGAACCTGGGCACGTCACCTCGCGTTGATAGCTTTGGGCGGCCGTCCCCGCCGCATCGACCTCTCACCCTCAGGAGCCCGGAACCGTGACGACGCTTGCGCTCGGACCAAGCTGGCTGGATCCGGATTACCTCCTGAACACGTTCGGGGTCTGGGGTCTGCTCGCGATCGTCTTCGCCGAGTCCGGCCTGCTCATCGGCTTCTTCCTGCCGGGCGACTCGCTGCTGTTCACGACGGGCCTGCTGATCACGACGAAGCAGCTGGACTTCCCGCTCTGGCTCTGTGTCGTCCTCATCTGCATCGCCGCGATCCTCGGCGACCAGGCGGGCTACCTCTTCGGCAAGAAGGTCGGCCCCGCGCTCTTCAACCGCCCGGACTCCAAGCTGTTCAAGCAGGAGAACGTGGTCAAGGCGCACGAGTTCTTCGAGAAGTACGGCCCGAAGTCCCTGGTCCTGGCCCGCTTCGTGCCCATCGTGCGCACGTTCACGCCGATCATCGCCGGCGTCAGCGGCATGCGGTACCGCTCGTTCATCACGTTCAACATCATCGGCGGCGTCCTGTGGGGCGCCGGCGTCACGCTGCTCGGCGCGTGGCTCGGCAACGTCGAGTTCGTGCACAAGAACATCGAGGCGATCCTCATCCTGATCGTCCTGATCTCGGTGGTCCCGATCGCGGTCGAGTTCCTGCGGGCCCGCAGCAAGTCCAAGAAGTCGGCGGCTGCCGAGGGCGAGATCCCCGGGGCGGCGCCCCAGGCCCCGCGCGGCCGGCACGCCAAGCGGTAGCCCTCTAGAAGCCGCGCGTCCGCTTGGCCGCGCGGCGGTTCGCGGCAGAGGTGGCGCCCGGCACCTTCAGGATCAGCCGGGAGACCTCGCTCCCCAGGTTCACGCCGATCGCGATGGCCAGCGCCGTCGCGGCGGCCTTGGTGAGCGAGTTGAGGCCCGTGGTCATGTCGTTCTGGGCCAGGGCGAGCAGCCCGAAGTAGATCGCGCTACCGGGCAGCAGCGGGCCGATGGCCGCCGTGACGTACGGCAGCGAAGAGGCGAACCGGTAGCGCGAGAAGAGCTGCCCGAACAGGCCCACGAGCCCGGCGGCGATGGCCGTCGCCGCGACCGGCGAGAGCTCGAGCGACGTCTGCGCGAGGGCGCCGAACATGACCCAGGCGATCCCCCCGTTGAGGGTCACGATCAGCACGGTGTGACGTTCCTGCTGGAGCAGGATCGCGAAGGCGAGACTCAGCGCCATCGACGCCAGGATCTGGATCACCGGGCGCGAGTCGGTCGCCACGAACGCCGTCTCCGGCTGCAGGCTCGTCGCGTCCGCCATCACGCCGAGTGACAGCACGAGCAGTACGCCGACGACGATGCCGACGACGAGGTAGCAGACCTCCAGGAGACGGGCGGCCGCGGTGATGTAGTAGCCCGTCAGACCGTCCTGTACGCCGGCCACCAGGGCCCGCCCCGGGATCAGCGCGAACAGCCCACCGGTGATCACCGCGGAGGCCCTGACCTCCTGGGAATGTATGAGGCTGAGCGCCACGCCCATCGCGGCGGGCGGCATCGCGGCCATCACGAACTGGTAGAACTCCGGAAGACCGCGCCCCGCGCACAGCCAGGCGAGACGGTCGCCGAGCATCGCGCCGAACGCCGCGATCACGAAGACGAGGGCGCCACCGCCGACGAGCACGGAGGCCGCACCGGCGAGCAGCCCGCTCGCCGCCGTCAGCGCCCAGCCGGGGTAGGGGTGGCGGTTACGGCGGATCGCCGCGAGACGCCGGTAGGCCTCCTCCAGGGAGACATCGGTGTCCGTGTCGCTGATGTCGTCCACCAGCTGGAAGACCGCCCCGAGCCGCGTGTAGTCGGTGCCCCGGCGGCGTACCGTCCTGGAGGCCGTGACCGGGTCCTCCACCAGGGACGGCTGGTGCGAGATCGAGAGCAGCGTGAACGTCACGGTCGGCTCGCAGCGGTCGAGGCCGTAACTGCGGCAGACGGCGAACATCGCCGCCTCCACGTCCTCGGCGCCCTCACCGCCCGCGAGCAGCAGCTCGCCGATACGCAGCGTCAGGTCGAGCACGCGCGGCACGGCGGGCCCGGTCTCGTCCTCGTGCCGCTGCGACGCCTCCGGAGTGGGCCGCTCGGCGACCGGCATGCGCAGCATCGTGCGCATCTGGTCCTGCCAGGGCACTTCCTTGGTGAGCTTCACCAGGGGGATGCCGTGCGGGGGTGTGAAGGCCTGTGGCGCGTTGCGGGCGCTGTAGGTGTGCGGCGGGGTGAACGCCGACTTGTCGGTCTCCTGAGTCGTCGACGAGGGACTCGGCAGCCCCGTCGGGATCGCGAACTCGGAGGTCGTCTGCGCCTCGTCCTCGGGCACCGGAGGCTGCGGCACCACACCGGTGGGCTGAGTGAACGCGCTGCGTGCCTCGTCCGACTGTGGCTTGCGGTCTTCCGCATCCTGCTGGTCAGCCACTTACTTCAGCCTCACTCCCACATACGAACCCTTGTGCACCTCCAGTACGAACAGTATGCGCGGGGATACGCGAACGGGCCGCGCGGCCTGGTGAAGACCGCGCGGCCCGTCAGAGGCGGGGGAGGTTGGGTCAGTGACCCTGGGCCTCGGCGCGCTTGTACGACTTCTCGATCTCGGCCTCGGCGTCCGCGCGGCCGACCCAGTCGGCGCCCTCGACGGACTTGCCGGGCTCCAGGTCCTTGTAGACCTCGAAGAAGTGCTGGATCTCCAGGCGGTCGAACTCGGAGACGTGGTGGATGTCGCGCAGGTGCTCCACACGGGGGTCGGAGGCCGGCACGCAGAGCAGCTTGTCGTCGCCGCCCGCCTCGTCGGTCATCCGGAACATGCCGATCGCGCGGCACTTGATGAGGCAGCCCGGGAAGGTCGGCTCGTCCAGGATGACGAGGGCGTCCAGCGGGTCACCGTCCTCGCCGAGGGTGTTCTCGACGAAGCCGTAGTCCGCGGGGTAGCTGGTCGACGTGAAGAGGCGACGGTCCAGGCGGATCCGGCCGGTCTCGTGGTCCACCTCGTACTTGTTCCGCGAACCCTTCGGAATCTCGATGGTGACGTCGAACTCCACGGGTGGCTCCTCCATGATCAGCACATACTTCGGGTGGTTAAGTGTCCCTCACGCAGAAGTGTGATCGCGAAAGGGGCTGGTCGTCGTGCCTGAGCTCAAGCCTTGGCAGCAGACCCGGCAGCTATTGAGGCAGCTTCCGAAGCCTTCGGCTCCCAAGCTCCCGGGCGCTCTCAAATCTCCTGCGAAACTCAAGACCTGGCAGCTCACAGCGGGTGCCGCCACCGTCGGACTCGCTGTCGCGGCCGGGGCGGTGGCCGCGGCCGGCCCTTGGGACTCCTCCGGTCAGCGTACGGCCGAGCGGGACTGGGCCGCTTCTCAGGAGGCCGGGGGTGGCGCAGATCACGGCGCTCGTACGTCCGGACGAGCGCCGGAAGCCGCCCCGAGCGCCCCTTCCGTGCTCAGCGGGCTCGGCGCTCCCGCCGGTGCCGCGCAGGGCGGCGCGGCGGCGCCCGTGCCGAACGGGAAGGCGCTCGCGGGGGTCCTCGACCCGCTGATGAAGGACAAGGCCCTCGGCCCGGAGCGCTCGGCCGTCGTCGTCGACGCGGACAGCGGGGAGCGGGTCTACGGCAAGGGGGTGGGCGAGACCCTGACGCCCGCGTCCACCACGAAGATCGCCACGGCGGTGGCGGCGCTGACCGCCGCCGGCGCGGACCACCGCATCACCACGAAGACGGTGATCGAGCCGGACTCGAAGGACGTCGTCCTGGTCGGCGGCGGCGATCCCACGCTCACCGCCCGCAAGGACGGCCCGTACGCGAAGAGCTCGGCGAGCCTGCGCGAGCTGGCCGAGGACACCGCACGCGCCCTGAAGGACCGCGACGCCGGCAAGGTGACTCTGTCGTACGACACCTCGCTGTACGCCGGTCCTTCGAAGCACCCCATCGGGCCGAACGAGAACCTCTCCCCGGTCACCGCCCTGATGGCCGACGAGGGCCGTCTCGACGACTCCGCCAGCGGGCCCGCCGCGCGCTCGGGCGACCCGGCGAAGGACGCGGCGAAGAAGTTCGCGGACCTCCTGAAGGACCACGGCATCGAGACGAAGAAGGACCCCGGCCCGGCGAAGGCGTCCGGCCGGGCGGAATCCCTCGCCAAGGTCGAGTCCCCGCCGCTCTCGTCCCTGGTCGAGCGGATGCTGACGCACAGCGACAACGACATCGCGGAGGCCCTGGCCCGCCAGACGGCGCTCGCCGCGAAGGAGCCGGCAAGCTTCGACGGCGCGTCCAAGGCGATCGACGCCGAGCTGGGCAAGGTCGGGCTGCCGCTGGCCGGGGCGAAGTTCGCCGACGGCAGCGGCCTCGACCGGGCCGACCGGATCTCCGCCGAACTGCTCGCCGCGCTCCTCGACCGCGCCGCCGACCCGGCCCACCCCGAACTGCGCTCGGTGGTCACGGGCCTCCCCGTGGCCGGCTTCACGGGCACGCTGGTCGACCGCTACCCCAAGGACTCCCCGGGCACCGGCGTCGTGCGCGCCAAGACCGGCACGCTCACGGGCGTGAACACCCTGGCGGGCACGGTCGTGGACGCGGACGGCCGCCTCCTGGTCTTCGCCTTCATGACAACGGGGACGACGGACCCGAAGGCGGCACAGGCGGCACTGGACGGAATGGCATCGGCGGTGGCGGGCTGCGGCTGTCGCTGAGGAGCGCGCCCCAAAGGGGCGCGGGGCTGTATCGATATGCGGCTCCGCGGCGCGGGCGTGCCAAGCCACGACGGAGCCGCAGTCGGCCGACGGCCCGTGTTCTCCCGTGGGGGCCCGGACCCACCGCGGGCTCAGCGGCATCACCTAGGGGGAAGGTCAGGGCCACAACCTCCTCCGCAGCCGGACACGACCACGTACCGTTGACGCATGACGAGCATCGGTGGTGCGGAGATGGTCGACTGGAATCTCGCGGTGGCGACCGCGACCCGGCTCGTACGGCCGGGTCCAGAAGTGAGCCGGGACGAGGCGCGCGCCATCGTCGCCGAGCTCCGCAAGCATGCCAAGTCCTCGGAGGAGCACGTCCGTTCCTTCACCCGGATGGGGACGGGCGACATCCATGACACCCCGGTGCTCGTCGTCGACCGGGCCGGCTGGATCCGGGCGAACGTGGCGGGGTTCCGGGAGATCCTCAAGCCCCTCCTCGACAAGATGCAGGACCGCCGCGGCAGCGGCCCCGGCGGCGCCATGCTCGGCGCGGTCGGCGGCAAGGTGACGGGCGTCGAGCTGGGCATGCTGCTCTCCTTCCTCGCCTCGCGCGTCCTCGGGCAGTACGAGACCTTCGCCCCGGCCACCCGCGACCTCCCGGCGGGGGAGAACGGCGGCGGCAGGCTTCTCCTCGTCGCGCCGAACATCGTGCACGTCGAGCGCGAACTGGACGTCGACCCCCACGACTTCAGGCTCTGGGTCTGTCTGCACGAGGAGACGCACCGCACCCAGTTCTCCGCCGTGCCCTGGCTGCGCGACCACCTGGAGGGGGAGATCCAGTCATTCCTCTCCGAGACCGACGTCGACCCGATGACGTTCCTCGAGCGCATCAGGGAGGCCGCCCAGTCGCTCGCCGGCGGCCGACCCGAGGGCGAGGAGGACGACGGGGGCCGCTCCATCGTCGAGCTCGTCCAGACCCCCGCCCAGCGGGAGATCCTCGCCCGCCTCACGGCCGTCATGTCGCTCCTTGAGGGCCATGCGGACTTCGTGATGGACGGGGTCGGGCCCGATGTGGTGCCGTCCGTCGGCGAGATCCGTGAGA
This sequence comes from Streptomyces sp. NBC_01381, assembly GCF_026340305.1. NCBI lineage: Bacteria > Bacillati > Actinomycetota > Actinomycetes > Kitasatosporales > Streptomycetaceae > Streptomyces > Streptomyces sp. NBC_01381. Next base: position 362,399 of record NZ_JAPEPI010000001.1, on the reverse strand, counting down.
AATTCCAGCAGCGCCGCGCCCGCGGGGCGAGCCGCCTTGACCAGGCCCTGCGCAAGCTCCTCGGCCTTGACGCGAAATTGCGCCAATACCGGGACGGCGAGCGTTTCGTCCGAGCCGTCGTCGGCGAGGTCGGAATGGACGGCTTCAACCGCGTGTGGACTTCGCCGAACACCCTGCCCACCAAGGCGGAGATCGCCAAACCGGCGGACTGGGTCGCGAGGGTGCACCGTAAGGGAGAGTGAGGGACCGGATGCGGCCGATGGCAGGAGAACGCCCCCGCAATCACCCGTCCGAGGGACCGTGAGCCATGGGTAGGCGTGCAATGCTCGGGGAACGGCTCGGCTCTGTCACCATCGACACACTCTGAGTGACTAACCTCATGAGGTCTGACTGAGGCCCGATCTCCTGAGCGGTCCTGAGTGACAGGTCCGAGGCTCACCCCCGAACTTCATGAAGGGAACCGGACATGGGTCCCCATCCTGCGGTCGCGGCGATACGCCTGGCGGTCCGCCGCGTACTCCACGACGTACTGACCGACGTACAACGCACCGATCACCAGCGCCCCGACGCACCGCGCCAGGACGCCCGTCCCGACGCACCGCGCAACCCCGGGCGCGTCCCGCGCGCCTCCCGCCCCCACCCCCACCCTCCACGCGAGCAGGCCGCCCCGCCACTCGTGCTCGTCGCATGCTCCGGCGGCGCCGACTCCATGGCGCTCGCCTCCGCCCTCGCCTTCGAGGCCCCCAAGCTCGGCATCCGCGCCGGCGGCGTCACCGTCGACCACCGGCTGCAGGGCGGCTCCGATCTGCGCGCCGCCGAGGTCGTCACCCGCCTCACCGCGCTCGGCCTCGACCCCATCGAGTCCGTGGCCGTCGACGTCGGCAGGGACGGCGGCCCCGAAGCCGCGGCCCGCGACGCGCGCTATGCCGCCCTCGACGCCGCCGCCGAGCGGCACGGCGCCGCCGCGATCCTGCTCGGCCACACGCGAGACGACCAGGCGGAGACGGTTCTGCTCGGCCTCGCCCGCGGCTCCGGCATCCGCTCCCTGTCCGGGATGGCGGCCGTTTCCGGCGGGCCCGGCGCCGACCGCCGCTACCGCCGCCCGTTCCTGCACATCGACCGGCAGACCGCCCGCAAGGCCTGCATGGTCCAGTCGCTGCCCGTCTGGGACGACCCGCACAACACCGACCCCGCCTACACCCGCTCCCGGCTGCGGCACGAAGGACTGCCCGCCCTGGAGAAGGCGCTCGGCAAGGGTGTGGTGGAGGCTCTCGCCCGTACGGCCCAGTTGTCCCGGGACGACGCCGACGCCCTGGACCACTGGGCCGCGCAGGCCGAAGCCTCCGTGCGCGACGCCACGGGACTCCTGGAGTGCGCCAAGCTCTACGCCCTGCCGCCCGCCGTACGCCGCAGGATCGTGCGCCGCGCCGCCATCGAGGCGGGCTCCCCGGCCGGTGCGCTGTTCGCCCGGCACATCGAGGAGATCGACCGGCTGATCACCGGATGGCGCGGTCAGGGAGCCATCAATCTGCCGGGCAAAGTCGTGGCTCAGCGCCAGGGTGGCAGACTGGTTATCCGGCAAGGCTGTTGACCGAGGGGACCCTGGTCCCCGCGCAGCCGGTGTGACGGACGACCGAAAGTGATGCGGGTGGACGCGAAAGACATGGGCACCGACCTTCAGTCGGTGCTCATCACCAAGGAAGAGATCGACGCGAAGCTGGCTGAGCTGGCCGCGAAGATCGACGCGGAGTACGCGGGCAAGGACCTGCTGATCGTCGGAGTCCTCAAGGGCGCCGTGATGGTCATGGCGGACCTGGCGCGTGCGCTGTCCACCCCGCTCACGATGGACTGGATGGCTGTGTCGTCGTACGGCGCGGGCACCCAGTCCTCCGGTGTGGTGCGGATCCTCAAGGACCTGGACACCGACATCAAGGGCAAGCACGTCCTGATCGTCGAGGACATCATCGACTCCGGTCTGACGCTGTCCTGGCTGCTCTCCAACCTCGGCTCGCGCGAGCCCGCGTCGCTGAAGGTCTGCACGCTCCTTCGCAAGCCGGAGGCGGCCAAGGTCGCGATCGACGTGGAGTGGGTCGGCTTCGACATCCCGAACGAGTTCGTCATCGGGTACGGCCTGGACTACGCGGAGAAGTACCGCAATCTGCCGTTCGTCGGCACGCTCGCTCCGCACGTCTACGGCGGCTGAACGTTCCGCCTCCCGGCGGCTGATCCCGGCGCTCCCGGCCAACTCCACTGAGACGGCCGGGAACCCTCACCCGTTTCCCGCCGTTGGAGCATGCGAAGACGGGTTTGTCAGCCGTCCCGTGCGGCTTCGGGTGACAATGCTGGGGTACCGTCCGAAGAACAGTCTTTATCAAACTCACTATGGCAGGAGGGACGGGGCGTCATCGCTCCGTATGGATGGACGTGAAGCGATACTTCCGTGGGCCAGTCATGTGGATCGTGCTGGCCGTCCTTGCCGTGGTCGTGTTGATGCAGGTCGTCGGTTCGTCCGGCGGCTACAAGACGGTTGACACCGGCCAGGTTGTGCAGGCGATCAACGACGACAAGGTCGAGTCCGCCAAGCTCACCACCGGTGACGAGCAGACCATCAAGGTCGAGCTCAAGGATGGCCAGAAGGTCAAGGACAGCAGCAAGATCCAGGCGAGCTACATCGGCGACCAGGGCGTCGCCATCGCCGACACCTTGCAGGAGAAATTCCAGGACAAGAAGATCCCCGACGGTTACACCGTCTCGCCGTCGAAGCAGAACCCGTTCGTCGGCATCCTTCTTTCCCTGCTCCCCTTCGTCCTCATCGTCGTCGTCTTCCTGTTCCTGATGAATCAGATGCAGGGCGGCGGCTCCCGGGTCATGCAGTTCGGGAAGTCCAAGGCCAAGCTCATCACCAAGGACACCCCGAAGACGACCTTCTCCGATGTGGCGGGGTCCGACGAGGCCGTCGAAGAACTCCACGAGATCAAGGAGTTCCTGCAGGAGCCGGCCAAGTTCCAGGCCGTCGGCGCCAAGATCCCCAAGGGTGTGCTGCTCTACGGCCCGCCCGGTACGGGTAAGACGCTGCTCGCGCGTGCTGTCGCGGGCGAGGCGGGCGTCCCCTTCTACTCGATCTCCGGTTCCGACTTCGTCGAGATGTTCGTCGGTGTCGGTGCCTCCCGAGTGCGTGACCTCTTCGAGCAGGCCAAGGCGAACGCCCCGGCGATCGTCTTCGTCGACGAGATCGACGCGGTGGGCCGTCACCGTGGCGCCGGTCTCGGCGGTGGCCACGACGAGCGCGAGCAGACGCTCAACCAGCTGCTCGTCGAGATGGACGGCTTCGACGTGAAGGGCGGCGTCATCCTGATCGCCGCCACGAACCGGCCCGACATCCTCGACCCGGCGCTGCTTCGCCCCGGACGTTTCGACCGGCAGATCGCGGTCGACCGCCCGGACATGCAGGGCCGTCTGGAGATCCTCAAGGTTCACCAGAAGGGCAAGCCGGTCGCCCCGGACGTCGACCTGGGCGCGGTCGCCCGGCGCACGCCCGGCTTCACGGGTGCCGACCTGTCGAACGTGCTGAACGAAGCGGCGCTCCTGACGGCGCGCAGCGACAAGAAGCTGATCGACAACCACTCGCTCGACGAGGCGATCGACCGAGTCGTGGCGGGCCCGCAGAAGCGGACCCGGATCATGTCCGACAAGGAGAAGAAGATCACCGCGTACCACGAGGGCGGACACGCCCTGGTCGCGGCGGCTTCCCCGAACTCGGACCCGGTCCACAAGATCACGATTCTGTCCCGCGGCCGGGCCCTGGGCTACACCATGGTTCTGCCCGAAGAGGACAAGTACTCGACCACGCGCAACGAAATGCTCGACCAGCTCGCGTACATGCTGGGCGGGCGCGCGGCCGAGGAGCTCGTCTTCCACGACCCGACGACGGGCGCGGCGAACGACATCGAGAAGGCGACTGCGACCGCGCGGGCCATGGTCACGCAGTACGGCATGACCGAGCGGCTCGGCGCGATCAAGTTCGGCGGCGACAACACCGAGCCGTTCCTGGGCCGCGAGATGTCGCACCCGCGGGACTACTCGGAAGAGGTCGCGGCGCTGGTCGACGAAGAGGTCAAGAAGCTCATCGAGACCGCGCACAACGAGGCCTGGGAGATCCTGGTCGAGAACCGCGACGTGCTCGACAACCTGGTCCTCCAGCTCCTCGAGAAGGAGACGCTCAACAAGGAGCAGATCGCCGAGGTCTTCGCCGGCATCGTGAAGCGCCCGGCCCGCCCGGCGTGGACCGGTTCCTCGCGGCGTACGCCCTCGACCCGCCCGCCGGTGCTCTCCCCCAAGGAGCTGTCGCTGACGAACGGTGCGAACGGCTCTACGCCCGCGGTCACGGCCGGTGCATCGGAGACGCCCATCGAGGTGACCAAGGAGGATCGCCCCGAGAGCTGACCCCGGTCGCCTCAGCAGGCCCGGAATGGATGCTGCGCCCCCCTGGTTTTAGCCTGGGGGGCGCAGTTTTTTCGTACGCAGCTGCGCGCAGGCACGCAGAACGCAAGGAACGAGGCACCAGATGACCGACCCTGTGACCCTGGACGGCGAGGGCTCGATCAGCGAGTTCGACGAGAAGCGGGCCGAGAACGCCGTGCGCGAGCTGCTGATCGCGGTCGGGGAGGACCCGGACCGCGAGGGTCTGCGCGAGACTCCCGGTCGCGTGGCACGCGCGTACAGGGAGATATTCGCGGGCCTGTGGCAGAAGCCCGAGGACGTCCTGACGACGACGTTCGACCTCGGTCATGACGAGATGGTCCTGGTGAAGGACATCGAGGTCATGAGCAGCTGTGAGCACCATCTGGTGCCGTTCGTCGGTGTCGCCCACGTCGGCTACATCCCGTCGACCGACGGCAAGATCACCGGTCTGTCGAAGCTCGCCCGCCTCGTGGACGTGTACGCCCGCCGCCCGCAGGTCCAGGAGCGTCTGACGACGCAGATCGCGGACTCCCTGATGCAGATCCTGGAGCCGCGCGGCGTCATCGTGGTCGTCGAGTGCGAGCACATGTGCATGACGATGCGCGGTGTGCGGAAGCCGGGCGCCAAGACGATCACGTCGGCCGTGCGCGGTCAGCTGCGTGACCCCGCGACGCGCAACGAGGCGATGAGCCTGATCATGGCGCGATAGCGCCGCGGCGGGCCATGGGCCGTAGCGGCCGTCAGGCCGCGGGGGCCGCCCCGCCGTTCTGGCCGTTCTCGTCGGTGTCCTCAGGGAGCTTGCAGACCCGCTCCATGAAGAAGGCGGCGGCTATCACCGCGATGCCCGCCACGACCGAGAGGCCGGCGTAGATCGCCTGGTCGCGGCGGGCCGGGATGTCCAGGTACTCCAGGAGGAAGACGCCCGTGCCGCCGTACATGCCGGCGACGAGGGCGGCCACCAGGGCGCTCGCCTGGCCGAAGACGACCGCGCGGGCGGCCATCAGCGGTTCGACGCCCTTCGCGCCGGGGCGCCGCTCGCGCTGGGCGCGCAGCCGGGAGCGCAGGGAGAGGGCCGTGGACAGCAGGACCACGGCGATCACCGCGAGCACGATGGGCGCGGCGAGCGGGACCCTCGGCAGCGTGCCGAGGGAGTCCCAGAGCCGGGCGCCGGCCCAGGACAGCACTCCGGCCACCACGAAGAGGCCGGCCAGTGTCCTGATGCGCAGCTGCTTCACGGATGACCCTTCGTCGTTGTGCGAATCCGCGTCGTACGGATCGTCGTACGGATCTTCGTTGTGCGGACCCGATGACCCTAACGACTACTCGGGCAGCCGGAGTTCCAGGTCGACACGGGGTTTGACGCCCTCGCGGGTGAGCGCGGCGAGCAGCTCGGCGACCGGGCCGCGGCCGGCCAGCTGTGCCTCCGGCTCCACGTCGTGCCAGGGGGCCAGGACGAAGGCCCGCTCGTGCGCCCGGGGGTGGGGCAGGGTGAGGACCGGGTCGTCCGACACCACGTCCGCGTACGCCACGATGTCGACGTCGATGGTGCGGGGGCCCCAGCGCTCGTCCCGCACGCGGTGGAAGGCCTCCTCGACCGCGTGCGCCCGCTCCAGGAGCGAGGAGGGCGGCAGGGTCGTCTTCACCACGACGACCGCGTTGAAGTACGACGGCTGGCTGCCCGGCTCGACGCCCCAGGGCTCGGTCTCGTACACCGGAGAGACCGCTTTGACGCGCAGGCCGGGGGTGTCCTCCAGGGCGTCGACGGCGCCCTGGAGGTTCTCCAGGCGGTTGCCGAGGTTGCTGCCGAGGGAGATCACGGCGCGCTTGGGGTTGGAGAGGGTCGTGTCGGCGGCGTCCACCTGCTCCACCACGGCCGTGGGCACCGGCTGGACGGTCGGGTCGCTCTGCCCTTGCGTGGAAAACGCGGTCATACTCGGCTCCGGGTGATGGTGACGGTCACATCGTCGAAGGGGACGGTGATCGGGGCGTCCGGTTTGTGGACGCACACCTCGACCTCCAGGACTCCGTCGTGCTTCAGACACGTCTGGGCGATGCGCTCGGCGAGCGTCTCGATGAGGTCCACCGGCTCGCCCTCGACGACGGCCACGACCTCCTCCGCCACGACGCCGTAGTGCACGGTCTTCGACAGGTCGTCGTCGGCGGCGGCCGCACGGGTGTCCAGGCCAATGACCAGGTCCACGATGAAGGTCTGGCCCTCTTCGCGTTCCCGCGGAAAGACACCGTGGTGCCCACGGGCCTTGAGGCCGCGCAGCGCGACACGATCCACGCGAATCACTCCTGCAATCGTCGGTATCGGCAGGCCTGCACCGAGTGCGGTCGGCACACCAGCCACGATCGAATCTACCTGCGAGCACTGACAGTCCTCGCCCGCGGGGGCTCCTCGACCCGCCCCTACCCACTCAGGAGGGTGACTCTTCGCCCTCTTCGTCGTCGGTTTCGGCGAGTACGGGCGATGCGTGGTGCGACCAGAGCTTCCATCCGTCCGATGTGCGCCGGAACACATTCGTGGCGACCACCAGCTGCCCGACGAGCGGCCCGAGCTCGCCGCCGCCCTCGGGGGGCGGGCCGCCGCTGAGGATGTTCTCGGTGCAGGTCACCAGGGCGGTGTCGCCCGCCACGCCGACGTGGACGTCGGTGAGGAAGAACTGGATGTACTCCGTGTTCGCCATGATCAGTGCGTACGACCTGAGCACCTCGCCGCGGCCGGTGAGGACCGGCCAGCCGGGGTGGACGCAGGAGATCGCGGTCTCCTCGTCGTCCGAGCCGACCACTTCGTCGTCGAGGGCGTCCCTGGTGCCGGTGTCCAGCCACAGGTCGGACACCTCGTCGAAGTCGCCGCGCTCCAGCGCTTCGTAGAAGGCCGTGTTGGCGCGCTCGACCTGTTCGACGTCGGTACGGGCCCCGGTCACAGGTCGCCGCCGGCCGCGCTGGTCACGGCGTGTGCGACCCGGACGGCGTCGGCGGTGGCCCGCACCTCGTGCACGCGGACCGCCCAGGCGCCCTGGTGGGCGGCGATGGCGGAGACCGCGGCGGTGGCGGCGTCGCGCTCGCGGGCGGGCGGCGGCGCGCCCTCGGGGCCCGCGAGGACGCGGCCGAGGAAGCGCTTGCGGGAAGCGGCGACCAGGATCGGGTGGCCGAGCTCACGCAGCCGGTCGAGGCGGGCGAGGAGCGCCAGGTCGTGCTCGGCGTCCTTGGAGAAGCCGAGGCCCGGGTCGACGACGATGCGCTCGGGGGCGATGCCGCCCTCGATGGCGGCCCGCACGCGCGCGTGGAGCTCGTCGACGACTTCGGAGACCACGTCCTCGTACACGGGCTTGGCATGGATGTCGGCGAGGAAACCGCGCCAGTGCATGACCACGAAGGGCGCGTCGGCGGCGGCGACCGCGGGGACCATACGGGCGTCGGCGAGGCCGCCGCTGACGTCGTTGACCAGGACCGCGCCGGCGGCCAGTGCCTGCTCGGCGACGGTGGCCCGCATCGTGTCCACGGAGACCGTGACGCCCTCGGCGGCCAGACCCCGCACGACGGGCACCACGCGGCGCAGCTCCTCGTCCTCGTCCACGCGCGTGGCGCCGGGCCGGGTGGACTCGCCGCCCACGTCGACCAGGTCGGCGCCCTGGGCGACCAGGTCGATGCCGTGTTTCACGGCGGCCGTGGTGTCGAACCAGCGGCCCCCGTCGGAGAAGGAATCGGGCGTCACGTTCACGACCCCCATGACCGCACAGCGGCCCCACTCCGGCAGCCCTTCGACCGATCCCCGCCCGCGCAACGTACTCATGCCTCCAGCGTAGGCCCGTACGAGGCGCCCTTACGCCGCCCGGACCTCACGCTCCGCCGACCGGTGCGGGCAGGGGCGGCGCCCCGGAGTGCGTCCGCGCAGGAAACGGGGCAGCGCGAACGTGACGAAGCCCTCGGCCTGCATGGCCGCGAAGCCGATGCGGGGCAGGTCCTTGGAGGAGCGGTAGACGACGAAGCGGGGCTCCCAGCGGGGGCGGAACTTCGCGTTGAACTTGTACAGGGACTCGATCTGGAACCAGCGCGAGAGGAAGACCAGCAGGCCGCGCCAGGCGCGCAGGACCGGGCCCGCGCCGATCTTCTCGCCGCGTGCGAGGGCCGCGCGGAACATGGCGAAGTTGAGGGACACGCGCGCGATGCCGAGCTTCGGGGCGGCCTGCAGGGCGGCGACGATGAGCAGCTCATTCATGCCGGGGTCGGCTGCGCGGTCGCGGCGCATGAGGTCCAGGGAGACACCGTCCTCGCCCCAGGGGACGAAGTGCAGGACGGCCTTCAGGTCGCCGTAGGCGCCCGGGTCCTCGTCGGCCTTGTGTGCGGTCGCGATCAGGCAGTCGCCGTCTCCGGGGTCGCCGATCCGGCCGAGCGCCATGGAGAAGCCGCGTTCGGTGTCAGTGCCGCGCCAGTCGTCGGCCGCCCGCTGGATCCTGGCGAGCTCCTGCTCGCCGAGGTCACGCACGCGCCGTACGCGCGTCTCGTAGCCATTGCGCTCGATCCTCTTGACCATCTGGCGCACGTTGCGCATCGCGCGCCCGGCCAGGGAGAAATCCGCGACGTCCACCACCGCCTCGTCGCCCAGTTCGAGGGCGTCGAGGCCGGTCTCGCGGGTCCAGACCTCGCCGCCCGTCTCGGAGCAGCCCATGACGGCGGGGGTCCAGGAGTGGGCCTTCGCCTCGTCCATGAAGCGCTCGATGGCGCCGGGCCAGGCCTCCACGTCGCCGATGGGGTCACCGCTGGCGAGCATCACTCCGGAGACGACGCGGTAGGTGACGGCGGCCTTGCCGCTGGGCGAGAAGACGGCGCCCTTGTCGCGGCGGAGCGCGAAGTGGCCGAGGGAGTCGCGGGCGCCGTGCTTGGCGAGCAGGGCGCGCAGCTTCGTCTCGTCGTCCTCGGTGAGCCGCGCGGCGGGGTGTTCGGGGCGGAAGGCCAAATAGACAGTGGTGATCGCTGTGAGCAGGCCGAGTGCGCCGAGTGAGCAGCCGACGGTCCAAGACGTACGCCCGTAGTAGTCGACCGGGCCTTCGAAGCCGAACAGGCCGTACAGGACGTGGGCCAGGCGGTCCGTGATGCCGGGGTCTCCGATGACCTTGCCGGGGTGGACGCTGACGATCACCAGGCCGAGCGCGATGGAACCGGCCCCGAGGACAACGAAGTTGGCCAGGGCGCGCCAGCGGCTGCGCGGGTCGGGGAGCGCCGCGAATTCACCGCGATGACGCAGCAGCAGGCTCAGCAGGGCGAGCGAGATCAGCACGCCGATGACGGAGTGGCGGTACATGAACTGGGCGGCGGCTCCGGCCGGGAGCAGCACCACGGCGGCCCGCCAGGCGCGCCGCTTGTGGCGGCGCAGGCCGTGCGCGAGCAGCAGCAGGAGGACGCCCGAGCTGAGCGCGAGGGCGGCGGCGAAGGGGCCGAGCGCGCCGGGCAGGACCTCGGCGACGGCGTGCATGCGGCTGTGCCGGAAGCGCGGGAAGACGCCCGCCGCGATGTTCAGCAGCCCTACGAGGGCGCAGGCGCGGGCCACGAAGGTCGGTACGGCCTCGGGGCGGGGGCCGCGGAGTATCCGGCGGAGCTTGCCGTCACCGCCTGGAACCACACCCGAAATTTCGCCATCTATCCTGACAGACATCGCATCCCGTAGTTCCGCGAGAGACCTTGGACCCGGCGCCAAAAGCGGCATCCGGCGACAATTGCGCCCTCTAGGACGGCCCTTCCGGGCCTCGGGTTCACTCCGGATCGGAAAAATGGGTCTTACGAGCAACAAGGTCCTCGCGTTGGCGGTGGCTCTGGCCGTCGTGCTGTTCATCGGAACCGTCTGGTTCTGGCCGCGCCTGGCCCGGCAGAACTGGCGGACCGTCACCGGACGGGTCGGCCTGCTGATCGCCACCCAGCTGGCGATCTTCGCGTCCGTCGGCTTCGCCGCCAACCAGGCGTTCGGCTTCTACGCGACCTGGGCGGACCTCTTCGGCCAGGAGACAAGCCCCGGAGTGGTCGTCGACCACGACCCCGCTAAGGGCGAGGGCGGCCCGGTCGACGTCCGCGGCACCCGCCCGGTGAACGTCCCCGGAGGCGGCAGGCCATCGACCGGCGGCCAGATCCAGAAGGTCACCATCAGCGGGAAGGAGTCGGACATCGCCAGCGAGGCGTACGTCTATCTGCCGCCCGAGTACTTCCAGCCCCGCTACAAGGACCGCAGGTTCCCCGCGGCCGTGGTGCTGACCGGCTACCCCGGGACCGCGGAGGCGCTCATCAAGGGCCTGCGCTACCCGCAGACCGCCCATGCGCAGGCCAAGCGGGGCACCATGCAGCCGATGATCCTGGTCATGCTGCGGCCGACGGTCGCGCCGCCGCGGGACACCGAGTGCGTGGACGTTCCCGGTGGCCCGCAGGCCGAGACGTTCTTCGCCAAGGACCTGCCCGACGCCATGTCCGAGCACTACAGGGTGGGCGAGAAGCCGGGGAACTGGGGCGTGATCGGCGACTCGACGGGCGGCTACTGCGCGCTGAAACTGGCCGTCCACCACCCCGACGTGTACGCCGCCGGGGCGGGCCTTTCCGCGTACTACAAGGCGCCCATCGACGTCACGACCGGCGATCTCTTCCACGGCGACAAGGAATTGGAGCGGCACGCCGACCTGATGTGGTCCCTGGACCACATGCCGCCGCCCCAGACGTCCCTCCTCGTCACCACGAGCAAGCAGGGCGAGGACAACTACGCGGACACCGAGAAGTTCATCGACAAGGTGAAGCCGCCCACCCGGGTCTCGTCGATCACGCTGCCCAGTGGCGGGCACAACTTCAACACGTGGCGCCGTGAGATCCCCGCGACACTGGAGTGGATCAGCGGGCGGTTGAGCGCCACATAGCTCTCCAGAGGCCCGCGGTTCAGCTCCCGCCGATGGCCGCGATGGTCTCCAACTCGACGTCCCCGCGCGCGATGTCACGGGCGTCGGCCGCCGTCGACCTGCGCAGTGCCTCGTGCAGCCGGGCCGGCGTGAGCACACCCAGGAAGCGGCCCTCGCTGTCCTTGTCGATGACCGCGATCCAGCCCGCGTCGTGCTGCAGCATCGTCGCGAACGCCTGCTTCAGGGTCGCGCCCACCGGAAGCCACGCCTCCATGCGGCGTGCGTGGTCCCGCACCGTGCCCGAACCGCGGTGCGCGTGCTCGGCGGAGATCCAGCCGTGCAGGTTGTTCTCGCCGTCCAGGACGACGGCCCAGCGGGCGTCGAGCTTCGCGGGCAGCCGGTCGTCCAGGTGCAGGACGGGCGGCTGCTCCAGGTCGCCCTCCTCGATCGGTGTCACGGAGAGCCGCTTGAGGCCGCGGTCCGCGCCGACGAAGTCGGCCACGTAGTCGGTGGAGGGCGCGCCGAGCACCGTCGAGGGAGTGTCGAACTGCTCGATGCGGCCCTGGCCGTAGACAGCGATGCGGTCGCCGAGGCGGACCGCCTCCTCGATGTCGTGCGTGACGAAGAGCACCGTCTTGCGCACGGCCTGCTGGAGGCGGAGGAACTCGTTCTGCAGGTGCTCGCGGACCACGGGGTCGACGGCGCCGAACGGCTCGTCCATCAGGAGCACGGGCGGATCGGCGGCGAGCGCGCGGGCCACGCCGACGCGCTGGCGCTGGCCGCCGGAGAGCTGCTCGGGGTAGCGGTCGCCGAAGGTGGCCGGGTCGAGGCCGACCAGGTCGAGGAGTTCGGCCGCGCGCTCGCGGGCCTTGGCGCGCTTGACGCCGAGGAGGTGCGGGACGGTCGCGGTGTTCTCCAGGACCGTCTTGTGCGGGAAGAGGCCGACCTGCTGGATGACATAGCCGATACGGCGCCGGAGTTGGACGGGGTCGATGGCGGATATGTCGTCGCCGTCCACGAATATCCGGCCGTCGGTCGGCTCGATGAGACGGTTCACCATCTTCATCGTCGTCGTCTTGCCGCAGCCCGACGGGCCGACGAGCGTGACCAGTTCACCCTCGGCGACCTCGAAGGACAGGTCGTCGACGGCGGTGGTGCCGTCCGCGTACCGCTTGGTGACGTGCTCGAACCGGATCATGATTCCCCATTGTTGCGGGCGTTGTGTAAAGCCCATGTTGCGCCAGTACGACGAGTCTCGGCGATTGTCAGTGGTGCGCGTTAGGGTCGCCAGACAGCCGCAGGAATCGGTTTTCGGGGGGAGGTGGGACGCGATGAGCGAGCAGAACTGTCTGGTGGCGAACGACTGGATCTGCGGGGAGTACGTCCGTTCCCGCAGCCAGGAGTTGATCGACGCCACCGTGCAGCACATGGGCATCACCGCGGCATCGGTGGCGATCGGCGTCGCCGTCTCCCTGCCGCTGGCGCTGCTCGCCCGGCGCTGGCGCTTCCTCGCGGGGCCGATCCTCGGCCTGACGACCGTGCTCTACACGGTCCCTTCGCTCGCGATGTTCTCGCTCCTGCTGCCGTTCTTCGGGCTCTCCGCCTCGCTGGTCGTGACGGGCCTGGTCCTGTACTCGCTGACGATCCTGGTGCGGAACATCCTGGCGGGGCTGCAGGCCGTGCCCGACGAGGCACGGGACGCGGCCAAGGGGATGGGGTACGGCCCGCTGCGGCTGCTGTGGGAGGTCGAACTGCCGCTCGCGCTGCCCGCGTTGCTCGCCGGCGTGCGCATCACGACGGTGTCGACGGTGGCGCTGACCACGGTCGGCGCGATCGTGGACTACGGAGGGCTCGGCACTCTGATCCTGGACGGCCTCGACACGACCTTCAAGGCACAGGTGCTCACGGCGTCCGTGCTGTGCGTGCTCCTCGCCGTCGTGGCCGACCTGCTGCTCCTGGCGCTCCAGCGGTGGCTGACGCCTTGGACGCGGGTCCATCGAATACGGACGAACCGTGCCGCTCGCGCGCAGCGCACGGCCAAGGTGGCTGAACCTGCATGAACGCGATCACCGGTGCGTACGACTGGCTGACCACGTCCGCCAACTGGCAGGGCGACAAGGGGGTGTGGCACCGGCTCGCGGAGCATCTCTACTTCAGTGGGGTGTGTCTCGCCGTCGCGTGTCTGATCGCGCTGCCGATCGCGCTGTTCCTCGGCCACATCGGCAAGGGCGGCGCCCTCGCGGTGAACATCTCGAACGTCGGCCGTGCGGTGCCGACGCTCGCGGTGCTCGTGCTCCTCACGCTGACCCCGCTGGGCGAGCACGGGGACGTACCGACGCTGATCGCCCTGGTGCTCTTCGCGGTGCCGCCGCTGCTGACCAACGCGTACATCGGGATGCGCGAGGTCGACCGGTCGGTGGTGGAGGCCGCGCGGGGGATGGGCATGAGCGGCGGCCAGCTGTTCGCGCGGGTCGAACTGCCCCTGGCGTACCCGCTGATCATGACGGGTGTCCGGTCCGCCGGGGTGCAGGTCGTCGCCACGGCGACGCTGGCCGCGATGGCCGGCGAAGGGGGTCTCGGCCGGATCATCACGGCCGGGTTCAACCTGCAGAACACGCCCCAGGTGGTGGCGGGCGCCCTGCTCGTGGCGCTGCTCGCGCTCTTCGTAGAGGTGGTGCTCGTGGTGGTGGGGCGCATCTGCGACCCGTCCCGCGGTGTCGGCAGGGGCGGGCGGCCCCGTCCGGTGAGTGATTCCTCGGCGGCCGGGTGATTCCTCAGTGGCCCGGATCCGGAGTGGCCCGGATCCGGTTTTGTTTCCTTTCGAAATGGTGGTTCACCGATGAACAGCACAACGCGTCGCGCGCGACGGATGGCAGGGGCGGCCGTGGCCGTCGTGGCGCTGACCGCGGGGCTCACCGCGTGCGGCGGGGACAGCCTGGAGAAGGACGGCAAGGGCTCGGGCGACAAGGCGGGCGGCAAGGGCAAGCTCGTCGTGGGCTCGGCCCGCTTCACCGAGCAGAAGGTCCTCGCCGAGCTGTACGTCGGTGTCCTGGAGGAGGCCGGATATGACGCGGAGGTCAAGACCGTCCAGAACCGCGAGGTGTACGAGCCCGAGCTGAAGAAGGGCTCGATCGATGTCGCTCCCGAATACGCTGCGACGCTCGCGGAGTTCCTCAACCTCGGCAAGAACGGGCCCAAGGCGAAGCCGGTCGCTTCTAATGATGTGGACGCCACGGTGGCCGAGCTGAAGAAGCTCGCCGAGCCGCGCGGCCTGAAGGTGCTTCCGGTCGGCGAGGCGGTCGACCAGAACGCGTTCGCGGTGAGCAAGGAATACGCGAAGGAGCACAAGCTCAAGACGCTTTCTGATCTTGGTGAGTCGGGCGAGAAGGTCAAGATCGCCGCGAGTGACGAATGCGAGACCCGGCCGTTCTGCGCGCCGGGACTGAAGAAGAAGTACGGCATCGACATCGCCGGAATCGACCCCAAGGGCGTCGGCACCACACAGTCCAAGCAGGCCGTGAAGAACGGCACGGACCAGGTGGTGCTGACCACGACCACCGACGCGACGCTGGACAGCTTCGGCCTGGTGGCCCTCGAGGACGACAAGAAGCTGCAGAACGCGGACAACATCCTTCCGGTGGTGAACGCGAAGGAAGCGGGCGACAAGGAGATAGCCGAAGCGCTCGGCAAGCTGACCGAGACGCTCACGACGGAAGATCTCGCCGAACTCGACCGGAAGGTCGATGTCGAGCGGCAGAAGGAAGCCGATGTCGCCAGGGAGTATCTGGAGTCGAAGGGATTGATCAAGAAGTAGCGCGGCCGAAACCGGAGTTGGCGCGGCCGAAAGTGGAGTCGAGTGGCCGAAGAGGATCGGCAAGGGTGGGGAATCAGCGCTGTGGCACTGTCATTTTGGCGCCCGGGGCACCAGAGTTCGCCTACGCGCGGTAAGTTTCTGGCCATGCCACGTGGACGCCACCGCCATTCCCCACCCTTGCACCGGCTGCTTCCCCCCTCGACGGTCGCAGGCCTCTCTCTCGTCTGCGCCGGCGGCGCCTGGCTCTTCGCGGAACCGACCGTGCTCCGCGGCCTGACCGCGGCGGCCGCCGCGGCCGCCGTCGTGGGCTCCGTCGTCATGCGCCGCTGGGACCTCGCGGCCGGCAAGCAGGTCGCCGAGCTCGGCCGCGCCCGCAAGAGCGACGAGTGGCGCTACGACGAACGGATAGCGGAGTGCGAGTCCGACCTCGACGAGTCCCGCGAGCTGCGCGGCCGCCTGGAGACGAAGCTGCGCGCCAAGCGGGCGGAGCTTGCCGCGCTGCGCAATGAGCACGCGGCGCTCCTTCGCCGGTACGCCACGGCGGAGACCGAGCGGGCCAGTGCGCTGGAGGGGCGGCGGCTCCTCGCCATCGAGGCGTCGACTCCGGCGCGGGCGCTGCCGCCGGCTCCGGTCCAGGCCTCGGCGCCGGTCCCGGCCCAGGCCAAGGCTCCGGAGAGCGCGACTCCGTCGCTGTACCTGCGGGCGAACGCCGCGCTGGACCGTCTGACGCCGAAGCCGTCCGACTCCGGCGCGGACGGAGACGAGGCGCGGGGGAAGTCCGGGGCGGCCGACGGGTACGGCGGGCACGAGCGCGCGGTCGCCGTCGCGCCGCCCGCGCAGACCCGGCGCCCGGTCGTCCAGGGCGGTTTCGACTTCTTCGGCACGAAGGGCGCGGCGCCCGCCGCGCTGGAAGCCGTGCAGAACGCGGACCTCGCGGACGTGGTGGGCGAGGAGGCACTCGCCCTGCACAAGGCGGAGGCCGAGTCGGACTTCAAGCAGGCTCCCGCGGAGGGCGCGGGCGGTGCGGCGGGTCAGGTCATCGACCTGACGGCGCATGACGAGACGGAGCAGATCGACGTGGCTGAGCTGCGGACCGCGCTGCGGGCGTAGCTGGGCCCCGCCGTGGCTCGGTACCGGGGCTCCGCCCCGGACCCCGCTCAAGACCGCCGCTTCGCGGCGGATCTTTCCCGCCCTCCCCCAAGCTCTTAATGAGCAGGGGGGACCCCCTTCCCGATTGCCCGGCAGCTGAACCCTCACATCAAGCCATCCACCGATCCGGCAGCGCATCCCTCCGCCCCGTACGCGACCGCTCCGCCTGCGCCTCCAGGAGCGAAACCGCCTCCCCCGTAGGACGCAGCCGCGCGGTCACCGTCTTGTTCGCGCCGGTGTCCACCACCACGTCCGCCACCCCCTTGTGCCGCTCCCACGGCCCCTGCGTGAGCCGCACGCTCTGCACCTTCGCGTGCGGCACCAACGACAGGCGCCGCCGCAGCAGACCGTGCCGCGCGGCGAACACCGTGTCCGTCACCGTGAGGCCGTACCCCTTCCACCACACCGGAAGGCACCACGCCGCGCGCGAGGGCGGCCGGATCAGCTCGGCGGCGGCCGGCACCCGGACGCCCGGCAGGATCCGTGCGATCACCGCCTCGGCGACGTCCCGGGGCGCGACCGGGACCAGGACGCCGTTGGCGGAGCCCGCCACGTCCAGCTCGACCCGCACCCACCCGCGCCGCCGCCACAGCCACGGCTCCACGACCCGCACGGTCTGCACCCGCCCCGGCGGCACCGTCTCGTGCGCCTTGTCGAGCAGCCCGTGGTCGATGCGCAGACCGTCGGGGGACTCGCCCACCTTCCAGTCGTACTCGCCTATGAAGCGCCCCACGCTGCTCGCGAAGGCGCCGCCCAGCATGGGAAGGCCGGTCGCGAGGACCGTCCACAGGCTGTGGGTGACGAACCACAGGAACGGCGGCACGATCAGCGTGGCGATGAGCATGCCCCACGTAGTGCCGGTCAGGAGAAGGGAGATCGCGAGCATGCGCGGTTGTACGTGCACCAGATTCCTGACCGGCGCCTCGCCGACCTCGCGGGCCTCATCGGGGGCGAAACCGGCCGCCCGCGCGAGGAGTTCGGCCCGTAGGACAGCGGCCTCCTCCTCGCCCAGATAGGCGAGTTCGTCCTTGCTCTCCGCTCCGACGACGTCCAGCTTGAGCTTGGCGACGCCCGCCATCCGGGCCGCGAGCGGCTGCGTCACGTCCACGGCCTGGAGCCGGTCGAGCCGGATGTGCGCGGTGCGCCTGAAGACCAGGCCGGTGCGGATGCGCAGCTCGGTGTCGGTGACCGCGAAGTGCGTGAACCACCAGCTGAGAAAGCCGTAGAGGGCGCCGCCCAGGAGGACGACGGCGAGCCCGGCAAGCAGCTGGGTCACGGCGAGTTCGGAGACGCGCCGCTGGGTGCCGTTCGGGTCGTGCACCGCGAAGCCCACGAGGACCGCGACCGGCGCCCAGGCCCTGCGCAGGGGCGTGACGGGGTGCAGACGCCGCTCTCGTACGTCGTCGGGGCCGCGGGTGTGTTCTTCCCCCGCCGCCTCGCGTACGCCGCTCACAGCCCCGCCGAGCGGGCCTCGCCCAGCTCGGTGAGCCGGTCGCGGAGCCGCTCGGCCTCCTCGGGGAGCAGTCCGGGGATCCGCGCGTCCGTGGCGGCGGCCGCCGTGTGCAGCTGCACGCCCGCGAGCCCGAAGTGCCGCGCCACCGGTCCCGATGTGACCTCGACGAGCTGCATCCGGCCGTAGGGGACGATCGTCTCCTCGCGCCAGAGCACGCCCCTGCTGATCAGGAGGTCGTCGGAGCGCTCCGCGTACTTCCAGGACCGCCAGTTGCGCTCCAGCATCGGCCAGCCCCACACCACGAAGGCGAGCGGCAGCAGCGCGAAGAACGCCCACGCCGGTCCGGCGAACACCCCCAGGAGCACCCCTACGGCCACCGCCATCGGCACCAGCCACACCACCAGGAGAAGCCGTCGCATTCTGAGCAGTCCCCTGGGCAGCCCGGTCCATACCGGCTGTGCCTCTGTCCCCGCCGGTCGCGCGGGTTCCGCCGTCCCCGTATCCATGCCGCAAGCGTACGTATGCCGGGTCACAGTCGCGTATGCCACCGCGTACGAGAGAATGCGCGCATGAGCCCCACGACGGAGACCACGCTCGGCATCGGCGGCGCCGCGGAGAGCACCGACATGGTGCTCAACATCGGCCCGCAGCACCCGTCCACGCACGGCGTGCTGCGGCTGCGTCTCGTCCTCGACGGCGAGCGGATCCAGCATGCGGAGCCGGTCATCGGCTATATGCACCGTGGTGCGGAGAAGCTCTTCGAGGCGCGTGACTACCGGCAGATCGTGATGCTGGCCAACCGGCACGACTGGCTGTCCGCGTTCTCCAACGAGCTCGGGGTCGTCCTTGGCGTGGAGCGCATGCTCGGCATGGAGGTGCCCGAGCGCGCCGTCTGGATGCGCACGCTGCTCGCCGAGCTGAACCGCGTACTCAACCACCTGATGTTCCTGGGCTCGTATCCGCTCGAACTGGGCGGTATCACCCCGGTGTTCCACGCCTTCCGGGAGCGCGAGGAGCTCCAGAACGTGATGGAGGAGATCTCCGGCGGCCGGATGCACTACATGTTCAACCGCGTAGGCGGCCTCAAGGAGGACCTGCCCGCGGGATGGCCTTCACGCGCGCGTGCCGCCGTCGCATCGGTCCGCTCCCGCATGGACGTGTACGACAAGCTGGTGCTCGGCAACGAGATCTTCCGGGGCCGCACCCGCGGTGTCGGCGTGCTGTCCCCGGAGGCGGTGCACTCCTACGGAGTGAGCGGTCCCATCGCGCGTGCCTCCGGAGTCGACTTCGACCTGCGCCGCGACGAGCCGTATCTCGCGTACGGGGAACTGCAGGACACCCTGAAGGTCGTCACGCGTCAGGAGGGCGACTGCCTGGCCCGCTTCGAGGTGCTCCTGGAGCAGACCCACAACGCGCTCGCCCTCGCGGACGCCTGCCTCGACCGGCTCGCCGACCTGCCCCAGGGGCCGATCAACCAGCGCCTCCCGAAGGTCCTCAAGGCCCCCGAGGGCCACACGTACGCGTGGACCGAGAACCCGCTCGGCATCAACGGCTACTACCTGGTCTCCAAGGGCGAGAAGACGCCCTACCGCCTCAAGCTCCGCTCGGCCTCGTACAACAACATCCAGGCGCTGGTGGAACTCCTTCCGGGCCAGCTGGTCGCCGACATGGTGGCGATCCTGGGGTCACTGTTCTTCGTGGTCGGGGACATCGACAAGTAGCGGGTCCGCGCCAGGCAGCAGGCCTTCGAGCGGTACGCCGACCGGCTGGGCCAGCCATCCGAAGTCCCCGAGTCCGCCCGGCGCGGTGAGCTCCGCCGCCTCTCCCGCGCGCGTGAGGGCCCGTACGTACGCGGCCGGGTCGGTGGAGGCGAGGGACAGCGGCGGGCGGGCGCCGCTCACCCCCAGCGCGCCGAGCGCCGCCCGCTGGGTGAGCAGCGTCGCCCCCTCCAGCGCGCAGGCGTCCAACGCCACATGGGCGGTGATGTCGCAGTCGCCGTCCGGCACGGGCACCGTCTCGCGGCCCGCGCGAAAGCCCGTCAGGGTGCCGAACGGCGGTCGTGCCGCCCGGTCGTGCGCGTAGTCGACCGCGACGGCGAGGCCGCGCGTCAGCGTCGCCACGGCCGCCGCCCACGCCTCGTCACGCGGGCGGCCGATCTCCGCGCGCAGGCCCGGCTCCGGGGGCAGCGGCCACCAGCGCGCGAGCCAGGAGGCGTCCGCGCCGTCGACGGCGGCCCCGAGCGATTCGGTGCCGTCGTCGCGCACGAGGACCCGGCGCACGACACCGTCCGGCGCCACCTCGGCGATGTCCAGGGGGACGTTGTCAAGGCACTCGTTGGCGAAGAGCAGACCCGTGACGCCGGCCGGCGCCCGGTCCCGCCACTCGACACGCGGGTCGAGGCCTTCGGGGCGCGCGGCGCGCTCAACCGCGTACGCACGCGTGCGTGCCGCCACTTCGGGGGGCAGCGCGGCCAGGACGCCCGCGGTCAGCTCGCCGCGGCCCGCGCCGAGGTCCACGAAGGCCAGCTCGGCGGGGTGGCCGAGCGCCTCGTCCACGCGGCAAAGAAGACGGGCCACGGCCGCGGCGAAGAGCGGCGACGCATGCACCGACGTGCGGAAATGCGCCGCGGGTCCGCCGGGGCGCAGATAGAAGCCCGCAGGGCCGTAGAGCGCCTCCTCGGTGGCCTCACGCCAGCCCCGCCACACGTCCCGCCGCTCACCCCGGACCTCGTTCGTCACGCGAGAAGGCTAAGCGCGCCTCCACCTTGGGGAGTACACGTGCCGGGTGCGGATCGGCCCTCCGGTTGACCCCGGAGGGCCGTGCGGCTGCCTACGCTGGGTTACGTGCAGCGCGTCTATGACTTCCTCCGCAGACACCCGACCGGGGTCGATGGCTTCTGGGCCCTCTTCCTGCTCGGGATCTCCGGCCTGGGCCTGGTCTCCATGGCCGAGGGGGACGGCAGAGACCCGGGTGTCGCGGCCGCCGTGATCGTCGTCGGCCTGTCCGTCGTCGTCGCGCTGCGCCGCAAGGCCACCGAGAAGATGCTGATCCTCGCCGCCGTGCTCGGCGTCGCCCAGCTGGTCTTCGACGCGAAGACGATGCCCGCCGACTTCGCGATGCTGGTGATCATCTACACCGCGTCGGCCGACGGCGCGAAGTGGGCCTCGCGGTTCGCCCTTACGGGCGGTCTGTGTGCGGCGCCGCTCTCGTCGTTGCGCTGGCCGGAGGAGAGCATAAGTTCCTTCGGCAACATCCTCTTCACGGTCTTCCAGATGGTGCCCTTCGCGCTGGCCTGGGTGCTCGGCGACTCGATCCGCACCCGCCGCGCCTATCTGGCCCAGCTGGAGGAGCGCGCCGACCGCCTGGAGAAGGAGCGTGCGGCCCAGTCCAAGGTCGCCGTGGCCGCCGAGCGGGCCCGGATCGCCCGCGAGCTGCACGACGTCGTCGCGCACAACGTCTCGGTGATGGTCGTCCAGGCCGACGGCGCCGCGTACGTCCTCGACAGCGCCCCCGAGCAGGCGAAGCAGGCCCTGGAGACCATCTCGGGCACCGGCAGGCAGGCGCTCGCCGAGATGCGCAGGCTGCTCGGCGTGCTGCGCACCGGAGAGCACCAGGAGAGCGGCGAGTACGTCCCGCAGCCCGATGTCGAGCAGCTCGACGAGCTCATCGAGCAGGTGCGCACGGCAGGACTGCCCGTCGACTTCAAGGTCGAGGGCACCCCGCGCCCGCTGCCGAGCGGCGTGGAGCTGACCGCGTACCGCATCGTGCAGGAGGCGCTCACCAACACCCGTAAGCACGGCGGCGAGAACACCGGGGCGAGCGTGCGCCTGGTCTACTTCGACGACGGCCTGGGGCTGCTCGTCGAGGACGACGGCAAGGGCGCCCCGCACGAGCTGTACGAGGACGGCGGCGCCGACGGCAGCGGGCACGGCCTGATCGGCATGCGCGAGCGCGTCGGCATGGTCGGCGGCACGCTGGACGCGGGGCCGCGGCCCGGCGGCGGCTTCCGCATCAGTGCGCTGCTCCCGCTGAAGCCCGCGAGCTGACACCTGTCACCGAACCGTCCACGCCATAGGCTGACGAACTCATCTGAACTCAGCCACTGAACTCACCAACTCATCCACAGAACTCATCCACGAAGGGGCACCCTTGATGTCGATCCGCGTCATGCTCGTCGACGACCAGGCGCTGCTGCGCACGGGGTTCCGGATGGTGCTCGCAGCCCAGCCGGACATGGAGGTCGTCGCGGAGGCGGGCGACGGCGTCGAGGCGCTGGAGGCACTGCGGTCGACCAAGGTCGACGTGGTCCTCATGGACGTACGCATGCCGAAACTGGACGGCGTGGAGACGACCCGGCGCATCTGCCAGGACGAGAATCCACCCAAGGTGCTGATCCTGACGACCTTCGATCTCGACGAGTACGCCTTCTCGGGGCTGAAGGCGGGTGCTTCCGGCTTCATGCTGAAGGACGTGCCTCCGGGGGAGCTGCTCGCCGCGATCCGGTCCGTGCACAGCGGTGACGCCGTGGTCGCGCCGTCCACCACGCGGCGCCTGCTCGACCGTTTCGCACCGATGCTGCCGAACGCGGGCGGCCAGCCGCAGCACAAGGAGCTCGAACGGCTCACGGACCGCGAGCGCGAGGTCATGGTCCTGGTCGCCCAGGGGCTTTCGAACGGCGAGATCGCGGCGCGGCTCGTCCTGTCGGAGGCCACCGTCAAGACGCACGTGGGACGCATCCTGACCAAGCTCGGGCTGCGGGACCGCGTGCAGGTGGTGGTCCTCGCGTACGAGACGGGTCTGGTGCGGGCGGGGGGCGGCGGGGTCTGAGAGCTGCCGGTGCGGTTCGGTGCGCCCCGAAGGGGCGCGGGGAACTGCGCGACCAGCCCCCACCGGCCCGCAGATCCATCACCGCACTTCCAGCGGAGCGCTCAGCGGAGCACCCCCTCGATGAAGTCGCTGCCCAGGCGTGACACCACGCCGATGTCCAGCTGGTGCTGCACATAGCGCCCGCGGCGCCGTGTCGTGACGAGCCCGGCCTTCTTCAGGACGCTGAGGTGGCGTGACACCTCGGGCGCCGTCAGGCCGTGCGCGTCCGCAAGCTCGCCCGTGGTGTACGCCCCGCGTGCGAGGTGGCGGCACAGGCGCATCCGGGCCGGGTGGGCGAGCGCGGACATGCGGCGGGTCAGCTGCTCTACGGAGGGCGGGGCGGTGAGCCCGGGTCCGCTGATGGGGTACGTGATCGCGGGCTGCCAGCCATAGCGGTGCAGCACCATCAGATGGGGCCAGCCGAGGCTGGTCGGGACGAGGACGAGGCTGCCGTCCCCCGTGACCGTGCGCCCCTCGGTGATCTTGTCGAAGGTGATGAGCCGGGCCTCCTCGTCCAGGGAGGCCGCACCGGACACCGCCTTCAGGGCCTCGGCGAGGCCCTTGCGGCGCAGCAGGTCGGTCTTGTGCCGGGCGTCGGCGGCGAGCTGGTGCTGCAGGCGCTCCCAGGTGTCCGCGAAGAACGCCTCGTCGCAGTCCTCCACCAGCTGCCGGAACCAGGCGCGGACCGCGGACGGGTCGTCGAGCAGCCGCCGGGTGAAGCGCACCTGGTGCGGGCCTCGGGCGGCGGCCAGCTCCAGGGCGCGCTGCTGCACCTCAGGGGTGCCCAGGATGGAGCGGTTCGGCTCCGCGTACGACGACTGGCAGGTGAACTCCAGGGCGGCGTCCACGAATTGCTCGTCGGTCAGCTTGTCGAGGAGGTCGAGCTCCTCGGCGAGCGTGGCGCCCGGGAGTGCCTGCCTGCCGGGGATGCCGGCGAACGGCGCGAAGACGTCCGAGAACGTCGTGCGCCACAGGAAGTCCGCGTCGCACATGCGGTCCGCGAGGCATGGATCCATGCGCGCGGACACCGCCGTCGCCCAGCCCTGGAGCCCCGGGTGGTGGCCCGGCTCCGCCAGCGCGTGCAGCGCCATGCCGAGCTCGGCCAGGGGCGAGGGCACGACGTGGATCCGCTCCGGGAGCAGCCCGGTGATGTCGATGCTCACGCTCATGGCCCCATGGTGCACCCCGCCACCGACATCCCCGCCGTCGATTGACGGTCGGCGTCAATCGACGCGACGGCGTGGGGTCGGCGGGCGCAGTCTGTGGTGAGCGGGACGCAGCAAGCGGGGCACAGCACCCCGGGACCTGCCCTTCCCGCACCCTCCATGCCCTTCATGTGTCGACGCTGCTTCCCGTCGACCCACGAGTGCCCGATAAGTACCATTTACCCCGAGAGGCGAGGTCATCATGAGCATCACGCAGCAGTACCTCCTCGACAGCTACCGCGCCGCCCAGCACGACGAGCGCACCCCACCCGCCCCCGGTCAGCACGACTGGCAGGTCATCCGCGAGATGCGCGACTACGGGCGCTTCCAGGCCGTCGTCGAGGAACGCCCCGCCCACGGATGGATCCGGGCCGCCCTGGCCCGGCTCGCCCACTCCGTCCACCTCGGCCGGGGATCCGTCAGCCGGGGAGCCGCCGCACGAACTCCGCGACCGCATCATTGACGTCGTCGGCCGTCCACTCCAGGCCCGCCCCGGTCACGGTGACCTCCGTGACCGAGAGGCCGGGCGGGCCGTCGGGGAACCAGCGGCCGAACAGCAGGGTCTTGGTCTCCTCGGCCTGGGCGAGCGACGCCTCGGTCAGGACTTCGGAGTCGTACGGCAGCCAGACCTGGAACTGATGGGTGTGCGGCCGCTCGGGGTGCACGCGCGACCACGGCACCCCGGCCGCCGCGAACCCTTCGCGCAGCGCGTCGGCGACCACGCGCGCGTGGGCCACGTAATCGGGCAGCCGGGGCAGCGTGTGCTTCAGGCCGAGCAGCGCGGACACGGCGGCCGGGAACTGCTGGAACAGCTGGCCTCCGTAGCGGTGGCGCCAGACCCTCGCCTCCTCGACGAGCGTGCGCGGCCCGGCGAGCACGGCGCCGCTCAGGCCTTCGAGGGACTTGTAGAACGACACGTACACCGTGTCCGCGAGAGCCGCGATCTCCGTCAGCGGGCGGCCGAAGTGCGGCGTGCACTCCCACAGCCGGGCGCCGTCGAAGTGCACGACCGCGTCGCGTTCGCGGGCCGCCTCCACGACCGCTTCAAGCTCCTCCCAGGTCGGCAGGACGAAACCGGCGTCCCGGAGCGGCAGTTCGAGCATCAGCGTCCCGAAGGGTTCCTCGAAGTCCCGCACTTCGTCGGCCGTGGGCAGCCGTGGCTCCCTCGTCGGGTGGACCGTGCGCAGACCGCTCACCACGGAGAAGGCGCCCCCTTCGTGGACCTCGGGGTGCGCGACCGGGTGCAGGGCGACCGTCGCGTTGCCGGTGCGGCCCGCCCAGCAGCGCAGGGCGACCTGCTGGGCCATCGTGCCGGTCGGGAAGAAGGCGGCCGCCTCCTTGCCGAGCAGGCGCGCGACCTCGTCCTCCAGGGTGGCGACGACGGCGTCGCCGTAGACGTCGGTGGGGTCGTCCGGGCCGACGACCTCGTGGGCCGCGGCCGCCAGGGCCGACAGGCGCTCGGCGAGCGGCACGACCAAGGGCGAGCGGTTCAGGGCCCGGGCTGCGCCACGGGCCGCCGCCGAGCGCCGGGCGCGCCCGTCCGGGTCCTCCGCGGAGTCCTCCGCAGGTCCGTCCCCGAGCGCTTCGGGCTGATGCGTGGGCTGTTCCTGGGGGCGCTCGTCTTCCGCCTCGTACGCAGTCATCCTTCGAGCATGGCCTGCCCGAGGCCACCAGTCATACGAATACCCACAGCCTGTGGACAGCCGAAGACGCGCCACGGACCGATCGCGTTAGCATGACGAGAAATCGTCCGGTACCCCGAGCGGACTGGAACGGGAAGGCGTCATCGCGTGAACGCACCTCATCAGCCAGACCCGCGGGACCGCCCCGCGAGGCTCACGGTGGGCGTCGTGGGAGCGGGCCGGGTCGGCCCCGCGCTCGCCGCGGCGCTCCAGCTCGCCGGGCACCGCCCGGTCGCCGCGTCCGGTGTCTCCGACGCGTCGGTGCGCAGGGCCGCGGTCCTGCTGCCCGACGTCCCCCTCGTCCCGCCCGCCCAGGTCCTGGAGCGCGCCGACCTCGTCCTCCTGACCGTGCCGGACGACGTGCTTCCGGGCCTGGTCGACGGGCTCGTCGAGACCGGCGCCGTCCGCCCCGGCCAGCTCATCGTGCACACATCGGGGCGGTACGGCACGAAGGTGCTCGACCCTGCGCTGCGGGCCGGCGCCCTGCCGCTCGCGCTGCACCCCGCGATGACCTTCACCGGCACCCCCGTGGACGTACAGCGGCTTGCCGGCTGCTCCTTCGGCGTGACCGCCCCCGACGAGCTGCGGCTCGCGGCCGAGGCGCTCGTCATCGAGATGGGCGGCGAGCCCGAGTGGATCGCCGAGGAGTCGCGGCCGCTCTACCACGCGGCCCTCGCACTCGGCGCGAACCACCTGGTCACCCTGGTCGCCGAGTCCATGGAGCTGCTCCGGGACGCGGGCGTCGAGGCCCCCGACCGGATGCTCGGCCCGCTGCTCGGCGCCGCCCTCGACAACGCGCTGCGGTCCGGCGACGCCGCCCTCACCGGACCCGTCGCACGCGGGGACGCGGGCACCGTCGCCGCCCACGTCGCCGAGCTGCGCAAGCACGCCCCGCAGACCGTCGCCGGATACCTGGCGATGGCTCGCGCCACCGCCGACCGCGCGCTCGCCCACGGACTGCTCAAGCCGGAGCTCGCCGAGGACCTCCTGGGGGTCCTGGCCAACGGCGCGGGCGGGGCCGGCGACACCGAGGGAGACAGCCGATGACCGGCCTCCTGCACACCGCCGACGCCCTGCGCACGCGCACGCGTGCGGGCCGCCGTGCCGTCGTCATGACGATGGGCGCCCTGCACGAGGGCCACGCCACGCTCATCCGCACCGCACGCCGCATCGCGGGCGACGAGGGCGAGGTCGTCGTCACGGTCTTCGTCAACCCCCTCCAGTTCGGCGCGGGCGAGGACCTCGACCGCTATCCGCGTACCCTGGACGCCGACATCAAGATCGCCGAACAGGAGGGCGCGGACTTCGTGTTCGCCCCCTCCGTAGACGAGGTCTACCCCGGCGGCGAACCCCAGGTCCGCGTCAGCGCGGGACCCATGGGCACCCGCCTCGAAGGGGCCACACGGCCCGGCCACTTCGACGGCATGCTCACGGTCGTCGCCAAACTCCTTCACCTCACACGCCCCGATGTGGCGCTGTACGGACAGAAGGACGCCCAGCAGCTCGCCCTCATCCGCCGCATGGTGCGGGACCTGAACTTCGGCATCGAGATCGTCGGCGTACCGACGGTGCGCGAGGACGACGGCTTGGCGCTCTCCAGCCGCAACCGCTACCTGTCCGCGGCCGAGCGGCGCACCGCCCTCGCGCTCTCCCAGGCCCTCTTCGCGGGCCGCGACCGGCACGCGGCGCAGGAGGCCCTGCGCGCACGGGCGGCGAGCGCCCCCGCCACGCACGCGCGTGCCGCCGCCCTGAACGCGCTGGGGGAGTCCCGCGCCGCCGCCGACACCCACGCCGTCGCCCAGTCCGTCACACCGGCCGTGCCCGGCGGCCCCGCGGCCGTCCGCGCCGCGGCCCGCCAGGTCATCGACGAGGCGGCCCGCCGCCAACCCCCGCTCGAACTGGACTACTTGGCGCTCGTCGACCCCGCCGACTTCACGGACGTGGGGCCGGACCACACGGGCGACGCGGTTCTCGCCGTCGCGGCCAAGGTCGGCGCGACCCGGCTGATCGACAACATCCCGCTCACGTTCGGAGCCACCGCATGAGTGCCACCGGAATACGACTGCACGCCCCCGCCCCCGGCTGGTCCCTGGACGCCGACATCGTGGTCGTCGGCTCCGGAGTGGCCGGACTCACCGCCGCCCTGCGCTGCTCGGCGGCCGGCCTGAAGCCGGTCGTCGTCACCAAGGCCCGCCTGGACGACGGTTCCACGCGCTGGGCCCAGGGCGGCATCGCCGCGGCACTCGGCGAGGGCGACACCCCCGAACAGCACCTGGACGACACGCTCGTCGCGGGCGTGGGCCTGTGCGACGAAGAGGCCGTGCGCACCCTGGTCACCAAGGGCCCCGACGCCGTACGCCGCCTCATCGAGACCGGCGCCCACTTCGACACGGGCCCCGAAGGCGCCATCGAGCTGACCCGCGAGGGCGGCCACCACCGCCGCCGCATCGCGCACGCGGGTGGCGACGCGACCGGCGCTGAGATCTCCCGCGCCCTGGTCGAGGCGGTACGCGCGCGTGGCATACCGACCGTCGAGAACGCCCTGGCCCTCGACCTCCTCACGGACGCCGACGGCCGCACCGCCGGTGTCTCCCTGCACGTCATGGGCGAGGGCCAGCACGACGGCGTGGGCGCCGTGCACGCCCCCGCGGTGGTCCTCGCCACCGGCGGCATGGGCCAGGTCTTCTCCGCGACCACCAACCCGTCCGTGTCCACGGGAGACGGCGTCGCGCTCGCCCTGCGCGCGGGCGCCGAGGTGAGCGACCTCGAATTCGTGCAGTTCCACCCCACGGTGCTCTTCCTCGGCGCGGATGCGGAGGGCCAGCAGCCGCTGGTCTCCGAAGCCGTCCGGGGCGAGGGCGCGTACCTCGTGGACGCCGACGGCGTGCGCTTCATGGTCGGCCAGCACGAACTCGCCGAGCTCGCGCCCCGCGACATCGTCGCCAAGGGCATCACGCGCCGCATGCAGGAACAGGGCGCCGAGCACATGTACTTGGACGCCCGCCACTTCGGCGCCGACATGTGGGCGAGCCGCTTCCCGACGATCCTCGCCGCCTGCCGCGCCCACGGCATCGACCCGGTGACCGAGCCCATCCCCGTCGCCCCGGCCGCGCACTACGCCTCGGGCGGCGTCCGCACCGACCCGCACGGCCGCACCACGGTCCCGGGTCTGTACGCCTGTGGAGAGGTCGCCTGCACGGGCGTGCACGGCGCCAACCGCCTCGCCTCCAACTCCCTCCTGGAGGGCCTGGTCTACGCCGAGCGCATCGCCGCGGACATCGCCGCGCGCCACGCGGAAAACGCCCTCCACGCGCGCGTGCCCGCGCCGGTGTCCCACCCCGACACCCCCGAGCACCCCCTGCTGCCGCCCGAGGCCCGCTTCACCATCCAGCGCGTCATGACCGACGGCGCCGGAGTGCTCAGGTCCGCCGACTCCCTCTCCGAGGCCGCGGCCCGGCTGGCCCGCGTCCACGCCGAAGCCGCGGGCGCCCTCGCCGAGGACGGCAAGACCGCCGAGCCCGGCGTCGACACGTGGGAGACCACCAACCTCCTGTGCGTCGCCCGCGTCCTGGTGGCCGCGGCACAGCGCCGCGAGGAGACCCGCGGCTGCCACTGGCGCGAGGACCACGCCGACCGCGACGACGCGGCCTGGCGGCGCCACATCGTCGTACGCCTCAACGCGGACCGGACGCTGGCCGCGTGGACGACCGAGACGCCCGACTTCCCCCCGACGACAAGACTTCAGGAGAAGTGACCGTGAGCAGCACCCCCGACCTCCCCATCGCCCCCGTCGGCGGCGGCTGCGGCGACGCCTGCGGCTGCGGCGGAGACGACGCCTACGACCCCATGGAGTGCGGCCTCGACCCCGCCCTGGCGCAGCTCCTGGCCGACGCCGGGCTCGATCCCGTCCAGGTCGAGGACATCGCGCACATGGCGGTCTCGGAGGACCTGGACGGCGGCGTGGACGTCACCTCGGTCGCCACGATCCCCGAAGAGGCCGTCGCCACCGGCGACTTCACCGCCCGCGAGGCCGGCACGGTCGCGGGCCTGCGCGTCGCCGAGGCCGTCATCTCCCTCGTCTGCACGGACACCTTCGAGGTCGAGCGGCACGTCGACGACGGCGAGCGGGTCGAGGCGGGCGACACGCTGCTCAGCGTCACCACCCGCACCCGCGACCTGCTCACCGCCGAGCGCAGCGCGCTCAACCTCCTGTGCCGCCTCTCCGGGATCGCGACCGCCACGCGCGCGTGGGCCGACGCACTCGACGGCACGAACGCCAAGGTCCGCGACACCCGCAAGACGACGGCCGGGCTGCGCGCCCTGGAGAAGTACGCGGTCCGCATGGGCGGCGGCGTCAACCACCGCATGTCGCTCTCGGACGCGGCCCTGGTGAAGGACAACCACGTGGTGGCCGCCGGCGGCGTGGAGCAGGCCTTCAAGGCCGTACGCGAGGCCTTCCCCGACCTGGCCGTGGAGGTCGAGGTCGACACGCTCCACCAGCTGCGCGAGGTCGTGGACGCGGGCGCCGACCTGATCCTCCTGGACAACTTCACGCCGGGCGAGACCGAAGAGGCCGTGGCGATCGTGCACGGCCGCGCGATCCTGGAGTCCTCCGGCCGCCTCACCCTGGAGAACGCCCGCGCGTACGCGGACACGGGCGTCGACTTCCTCGCGGTGGGCGCCCTCACCCACTCCTCGCCGATCCTGGACATCGGCCTCGACCTGCGCGCGGCGGAGTGACGACGACATGCTGCTGACCATCGACGTCGGAAACACCCACACCGTCCTCGGCCTCTTCGACGGCGAGGAGATCGTCGAGCACTGGCGCATCTCCACCGAAGCCCGCCGCACCGCCGACGAGCTCGCCGTGCTGCTCAACGGCCTGATGGGCATGCACCCGCTGCTCGGCGACGAGCTGGGCGACGGCATCGACGGCATCGCCATCTGCTCGACGGTCCCCTCCGTCCTGCACGAACTGCGCGAGGTCACAAGGCGCTACTACGGAGACGTGCCCGCCGTCCTCGTGGAGCCCGGCATCAAGACCGGCGTGCCGATCCTCATGGACAACCCCAAGGAGGTCGGCGCCGACCGCATCATCAACGCGGTCGCCGCGGTCGAGCTCTACGGAGGGCCCGCCATCGTCGTCGACTTCGGTACGGCGACGACGTTCGACGCGGTCTCCGCGCGCGGCGAGTACACCGGCGGCGTCATCGCCCCCGGCATCGAGATCTCCGTCGAGGCGCTCGGCGTACGCGGCGCGCAGCTCCGCAAGATCGAGCTGGCCCGGCCGCGCAGCGTCATCGGCAAGAACACCGTGGAGGCCATGCAGTCGGGCATCCTGTACGGCTTCGCGGGCCAGGTCGACGGTGTCGTACAGCGCATGGCGCGCGAACTGGCGGGCCCCGGCGGCGATCCCGACGACGTCACGGTCATCGCGACCGGCGGCCTCGCGCCCATGGTGCTCGGCGAGGCCTCGGTCATCGACGAGCACGAGCCGTGGCTGACCCTGATCGGCCTGCGGCTGGTCTACGAGCGCAATGTTTCGCGCAGTTGACCGTTTCCGCACCTGAGCGGGGTTGCGCACACAACCCTCCGCCCCATACAAGAGTCTGCGCAGGGACGGGAGTTGGGCGGGTGTCTAGTGGGCGTGGGGCAAATGGGGCGTAGCGGAAGAGCGGCCGCGGCAGTGGCGGCCGCGGTGCTGATCGGGTTCGCGGGACCGGCGGGGACGGCCGCCGCGGTCCACGCGGTGCCCCCGGCCCCGGCCTCGATCGTGACCACGGTCCAGGCCGACGGCCCCGGCACGGCCACCGCCACGCGCACCGCGGGTACCACCAACACCCCCGAAGTCCCTGAGGCCCCCGCCTCCCCGGCCCCCGACGGAACCATGGCGGACACCGGCGCAGGCGTCCTCCCGTGGATCGCCCTCGCCGGGGCCGCGGCGCTCGGAGTCGGCGCGGTCGCCTTCGCGATGGTCCGCCGCCGCGCGGACTGACCTCCCCGGGGGCGTGGAAAGCCAAGCCACGCCAAAGATTGGCGTTAAGCCGATTTTGTCCGTTATCGAGCGTATCGTCGGCTCATGCCCACGCCATACGGATCCCGCGGCGGCATGGCCTTCAGTGCGGAGGAGCTGCGTGTGCTCCGCCGCGCCCTGGCCCTCGCCCTGCATCCCAGCCCCGTCTCCGACGAGGACGTCCAGGACTGCCTCCGCCTCGCCGACTCCGTCGACGAGGCGGCGCGCGAGGGCGCCAGACTCCGCGCCTTCATGCTGGCCGACCTCGCCCGCTACCGGGCGGCCCTGCCCGGCACCGCGACCGGCTACCTCGCGCTCCTGGAGGACGTCATCGGCTCCGGCCACCAGCCGGGCGCCGACGACCTCGCCGCGCTGCGAGCGCTGCGCGGCAACCCGGTCGCCGCCGCCCTCCTGGAACGCTGCCGCGCCCTCGCCGAACGCGACGTACGCGCCCGTCTGTCGGGGCGTGCGGCCGTGCAGACCAAGGCCGCCCCGCGTCCCCGCATCCCCGCGTCGCGCACCCGCCTGCTCGCCCTCCCCGGCGGCCGCGGCGACGCGGAGCGTCCCGAGGCGCCCAAGCCCAAGTCCCCGGCGACTCCGGCCCGCCGGCCCGCCGCCCCCGAGCCGGGCCGTCCCGTGCCGACCCCGGCCGAGGTCTTCCCGCCCAAGCGCCGCCCCGCGGACCCGGCCGACCCGGCGGCTCCGGCAAATCCGGCGGACCCGGCGCACCGGCTCGTGGCGGGCTAGCTACTCTGGGGGGCATGGACTACGTCTCCGCGCTCCTGCCCCCCGTAGTGATGGCCGTGTTCTTCACCGGTCTCATCGTGACGATCGTGAAGACCCAGGGCGGCGCCAACAAGGCCAAGGAGGACGCGGCCGTCGACGCCGCGATCACCCGCGCCGAGGGCGTCCGGCAGTCTCCGCAGCCCTGACCACGGCAGACTCCTTCCGGTGACCTCGGGTCACCCCTCGCACACGCACGGCGTACGACTCGCTCACATTCCGAGTCGTACGCCCTTTTTGTTGGGTAAATGACGCCTCCGCCACGTCCGTCATGGCATTAGTGACATCTCCCACTATTGTTCTGGTGTGCCTCGCCCCTTGGGAGAACTCGAAGACTCAGTCATGACACGGGTGTGGAAGTGGAACCGCCCCGTGACCGTTCGGGAAGTCCTTGAAGACCTTCAGCAGGAACGGTCCATCGCCTACACCACTGTCATGACCGTTTTGGACAATCTCCATCAGAAGGGCTGGGTGCGCCGTGAAGCGGAAGGCCGCGCCTATCGATATGAGGCGGTCTCCACTCGAGCCGCCTACGCGGCCGCACTGATGAACGAAGCATGGTCCCAGAGCGACAACCCCGCGGCCGCTCTTGTCGCGTTCTTCGGCATGATGTCGGAGGAACAGCGCGAAGCGCTCAGCGATGCGATGCGCATCGTTCAGGGACCGAACGTTCAGGCGCCGAACCCGCCGAACCCCGACGCGGCGGAGCGCGAAGCAGAACGATAGCGTCCGATCATGCCAGCAGAACCCCCTGAACTCAGCGCAAAAGCAGTCTCCGTACGCAGGGCGCGCACCGCCGATGTCCCGGCCGTGCGCGACCTCCTCGACTCCTACACCCGCCAGGGGATCCTGCTCGACAAAGCGACCGTCGCGCTTTACGAGTCGATCCAGGAGTTCTGGGTAGCGGAACGCGACGACAACGCCGAGGTCGTCGGCTGCGGTGCCCTGCATGTGATGTGGGAAGACCTCGCGGAAGTGCGCACGCTCGCGGTGAAGCCCGATGTCAAGGGCGTCGGAGTGGGACATCAGGTGTTGGGGAAGTTGCTGCAGACCGCTCGCTGGCTCGGTGTCCGGCGGGTTTTCTGTCTCACCTTCGAAGTCGACTTCTTCGCGAAGCACGGCTTCGTGGAGATCGGTGAGACGCCGGTCGACGGAGATGTCTACAGCGAGCTGCTGCGTTCCAATGACGAGGGTGTCGCCGAGTTCCTCGGCCTCGAACGAGTGAAACCGAACACCTTGGGCAACAGCCGGATGCTTCTGCATCTGTGATCGTCGCCGCGTATTCCGAACGCTGCTGCCCCGGTTCCCTATGTCCGAAACGCGCATGTTTCCTGGGTTCTCGGGGTCCCCGGTCTCTGCCAGGGGTTTGTGTTTTTCCAGCAAAAGCGGTTTGCTTTCCGATGTACTGCAGTACTGCATATAACAGGGGGCGGCGATTCAGCGGCTCACGCCGCACGATCCGGCCCTGAAGTTATCGATGAAAGGAAATCCGGTGGCACAGAAGGTTCAGGTCCTTCTTGTCGATGACCTCGACGGTGGCGAGGCGGACGAGACGGTGACGTTCGCGCTGGACGGCAAGTCGTACGAGATTGACCTCACCACTGCGAACGCGGACAAGCTCCGCGGTCTTCTTGAGCCGTACCTCAAGGGTGGTCGTCGTACCGGTGGCCGTGGTTCCGCGGGGCGTGGCAAGGCTCGTGCCGCCGCCGCGAGCGGTGGTCAGGACACCGCGGCCATTCGCGCCTGGGCAAAGGACAACGGTTTCGAGGTCAACGACCGCGGCCGCGTCCCCGCGTCCATCCGCGAGGCCTACGAGAAGGCCAACGGCTGACGACGGCCCCGTCGCAGACGGACCCGGTGGCACTGCGTTGCCGCCGTGTCCACAAGTCGTACGAGACCGGAGCCCACGGCGGGATCGCTGTGGGGCACGGTGCCACCCCCCACGCAGTACAGGGACGGCAGTGCCGGCAGCGTCGGCTCCACCTCGCACCCGGGCTCTGGGGGGCGCAGCCAGACGGCCGCCCCCCGCGAGCCGGACCACCCCGGGGGCGTGGGCGCATCGGTCCGCCCGCCCGCCCCGACGGCTGTGAGCTCCAGCGGGATGTCACCCCACTCCAGCCACTCCAGGAGCCCCGGCAGTTCCTCGGCGCTCCCCGCGGCCACGAAGAGCCGCATCGTTTCCCCGCGCAGTGCCACCGGAGCCTTCGGCCCGAGATGCCGCAGCGCGGCGAAGCCGGCCTCCGCGGGAAGTTCGAGCACATCGAAGCGCAGCCCCGTGAGCAGCCGCACCGGCAGCCCCGGGCGCCGGTCCTCGGTCGCCCAGCCGAGTTCGTTCTCGTACCACTGACGCACCGGATCGCTCTGCTCGTACGGCAGGCGGGGCTGGGGAACGGTGAGGTGGGCCATGTCTGAGCAACCGCCCGACGGACCGGTGGGTTACGCAGGGTGCTCGCGCGAACGCACAGAGTGTCCGGATTCGGGGCGTAAAAGCGTGTTCGGCGGCGCAAGGGTGTTCGCCCGTAGCGGAGGGAACCGGGGTGCGCCGCATGGAGTGTCAGTCGTTACGGGTAAGACATCCCTAGTGGGGAGGGGCGACACGCGCGCTAGGCCGTCTCACGTTCGCCATCGGCGTAGTGGTGGTGAGGGTAAGTGCCTGGCCTGCGGGAACATCGTCTCGCACCATCGGGTTGGAGCAGTTGTCGGCGTTCGGGGTCAGGAGGCACCTCTTGTTCTCGGCCGGGTGTCGGCAGTTGGAATGAGCGGTCCCCGCTTGCGGGACTAAGCTGCGGAAGGACAGGGAGGGGATCGTCCCCAATCTTTCTGACCGCTCTGAGGAGCGATTAACGATGTTCGAGAGGTTCACCGACCGCGCGCGGCGGGTTGTCGTCCTGGCTCAGGAAGAAGCCCGGATGCTCAACCACAACTACATCGGCACCGAGCACATCCTCCTGGGCTTGATCCACGAGGGCGAGGGTGTCGCCGCTAAGGCCCTGGAGAGCCTCGGGATTTCGCTCGAGGCGGTCCGCCAGCAGGTGGAGGAGATCATCGGGCAGGGCCAGCAGGCTCCGTCCGGGCACATCCCCTTCACCCCCCGTGCCAAGAAGGTCCTGGAGCTTTCGCTCCGCGAGGCCCTTCAGCTGGGCCACAACTACATCGGCACGGAGCACATCCTGCTCGGCCTGATCCGCGAGGGCGAGGGCGTCGCCGCCCAGGTCCTGGTCAAGCTGGGTGCCGATCTCAACCGGGTGCGGCAGCAGGTCATCCAGCTGCTCTCCGGATACCAGGGCAAGGAGACCGCCACCGCGGGCGGTCCTGCCGAGGGCACGCCCTCCACGTCCCTGGTGCTCGACCAGTTCGGCCGGAACCTCACCCAGGCCGCTCGTGAGTCCAAGCTCGACCCGGTCATCGGGCGCGAGAAGGAGATCGAGCGGGTCATGCAGGTGCTGTCCCGCCGTACGAAGAACAACCCCGTGCTCATCGGCGAGCCCGGCGTCGGCAAGACCGCCGTCGTCGAGGGCCTCGCGCAGGCCATCGTCAAGGGCGAGGTGCCCGAGACCCTCAAGGACAAGCACCTCTACACCCTCGACCTGGGCGCGCTGGTCGCCGGTTCCCGCTACCGCGGTGACTTCGAGGAGCGCCTGAAGAAGGTCCTCAAGGAGATCCGCACCCGCGGCGACATCATCCTGTTCATCGACGAGCTCCACACCCTGGTGGGTGCGGGCGCCGCCGAGGGCGCGATCGACGCGGCTTCGATCCTGAAGCCGATGCTCGCCCGTGGTGAGCTGCAGACCATCGGCGCCACCACGCTCGACGAGTACCGCAAGCACCTGGAGAAGGACGCGGCCCTCGAGCGCCGCTTCCAGCCCATCCAGGTCGCGGAGCCGTCGCTGCCGCACACCATCGAGATCCTCAAGGGTCTGCGCGACCGTTACGAGGCCCACCACAGGGTCTCCATCACGGACGAGGCGCTGGTCCAGGCCGCCACCCTGGCCGACCGGTACATCTCGGACCGCTTCCTGCCGGACAAGGCCATCGACCTGATCGACGAGGCCGGTTCCCGGATGCGCATCCGCCGGATGACCGCGCCGCCGGACCTCCGCGAATTCGACGAGAAGATCGCCGGCGTCCGCCGCGACAAGGAGTCCGCGATCGACTCGCAGGACTTCGAGAAGGCCGCTTCCCTGCGCGACAAGGAGAAGCAGCTCCTGGCCGCGAAGGCCAAGCGCGAGAAGGAATGGAAGGCCGGCGACATGGACGTCGTCGCCGAGGTCGACGGCGAGCTCATCGCCGAGGTCCTCGCCACGGCGACGGGCATTCCGGTCTTCAAGCTCACCGAGGAGGAGTCCTCGCGGCTGCTCCGCATGGAGGACGAGCTCCACAAGCGGGTCATCGGTCAGAAGGACGCCATCAAGGCGCTTTCGCAGGCGATTCGGCGTACGCGCGCCGGTCTGAAGGACCCGAAGCGCCCCGGTGGTTCGTTCATCTTCGCCGGCCCGTCCGGTGTCGGTAAGACGGAGCTTTCCAAGACGCTCGCCGAATTCCTCTTCGGTGACGAGGACGCCCTGATCTCGCTCGACATGTCGGAGTTCAGCGAGAAGCACACGGTCTCGCGTCTCTTCGGTTCGCCGCCCGGATATGTCGGTTACGAAGAGGGCGGTCAGCTGACCGAGAAGGTCCGCCGCAAGCCGTTCTCGGTCGTCCTCTTCGACGAGGTCGAGAAGGCCCACCCGGATATCTTCAACTCGCTCCTGCAGATCCTGGAAGACGGTCGCCTGACCGACTCCCAGGGCCGGGTCGTGGACTTCAAGAACACGGTCATCATCATGACGACCAACCTCGGCACGCGTGACATCTCCAAGGGCTTCAACCTGGGATTCGCCGCGTCGGGTGACGTCAAGACCAACTACGAGCGCATGAAGACCAAGGTCAACGACGAGCTGAAGCAGCACTTCCGCCCGGAGTTCCTGAACCGTGTCGACGACACGGTGGTCTTCCACCAGCTCACCGAGGAAGACATCATCCAGATCGTCGACCTCATGATCGCCAAGGTGGACGAGCGCCTGAAGGACCGCGACATGGGCATCGAGCTCAGCGCGGACGCGAAGAAGCTCCTCGCCAAGAAGGGTTACGACCCGGTCATGGGCGCCCGGCCGCTGCGCCGGACGATCCAGCGCGAGGTCGAGGACATCCTGTCGGAGAAGATCCTCTTCGGCGAGCTCCGCCCCGGCCACATCGTGGTCGTCGACACGGAGGGCGAGGGCGACACCGCCAAGTTCACCTTCCGTGGCGAGGAGAAGGCGGCGCTGCCGGATGTCCCGCCGATCGAGCAGGCCGCCGGCGGCGGTGCTGGGCCGAATCTGAGCAAGGAGGCGTAAGCCTCCGGCCCGCAGAGCAGTGCAGGGGCTGCCCCGGATCGTTTCCTACGGTCCGGGGCAGCCCCTTTTTGGCTTCGTCCGGCTGCGGGTGCGTTGTGGTTGCTCGCGCAGTTCCCCGCGCCCCTTACGGGGCGCTCCTGCCCGCGGCTACGACGTGATCGTCACGCCCTCCGGTACGTTCCGCACCCGCGGCAGCCGGGGGTTGACCCGGAGCACGCTCAGGTTGGGGAAGCCGGTCAGCCAGGACATGTCCGGGTCGGCGAGCTCCGCGGTGATCCACAGGTGGGTGAGCTGCTCGTGTTCAAGGCCGTCCAGGAGCTCTTCGGTACGTATGACGCCGACCACCTGGATCCAGGGCCGCCCGCCGAGCTGTCGCAGCGCCGCGAGCTCGGCGGTGTCCGAGACGGGGAAGTACAGGCCGACCGGATCCAGATGGGCGATGATCTCGCGCGCGTACCGCTCCGTGTCGAAGTGCCGCCAGGGGCGGGCCAGCTCGGCCCGGATGGAGAGGGCCGAGCGGTGCCGGAGGCGGGCGAGATAGTCGATCGCGGCGTCGTCCTGGACGCGGGTCGCCGTGATGGCGAGCAGCAGCGCCTGCTGGTCGCTCGGCACCTGCGCGGGGTCCGGCAGCTGCTCCAGGACGATGGGGCCGACCCAGCCGAGGCTGCGGGCGGCCAGATCGTTCGTGGGGCGTACGAGGTTCTTGGTGCGGTCGTGGACGAGTTGCTGCACCGCGGGGTCGAGCTCGGTGACGTGCTCGAGGCAGGCCGCGGCCATCAGGCGCCGGTGGTTCACGTGCGGGCGGCGCAGGTTGGGGGCGGCGGCCAGGAGCCGCTCCAGGAAGTCGGCGCACTCCTCGGGCCGGGCGTGGGCGGCGGACATGCGGATGACCTCCTCCCACTCGGAGCGGTGCGCGTGATCCACGAGCGTACGGAACTGCCCGCGGGCCACGATCTCCTTGGCGGCCAGATAGTCCTGGAAGGTGCGGTGGATGAAGTCCACGGAGAGGCCCGCCTGTTCGCGGAGCAGCCCTGTGCGGTGCAGCAGATGCCGGAAGATCTTCTCGCCGTCGCCCGCCGCGCGGGCGGAGGGAATGGCGGGCAGGGCCGCGTCCAGGATGCCGACCACGCGGTCGCGCGGCAGCTCCGAGACGCCTTCCTCGACCATCGCGTGCGCGAGCTTGCGCAGGAGCAGCTCGCGCGGCCCCTGCTGGAGCCGCACATCATCGGCGTACAAGACATCACGCTCGGGATCGCGGCGCTGGAGGAGCATCTCCAGGGCGGCGTCGTACAGCTCCTTGCGGCCGTTGGGGAGCGAGCCCGAGCGGTCGCGGTTGAGGGCGCAGATCAGGCCGCACATCAGGGGGTTGGTGGCGAGCTGCCGCAGCTCGCGATAGATGCGTACGGAGTGCAGAAGGCGCTGCTCGTACTCCCTCAGCTCGTCGCGGTCGCGCTGCTCCTTGCACGCCTCGTCGCTCAGCGCGGCCGCGTGCCAGTCGTGGATGAACCGGGTGACCTGGTCGCGTGACATGGGCGCGAGCGAGAGCTCCCGGAAGCCCTCCTCGGCGAGGCGTTCCTGGGCCAGCCACCCGTCCTCGACGGCGGAGGGGCGCGAGGTGACCAGACAGCCGTTGCCGGAGAAGATGCGCAGGAGACGGCGGAGCTGGCCGCGCAGCTCGCCGCGGCTCGCCTCCGGGGCCTCGTCGATGCCGTCGACCAGGAGCATGGCGCGACCGGCGAGGAGCGTACGGACGACCCAGCCCTCCGGGGCGCGGTCGGCCAGTGGGTGGCGGATGGCGTGCAGGAAGTCGTCCGGGGCGGGGAAGCCTTCGCGGGCGAAGCGGCGTACGGGGAGTACGAACGGCACCCGGGCGCCTTCGCGGGCCGCGGCGACCGCGAGCCACTGCACGAGGGTCGTCTTGCCGGAGCCGGCGTCACCGCGAAGGAGCACGCGCTCGTGCCCCTCCAGGGCGCGGTCGGCGAGCAGCACGGTCCGCGGCTCGCCCGGCACTCCGCTGCCGCTGCTCTCCTCGGCCTCCAGGCTGAGGTAGGTGTCCTCCAGGGGCCAGCGGTCCGGCGCGTTGGCGAGGTCGACGCCGACGATGGTGAGCCAGCCGTGCTGCCGTACGACTTCCTCGGCATACAGCGCCTCGAAGTCCCGGTCCTCCTGGGAGCGTTCGGGCTGCCGGGCGGCGGCCTCCGCGTCGTTCAGGTCGACGAGCTGGCGTATGCGGCTGGAGCGTCCGGGCATCTGCTGCTGGATGTGCGGGGAGCGGCGTACGAAGTGATGGAGCACATGCAGGCAGACGGCCACGAGCAACTCGTCGTGGAACCAGGCGGCGTCGGGGGACAGGTCCCGGTCCGCGCCCTGCACGGCGCCGCGCAGCCGCCGCGCGTAGTCCTGCGGGCCGAGCCGCACGGCGTCGACGTCGGTGAGGTCGAGCTCACCGACGGCCAGCAGGGTCCTGGCCAACACGTCGGCGATGCCGGTGAGTTCACCGCCGGGCGCGGTGTGCGCCTCGGCGGCGAGCTGGACGAACTCGGCGGCCGTGCGGTGGACGTCGTCCGGGGTCGCCGGCGCGTCGGGCCCTCGCCAGGTGGCGAGGGCGGCGATCAACTCGGGGGCGGTGGGCTGCTGTTGAGGTGTGGTGCGGATGAGCCGTTGAACGAGTGGAGCGGCGAGCGTCGTGGGAATGCGGACAACGGGCTCCATGGACATTGAGGGTCCCTGCGGGTGGGTTGTCTTGGAGCGTCAAGGTTAGGTGAACTCCGCGTGGATGTCGGGCCGGTGGGCGGGATCGAGGCGGCTCGGATGGTCCAGGCCGGTCAGGCCGCTCAGGCGGCGAGCCCGAGGGCCAGGGCGCCGACCACCGGCGCCGCGTAGATCAAGGGGAAGGGGATGTGGGTGTACCAGCGGGCGCGGATCACGGTGACGACGGCTCCCGTGAAGTACGCGATCAGGCAGATCCCGGCGACGATGCCGATGACCGGTACGAACAGACCGACCAGCAGGCCCACGGTTCCCGCGGCCTTGGCCGCGCCGAGCCAGGGCAGCCAGGACATCGGGACTCCGTAGTCGGCCATCGGCTCGACGACCCACTTCGAGCGGAGGAAGACGGAGGTGGCGGAGAAGCCGGTCATGACGGCGGCGAGGATGGTGACGACGAGGTGGGCAGTGGACATGGGGTGCTCCTTCTTGGGGGCGAGGGGGGGGGCTCCGGTTGGTGCCCTTGCTGGTGCCTCGCTGCTATGACGGAGCGCGTCGCGGGAGTGTGACGGGTGGGGGAGGGAGAATTTTTCTGCGGCAGCTTTGATTGGCGCCGGGGCCGCCCGGTTGTCCGGAGTGTGGCGGTTCCGGGCCGGGTGTAAAGGGCGCTCCTTCGTCGCGTCGGCTGCGCCGATTCCGCTTCGCTCCACCCTTGACACCCACCCCTCCACCGCGAGAAGCAAATTGACCGGGCGGCCACGAAACGGGGCTCACGGGGACGGGTCCTTGGGGCGTCAGGCTTGTCTGCCGGGTGCGGACTGGTTCGTAGCAGCGCAGCCGGGTGGGAGGGGTGCGCGGCCGGTCCGGGGATCGGTGCCGGTCTCGTCAAGCGTCTGACGACCGGATCTTCCCGGTGACCGTCACGCTTCACCGATGCTGGGTGGGGGTGGGGGACCTACTTTGGAAAAGTAGTGTTCTGACACAAGGGGGGCGCGCGGCACTACGAAACGCAACTTTGCCGAAGTAGGTTCCCCACACCCCCCTCCCTCCCGGCCGAGACCGGAAGATCCGGTCGGTAGACGCTTGACGAAGCCGGGACCCATCCCCGAACCGACCGCGCACCCCTCCCACTCGGCTGCACTGATACGAACCAGTCCGCACCCGGCCGCGAAGCCTGATGACCCGCCGGGTGGTCCCCGAGAGCCCCGCTTCGTGGCCGCCCGGTCATCACGCTTCTCGCGGTGGAGGGGTGGGTGTCAAGGGTGGAGCGAAGCGGAATCGGCGCAGCCGACGCGACGAAGGAGCGCCCTTTACACCCGGCCCGGAACCGCCACACTCCGGACAACCGGGCGGCCCCGGCGCCAACTCGACGCCGGGACAGCAAAGCCCTGCCCTCAGTTGGCTGTTGTGAGGGTGCGTATTAGGGCGGCCAGGGCCTTGGGGGTCGTGGTGAGGGTGGTCTCCGGGGTGTCGCTTTCGCGGAGGTGGATTGTCCCCGTGGCCGTGGTGGCGACGTAGACGCAGTTGTCGCCTGCCCCATCGCTGAAAGTCGACTTCTGCCAGGTGAGTTCGGCCATGACGTACTCCTAGTACGTATAGAGGACGTGGTGAATGAGCCCCCAGGAGTCCCGGCGTTCGTGGCTGCCCGGGGAGCCATCGGCTGTCACACGGGGGAGTGAGTTCCGGCTCAGTGAGTCGAAGGTGCTCCTGTAGCGGGCGATGGACTCGATGTCGCCAAGCCTGAGCGGCTCTGCCGGGTGCTCGACGATCACTGTCTCCAGTCCAGGCACCCCTGCGCCGAGGATCAGCAGCGGCGTGCCGAACCAGGCGCGGGCCCCGGCGTCGAAGGGCAAGATCTGGATCGTGGTCCCCGGGCGCTGGGCGGAACGCAGGAGATGCGTGAGTTGGTCTCGCATGACATCCGAGCTGCCCACGATGATGCGTAGGGCGGCCTCGTGGATGACGGCGTGGATGGCTGTGGGAGAGCCGTCCGCGAGGATCTGCTGGCGTGCGCGGCGGTAGCGGACAAGCGTGTCGATCTCTGTGGGGGAGGCGCCTGGTCGCGAGCTGCAGAAGAGGGCCCGCATGTAGGCCTCGGTCTGGAGCAGCCCTGGGATGAGGAGCGTCTCGTAACTCTGGATCGCTGTGGCACGGGATTCCAACTCGGCCAGGTCAAGGCTGCGTTGAGGCAGGGACTTGCGGTACTCGGTCCACCAGCCTCTGCCTTTGCTCTCGGCGAGGTCCACCAGAGCGTCGATGTACTCCTCATTCTTGTAGCCGTACGCCTTGAGTAGCTCGCGGAGCCGCTGGGACGGGATTCCGGTGCGGCCGGACTCGACATGAGTGAGGTGCGGGCCACTCATGCCGATGAGGCGGCCGCCTTCGCCGACAGCAATTCCAGCCTGTCGGCGCGCTTTGCGTAGTTCGGCCCCGATGCGTCGCTGGCGCTCGGTGATGTTGATCCGCAGTGCCACGTGCAGCCTTCCCTATCTGATTGAGCCTCAGTGTTCCGCTGCGGTAAGCCGGAGTCCACTCAATGGGCAGAGTAGGTTGCAGTTGTGTGGAGTTGTTCCCTACGCTGAGTGCGGCGACGCTCACGCAGAGATGCCGGAAGCCTCGCTGTCGACGCAGCGCACCCATGCCTGACCGCAGAAGCGCACCGCCCGATCCAACTCCCCGTGCCGGACGGGAGGTTGTTCGCGAGGGGTGGTAGGCCACTGCGGGCGGGCCCGTGCGCGTGAGTGACCGTCACAGCGGACCCGACGCCTGGGAGGCGTTTGATGGGCGTACCCGAGAGTTCTCAACTTCCGCAGACCTACACCCTGTTCACCCCAGCCAGTGCCACCTCACCCAAGATCTGCCGGGACTTCGTGCGCAGCGCGCTGGAGACCCTCGGGCTCGGGCATCTGGCCGAATCCGCCGCACTCTGCACATCGGAGCTCGTGACCAATGTCCATCAGCACACCAAAGGTGACGTGCATCTGAGAGCTGCCGTCGCCTCCACCCACGTACGCATCGCCGTGTACGACGGGAGCGAACAATTGCCCGCGCCCCGGCGGGCTCCCGCTGAGGACACCGGTGGGCGGGGGTTGTTTCTCGTGACCGCGCTGTCGGATGTGTGCGGGGTGACGCCTACCGGGGGCGGCAAAGGGGTGTGGTTTCAGCTCAATCGGTGATGGGCGGGTAGGCCACCACCTCGATGTGGGCGGGGAGTGCTTCGAGGCCCGTAGTGCCGGGGGTGGGGGCCCTCAGGTGGGCAAGGGTCGGGTGGTCCGCCAGTGCGGTCACGTCGACGGCTGTCCCATGCCCCGTGGGGCGCAGCACGTGGAGGCTGGTGAGCTCCGGCAGCAGGCTCGGGACGCGGGCCGTCGTGGTGTCCCGATCGGGTGCGGGGTGCAGCCGAAGCGTCCTGACGCCACGCAGGATCGTCCCAGGAGGCGCGCAGGCGAGGCTGTGGGACGACAGGCTCAGCTCGGAGAGCCGGGGTAGACACGCGAGCGTCTCCCACTCCGCGGCGGTGGTCAGGTGGTCGTTGGCGCCGAGGGCGATCCACTCCAGCCCTGGCCACGTGCTGATGTGGTGGAAGTCGGTCAGCGCGCCGAGGGACTTGATGAACCCCAAGGTGCGCAGCGGTGTCCGGGGCGGGATCAGGGAGAGGTCCCAGGGCTCGTCGATGTCGAAGAAGCGCAGTGCCGTCAGGTCGCGCAACGCGTCGATGGCCTCGGCGGTGAGTCGGGGCGGAGGCAGTTCCAGTATCAGGAAGGTGGGTGCGCAGGCCACGAGCAGACTGGAGACCCCCTCGGCGGAGACGCCTTCGCGGATGTCCAGGCGCTCCGGACGTAGATCCAGCCGCTC
This sequence comes from Streptomyces sp. NBC_01381, assembly GCF_026340305.1. Lineage (NCBI taxonomy): Bacteria > Bacillati > Actinomycetota > Actinomycetes > Kitasatosporales > Streptomycetaceae > Streptomyces > Streptomyces sp. NBC_01381. Next base: position 318,162 of record NZ_JAPEPI010000001.1, on the reverse strand, counting down.
GACCTCCGCCACGTCCTCGTCGCTTCGGAAGACGAAGTTTGTGACTCCGTCATTGAGCCGGGAGATGACCTGCTCCGCGTAGAGCCGGCGGTCGTAACGGCTCCAGCCCCACATGAGCTGGCTGCGCGCCCCGATACTGGGGTGCCGTGCGAAACGTGCGAGGAACGGAATCGCGGCGTCCGACCGGATGTGCGTCGCGGTGGTCGCCACATGCCGGGCCTCCTCGTCGCTCAGGGCGTCCGGCCCCGGTAGCAGATCCAGCACCAGCGGCCCGACCCCTGCTAGCGCGCGGGCGTTCTCGGCGCTCAGCGGGGGAATGTGCTCCCGCACCCGCCGCTCCACCTCCCCCCGAACCCCCTGCTCCAACTCCGCCGCGTGCTCCAGGCAAACCGCTGCGAGGAGGTGGATCCGCATCCGGGCCAAGGAGTCGGCCGGGTTCTGGTCCCCGGAGGCGAGCAAGTCCCGGAAGATTTCCACACGTTCACGCGGCCGCGCCTGCGCCACTGTCATCTGGATGACGTCCGCCCACTGATCGTCCGCCGCGTTCCCGACGAGCAGCCCGAAGTCGCCCTCGTCCAGGACTGCCCGCGCCCCCAAGAAGTCCTGGAAGGTGCGGTGTACGAAGCCGACCGTGTCCGGGGCGGGTTCGCGCAGCAGCCCGCTGCGGTGCAGGAAGTGCGCGTACACCTCCGCCGCGTCGCCGAGCGCCGCGACCTCCGGCACCGCAGGCAGGACATCCCCGATGATTGCCTCCGCCCGTGAACGGTCCATCTCCGTACGGCCGTTGCGGATCAGCCAGTACGCCAGGCGTTGCAGGATCTGGAGCTGTGGCTCCTCGCGCAGCTCCGGTACATCCATGTGGCGTTCGCGGTCGCGGCGTACGAGGAGCATCGAAAGCGCCGCCGCGTAAAGGTCCTTGCGGCTGAGAGGGAGGAAGCCCCTGCGGTCGCGGTGCAGGGCGCAGATCAGGCCGCACATCAGGGGGTTGGTGGCCAGGCGGCCCAGGTCCGGTTTCGAGCTGACTGCCCCCAGTAACTGCTTCTCGTACGAAGCCAGTGCCGCGTCCTCGTCCGGGACGCCCGTCGCCGCGGCCGCGTGCCAGCGGCCGATGAAGGCGGCGACATCCACTCGGCTCATCTCGGAGAGTGTCAGCTCGGTGAAGCCCTCCTCGGCCAGCCAGTCCTCGCGTACCGCCGAAGGGCGGGACGTCACCAGCCACCGGTTGCCGGGGTAAGCGTCGATCAGGTCGGTGAGCCAGGTCCGGGTGCGGGCGCGTTCCGACTCGGGGATCTCGTCGATTCCGTCCACCAGGACCAGCGCCCGGCCCGCCGTCAGTACGCGGGACTCCCAGCCGGACGGCTGAGTGCCCGCGAGCGGGGAGCCGACCGAGGCGAGGAAGTCCGCCGGGGCGGGGAGGCGCTCGCCGTGGCGGGTGAGGGTGCGCAGGGGGAGGACGTAGGGGACGCGGTCGTGGAGGTACGCCATGCGGTCCTCGGCGGCGGGACCGCCCGCCGTGCTCACCGCCAGCCACTGGACGAGTGTGCTTTTGCCGGAGCCCGCCTCGCCTCGTAGGAGTACCCGCTCATGGGTGGTGAGGGCCTGGTCGGCGGGCCGGGGTCCAGGGGGGCCTGACTCGGCCAGGGCGAGGGCGTACTGCTCCGGCGACCGGGCCTGGAGGATGAATCGCCCCGTCGCCTCCAGCGACATATACGCCGCATCCAACGGCCACCGCCCCGGCGAATTCGCCAGGTCGATCCCGAAGATCGTCAGCTTGCCGTGCTTCTTCGCCACGTACGCGAGATACCGCTGCTCGAAGGCCACGTCCTCCGCCCCGGGGAGCGGGCTGCGGGCTATCAGTTCGTCCGCCTTCGCTATCAGCTCCGCCTGGCGGCGGCTCTGTGCCACCAGCGTCGCTGCCACGAAGGTCGAGCGTTGCGTGAAGAAGTGCAGGATGTGCAGGCAGGTGGTGTCGAGCAGGCGCTCGTAGAAGTACGTGGCGTCCGCCGAGAGGTCGCGGTCCGGGCGGCCGGCGGCTTGCCTCAGCCGCGCAGCAAGGGCCCCGTGGCCGAGCTCCACCGCCTCCACGTCGCTGAGGGTGAGGTCGCCGAGCGCGTGCAGGGTGCAGGTCAGGGCGTCCGCCACCGCCCGCTCCTCGTTGGCGGTGATCGCCGGCTCTCCGGTGCGCAGGGCCTGGCGGACGAGGGCGGCGGCCAGCTTTGCCAGGTCCTGTTGAGTCAGCGTGCGCTTCTCGCCCCTGAAGGACACCAGGCCGGAGAGGCGTACCGGGCGGTCCACCAGGCCTGCCCCCGGCCCTTCACGGACGAATAACTTCTTGATCAGAGGGGTTACGGCCGCCGACGCGAGCCGGGTGCCGATGACCACGGGATCCATGCGCGTGAGCGTAGTGCCGGTCACATTCCGGAGGATGTGGATCTCGGTCCCCGGTGACATGACGCACAGGCGTTATGTCCGGTACTAGGCGGAATAGTGGTGACGTGCGGGGGTGCCGTCGGGACCTTCGGTCCGCAACCTCCGGGACCTTCGGCGCGTGGGGGTGGGGAGCCTTCGATACGGGTGGGCGCGGGCGTGTGGGGCCTCTGCCGTGTGGGGTTAAACCCGTCTTGAGTGGCTAATTCCGGCATGTAGCTGAAGGGGGAATTGTCGGATTTGGGTGGTGTCAAGGGGAGGAAAGGGCCGCCCTGAGCTACGGCTTTCGGTAGTAGATGGGGGGTTTGGGCATCGGTGGGGGTGCGGGTTACCAAGGGATGGCCAACCCGGCGGGACGCAGAGCTGCGTGTGCCGGGTGCCTTTATGCCCGGCCCGCCGACGCAGGCCGAACCACGCCCCCCATCCCGGAGGTAATCCAGCATGTCGAAGCGCGCCAAGACCCACCGTTCCGGCCTGTCCCTGCTCCGTACGCGGACCGCCGTCGTCAGCGTCGCAGCCCTCGGGCTCGGAGCATCGGCAGTTCTCGGATCCGGTGTCGCGGCCGCTGCCGACAGTGCCGGTGCGCTGCCCGGCATCTCCGCGAACTCGATCGCCGCCCAGGCCGCCGCTCAGGCCAAGGCCGCGGAGACGGCCAAGCAGGCCGCGACGAAGAAGGCCGCGCAGGCCAAGCAGGCCGCCGCGAAGAAGGCCTCCTCCTGGCAGGACCCGGTCGACAAGTACACGCTCTCCGCGTCCTTCGGCCTCGGCGGCAGCATGTGGTCCTCCAAGCACTCCGGCCAGGACTTCGCGGTGCCGATCGGCACCTCGGTCGAGGCCGTGCACGGCGGCACCGTCGTCAAGGCCGGCGGCAACGGCGCCGGTGACGGCCCCGCCTACGGCAACGCCATCGTGATCAAGCACGACAACGGCACCTTCTCGCAGTACGCGCACCTGTCCAAGATCGACGTGCGCGTCGGCCAGGCCGTCGCCACCGGGCAGCACATCGCCGCCTCCGGCAACACCGGCAACTCCAGCGGCCCGCACCTGCACTTCGAGATCCGTACGACCCCGAACTACGGCACCGCGGTCGACCCCGTCGCGTTCCTGCGCTCCAACGGCGTCACCGTCTGACCCGACCCCGTTCAGGCGCCTTCGTGCGCCCGTGTCACCAGATCGATGGCGACCTCGAGGATGGCCTTGCGCTTCTCCTCGGGGTCGCCTTCGGCGTCCTTGAGGACGAACATGCCGCCGTGCATCGTGAACAGCGCGCTGAAGCAGCGCACTTGGGCGGTCATCGGGGCGCCCGGCTCCTTGAGGATGTCGAGCAGGCTGAACATGCGGTCCTTGAAGGTCTCGCCCGTCTTCAGGTCCCGCATCGTCGCCTGGTTCTCCTGCATGAAGCGGAAGAGCGGCGACGCGCCGGTGAGGATCTCGCTGTAGCGGGTCAGGATCTCCCGCTTGATCTCCAGGGTGCGCGGCTGTTCCTTGCCCCACGCCACCAGCTCGTCGATGGGCCGGGTGAGGTCCTCGAAGATGCTGGTGAGGATGTCTTCCTTGGTCTTGAAGTGGTAGTACAGCGCGGCCTTCGTGACGTCCAGGCGCTCGGAGATCTCGCGCAGTGACGTCTTCTCGTACCCCTGCTCGGCGAAGAGTTCGAGGGCCACGTCCTGGATGCGCTGACGGGTGTTCCCGCGGCGCTGCTGCTTGCCCGTGCCCGTGACCATCTCGGTGCTCCTCGGCTTCCTCGGCTCGAATCCCTGGACTCGAAGGACTCGAATTTACTTACTTGACGCCCGGCTAGTTAGGGGTCTAGTTTCCCTCAGTGTAGTCAACTTGCCGGGCGGCAAGTAAGTAGCGGCGAGGTCGGGGTTACCGGGGAGTGGGGAACATGGCGGAGATCAAGGAACCGAAGGAACAGGCGGAGGGCCCAGAGAGCCCAGCGGGCAAGGCGGAGCCACCGCAGCGCAGTGTGCGCGTCGTCATGCTGGCGCTGATGGTCACGATGCTGCTCGCGATGCTCGACAACATGATCGTCGGCACCGCGATGCCGACCATCGTGGGCGAGCTCGGCGGTCTGGAGCACCTGTCGTGGGTCGTCACCGCGTACACCCTCGCCACCGCCGCCTCCACCCCGATCTGGGGCAAGCTCGGCGACATGTACGGGCGCAAGGGCGCCTTCATGACGTCCATAGTCATCTTCCTGGTCGGCTCCGCGACCAGCGGCATGGCCCAGGACATGGGCCAGCTCATCGGCTTCCGCGCCCTCCAGGGACTCGGCGCCGGCGGTCTGATGGTCGGCGTCATGGCGATCATCGGTGACCTCGTTCCGCCGCGGGAGCGCGGCAAGTACCAGGGCATGATGGCCGGCGTGATGGCGCTCGCCATGATCGGCGGACCGCTGGTCGGCGGCACCGTCACCGACCACTGGGGCTGGCGCTGGTCCTTCTACATCAACCTGCCGCTCGGCGTCGTGGCCCTGCTCGCGGTGAGCGCGGTGCTGCACCTGCCGAAGAAGCGGTCCAAGGTACGGATCGACTACCTCGGCGCGGCCCTGCTGACCGTCGGCATCACCTCCATCGTCCTCGTCACCACCTGGGGCGGCACGGAGTACGCCTGGGACTCCGCCGTGATCATGGAGCTCATCGGGATCGGCGTCGCCTCGCTCATCGGCTTCCTCTTCGTCCAGACGAAGGCGGCCGAGCCGATCATGCCGCTGCACATCTTCAAGAGCCGCAACTTCGCGCTGATGTCCGTCATCGGCTTCATCACCGGCTTCGTGATGTTCGGAGCGGTGCTCTTCCTGCCGCTCTACCAGCAGTCAGTGCAGGGGGCATCGGCCACCAACTCCGGGCTCCTGCTGCTTCCGATGCTCGGCGCGATGATGGTCGTCTCGCTGATCGCGGGGCGGGTGACGACCAACACCGGGCGGTACAAGGTCTTCCCGATCGTCGGCGGTGCGCTGATGGTGGTGGGGCTCTTCCTGCTGGCCCAGATGGACACGGACACCTCGCGGGTGACCTCCGGGCTCTACATGGCCGTACTCGGTGCGGGCATGGGCTGCCTGATGCAGATCACCATGCTGGTCGCGCAGAACAGCGTCGAGATGAAGGACATGGGCGTCGGGTCCTCCTCGACCACCCTCTTCCGTACGCTCGGCTCCTCGTTCGGCGTCGCGATCATGGGCGCGCTGTTCAACAACCGGGTGAACGACGTCATGACGGAGCGGGCCGGGTCGCTCGGCGGGAACGTCACGGAGAAGTCGGCGCAGCTGGATGCGGCGAGTCTGGCGAAGCTGCCGGAGGCGGTGCGGGACGCGTATCAGCACGCGGTGTCTTCCGGTACGCACTCGGCGTTCCTGCTGGGCTCGGCGATCGGGGTCGTCGCTCTGGTCGCGGCCTTCTTCGTGAAGGAGGTCCCGCTGCGGGGGGCCGGGCCGAAGGACTCCGGGCCGGAGGATTCCGGGCCGAAGGAAACCGGGGCCGACAAGCCGGTCGAGGGTGCGGCTGGGGACGCCGCGGGGGCTGCGCCGCGGTCGACGGTTGCAGAGGTCGTCTGACCTGCGGTTGTCCGCCTACCCCGGCTGAACTGGCCCCCGGTGCCTTCTGGCGCCGGGGGCCCGTTTCTTAGCCTGGTCCCTTGGGTTTCGGCACCTGGCAGTTGGCGTTGTGCCCACCCGTTCCGCCCTGCGGAACGCCTGCCCACAACGGAGGCGGCTCGGGGTGGCTACATGTCCGGCAATTGCAAGATCGGGAAGCTGCCCGTGTTTGTCGGGGCGTGTTCCGGGAGCCAGAGGACTGCCACCGCGCCCTCCGCCGGGTCGTCGGGGCCCGCGCCCGCCGGCGTCACGTTGCGGAAGGTGAGGCGGGCACCGAGGACGCGCGCCTGGCCCGCCGCGATCGTCAGGCCCAGGCCGTGGCCGACGCCCGCGCGGTCCGAACTGCCGGTGCGGAAGCGGCTCGGGCCCTCCGCGAGGAGACCCGCGGGGAAGCCGGGGCCGTGGTCGCGGACCCGCACCACGCGGCCCTCGACACTGACCTCGACCGGCGGTTTGCCGTGCTTGGCCGCGTTGGCGAGGAGGTTGCCCAGGATCCGCTCCAGGCGGCGCGGATCGGTGGTGACCTCCGACTCGTGCACCACCGTCACCTTCACATCCCCGTTCAGCACCGCGATCCGCCGCGTCACGAACTCGCCCAGCATGATGTCCTGCAGCTCGGCACGCTCGGCCGCGCTGTCGAGGCGGGCCACTTCCAGGACGTCCTCGACGAGCGTGCGCATCGCCTGCGCGCGGTCCCTGACCAGCTCGGTCGGGCGGCCCGGCGGGAGCAGCTCGGCCGCCGTGAGCAGGCCCGTCACCGGCGTACGCAGCTCGTGCGCGATGTCCGCCGTCACCCGCCGCTCGGCCTCGAGGCGCTGCTTCAGGGCGTCCGCCATCGCGTCCACCGACCGCGCCAGATCATCGGTCTCATCGCGTACGACGCCGCCGATGGCCTCTCGTACGCTGACGTCCGTCTGCCCCTGGGCGACGTCCTGCGCCGCCGCCGCCGCCTTGCGCAGCCGCCGTGACAGCTGGCCGCCGATCAGCACGCCGAGCGCGCAGCCGCCGAAGACGACCGAGATCGAGCCGATCACCAGGGCCTGGTCGAGGTCCTTCATGACGGTGGTGCTGCGGTCGGGCAGCGGCGTGTGCAGCGACAGGATGCGGCCGTCGCTGAGCGGCACGGCCGCCCAGATGTCCGGCACTCCGTGGGCGTGCTCCTCCACGAAGGTCCCGCGCCGCCCGGCCACGACCTTGTCCCGCAGCCCGTCCGGCAGAGCCGGGTCGTCGATCTTGAAGCCGACGGCCCGCCCGGCGGAGTTCTCGTAGCCCCGCTGCATGTACGCGAGCT